>NZ_KV791089.1:97946-178338 GCF_001807855.1 Streptococcus sp. HMSC10E12
GACTTTAGCTAACGCAATTGTGGCAGGGATTAAGCGTTACTATTCTATTTATAATTAATAGATTGAGAGAATCTTATGGTTCTCTCTTTTTTAATTTTTAAAGAGAGAAAACGCTTGCATAAATGAAAGCTAAATGGTATATTAAAAAACATGAAAACGTTAACAAAAGGAGTTTCTATGAAAAGAAATACTCAAGCTAATGATGGAAAAATCCTTCGTTATAGCCTTCGCAAGTACAAGTTAGGTTTGGCTTCTGTAACCATTGGAGCTATTTTTTTGAGCTTTTCTGCTGTTCAAGTCGTCAAGGCAGATGAAGCAGTATCAACGACCGAATCAAGCACACAGGTAGAACCAGCTGATTCGAGTCTTACTACCAGTGGTCTAGTAACTGAAACGCCAGCAGCTCCTGTAACAGCTGAGAGTACCTCTGTTTCCAAGGCAAATGAGCCAGTTTCTCTTCCAGAAGAAAATACTAGCCCTACTGAGACTACCAAGCTAACTGAAACTAGCGAAAACACGCCAAAAACAGTAAGTACTAATAATAGTCAAGCTCTTACGAATGCGTCTGAAAATCCTATTGCTGAGGGGACTATTCGCTTGCATTTCCAAGAGTTGCCAAGTCAAGACAAGTCGTCTCTTGGTCTTTGGACTTGGGATGATGTTGAGACACCATCATCTCAGAAGGGGGCCTGGCCGACAGGGGCAACCTCATTTGCTGAAGCTAAACAGGATGATTATGGTGTCTATTTAGATGTGAAGTTGTCTTCAACACCTAAAAAACTTAGCTTCTTGATTAATAATGCCGCTGGAACGAACCTTTCAGGGGATAAAGCAGTGGAAATTCTTAGCCCTCAAATGAATGTGGCCTGGATTGACAAAGATTTCCAAGTTTACAGCTATCAACCTATCCCTCAAGACCACGTTCGTATCAATTATTTCCGTACGGATGGCGACTATAGCAATAAGTCTGTCTGGTATTGGGGTGATGTTAAGGACGCTCCAAGCAATTGGCCTGATGGTGTCAATTTCCAACCGAATGGTAAGTATGGTGCCTACTTAGATATTCCACTAACACAAGCGGCAAAATCGATAGGATTTTTACTCTTAGATGAGAGTAAAACTGGAGATGATGTGAAAATTCAACCAAATGATTATAAATTTAGTGACTTGAAAAAATCTCGTCAGCTTTTCGTACGAGATACTGATCCGACAGTCTACACCAACCCTTACTTTGTCAAGGATGTGCGTTTGACTGGGGTTCAGCAGCTTAGTCCAAGCAAAATCGAACTTAGCTTCACCAACTTAGACGAGGTCTCATCTGAGGATATTCTTAAAGACCTTAAGGTGACGGATAAGGATGGTAACAGTGTCACTCTTAAACAGCTTGACTTGGATGCTAAACTTAAAAAAGCTACTTTAACAGGTGATTTTGCTGCAGAAAATCTGCCTTACAAGGTCACTTTGGGCAGTGATAGTTTTAAAACATCTGAGAGCTGGCAATTAAAGGATGCCCTCTACAGTTATGATGGTGAGTTGGGTGCTCGACTAGAAGAAAATGGTACTAAGGCACATGTGACACTTTGGTCACCAAGTGCTGATCAAGTAGACATCATTGTCTATGATAAGAATAATCAAGACAAGGTGCTGGCTGAACACGCTCTAAGCAAAGGCCCTAGAGGTACTTGGCAAGCTGACCTCCTTGCGACTGATTTTGGCCTTGAAAACTTAACTGGTTATTTCTATCAATACCGCATTAAACGTGGAGATCAGTCAGTAATTGTTCTTGATCCTTATGCGAAATCTCTGGCAGCTTGGAATAGTGACGATGCCAACAAGGGACCTGAACACAAGATTGCCAAGGCTGCCTTTGTAGATCCTGCTAATTATGGACCAAAAGACCTTGACTACGCTAAGATTCCTAACTTTAAATCTCGAGAAGATGCCATCATTTATGAGGCTCATGTCCGAGATTTCACCTCTGACAAGGCTATCTCAACTGAATTGAGGCACCAGTTTGGTACTTTTGCAGCCTTTGCGGAGCGTTTGGATTATCTTAAAGACCTTGGGGTTACTCATATTCAGCTTTTGCCAGTATTGAGCTACTATTTTGTTAATGAATTGCAAAATGGCAAGCGTTTGGCTGCCTATGCATCAAGCGATAGTAACTACAACTGGGGCTATGACCCACAAAACTATTTCTCTTTGACGGGTATGTATTCTGAAAACCCTAGTGATCCAGCTAAACGTATTGAAGAATTCAAGAATTTAGTTGCAGCTATCCATGCCCATGGTATGGGTGTTATCTTGGATGTGGTTTACAATCATACAGCCAAGACAGCTATTTTTGAAGACCTTGAGCCAAATTACTATCACTTTATGGATGCTGATGGCACTCCTCGTTCGAGTTTTGGAGGCGGTCGTCTAGGTACGACTCACTATATGAGCCGTCGTGTCTTGGTGGATTCCATTGCTTATTTGACTAAGGAATATAAAGTAGATGGTTTCCGTTTTGATATGATGGGTGACCATGATGCTGAAAGTATCGAGCAAGCATACAATACTGCACGCGCCCTTAATCCAAATCTCATTATGCTTGGTGAGGGTTGGGTGACTTATGCTGGTGATGAAAATAGCCCTGTTCAGCCTGCCGATCAGTCTTGGATGAAAGACACAGATACCGTAGCTGTATTTTCAGATGATATTCGAAATACCCTCAAATCAGGTTATCCAAACGAGGGAACACCGGCCTTCATCACAGGTGGAAAACGTGATATTAATAAGGTTTTTGATAATATCAAGGCACAGCCAACTAACTTTGAGGCTGATGCACCAGGAGATGTTATTCAGTATATTGCTGCTCATGATAATTTGACCCTTTTTGATATCATCGCCCAATCAATCAAGAAGGATCCAAGCAAGCCTGAGAATAATGCTGAAATTCATCGTCGTTTGCGTCTAGGAAACCTCATGGTCTTGACTGCTCAGGGAACACCATTTATTCACTCTGGTCAGGAATACGGCCGCACCAAACAGTTCCGTGATCCTGCCTACCGTTATCCTGTATCTGAGGACAAGGTGCCGAACAAGTCGCACCTCTTAGTTGATGAAAAGGGCAATCCATTTGATTATCCTTACTTCATCCATGATTCTTATGATTCAAGTGATGCGGTTAACCATTTTGACTGGACTAAGGCGACTGATAGCCAGGCCTTCCCAGAAAATACGAAAACGCGTGCCTTTACCAAAGGGTTAATTGCCTTACGTAAGTCGACGGATGCCTTCAATTTCAAATCAAAAGCAGATGTGGATGCCCGTGTGACACTATTGACGGTTCCAGGTCAGGACAATGTCGCTCAAGAAGATTTGGTATTGGGATACCAAACTGTTGCTTCGAATGGAGATCGTTACCTTGTCTATGTCAATGCTGATAGCAAGGCTTGTCAGTTTGATTTGAGCAAGATTACAAATGGCCTATCTTATATGGTTTTGGCAGATGGCAGTCAAGTCAATTTATCTGGAATTAGTGAGTTATCAGGTGTGACAATCAACAATCACATCTTGACCTTGGACCCACTAACAGCGACTATTATTCGTTTGACTAATGCTCAGACGCCAACTGAGGCAGTAGATCAGCCTTCTGAAAAGACCGGGTCATTTGGTGGTAAAGATACTGAAGCAACTAAAGCAAATGTCAAGGCTTCAGGTAAAGAGGACCTTGTCGGAGATGCTGAACTTGTTAATCGTGACAATGGTCAGGCTAAGACTGAAGCTAGTCGTCAGACTGATAAACAACTGCCATCCACTGGTGAAAAGACAAATCGTGGACTCTTTTTAGCAGGTCTTCTAAGCATCCTTAGCCTAGGATTCCTTAGAAAACGACGGATGAAATAAATAAGTGACAACAGGTTATTTCCTGTTGTTTTCTTTTATTTAGAATCATTCTTATCTGCTCTTTAGAATAGTTCTTAAATAGCCTAAAACCGTTGACAGTGCTGGTTTCTTCTGTTAGTTTAGATATGTTCTCTTACATACGAGAGATCATTATTGACTTATCATCGTTCGTTCTTTATTAATGATAAAACGACGATTCACATATATAACGACAAATGTCGAACACTATCTTGAAAATAGGAGACATTCATGAAAAAACTTAGCAAACTTGGTGTTGTTCTTTTGGCATCAGGACTTTTATTGACGGCTTGTGCCAAATCTGGTAATTCAAGTAATTCAAGCTCAACGAGCTCAAAACTCACAGCCAGTGAGCAAAAGCAATTGAAGCAGGCGACAAGTGATTATAAGACTTTCGTAGAAGGCGAAATTGATCAGCTTTTGAAAGATACTGAAGGATTCAGTGAAACCCTCAAGTCAGGAAATCTTGAAGAAGCTAAGAAACAATACCCATTGATTCGTATGGCTTACGAGCGTTCAGAGCCGATTGCAGAAAGCTTTGGTGAGTCTGACGTGAAAATCGACTACCGTTTGGTTGATTACATGGACGAAAATAAATCAGAAGACGGTTGGTCAGGGTTCCACCGTATCGAACGTATCATGTGGCAAGACAACACGACAGAGGGTACAGATGCCTATGTAGATCAATTGGTTAACGATATTAAGGAACTCAAAGCTAAAATTGCAACTGTTAAAGTTACTCCAGATATCATGTTGACAGGTGCTGTTGACCTTCTGAACGAAGTAGCAACTCAAAAGATTACAGGTGAAGAAGAGGTCTTCTCACATACTGATCTTTACGACTTCCGTGCCAATATTGAAGGGGCAGAAAAAATCTTTGAACTTTTCAAGCCGTTGATCCAAAAGAAAGATGCTAAACTTGTGAAGACTCTGGAAACTGAATTCAAGAATGTGAATGGTCTTTTGGACAAACACATGACTGATGAGAAAAACTATAAGTCTTATACAGATTTGAGTGAGGCAGATACTAAGGAATTGGCCGAAGCTGTAACTAAACTTGGTGAACCATTATCACAAATGGGTGTTATCCTAGATGGGAAATAAGAAAAATGACTGACGAAAAATTTTTAGATCAAAAAATGGACCGTCGTGAATTTCTTAAAAAAGCAGGTATTGGAGGGGCTGGGCTTGCGCTTGGTCTTTCTGGTGCATCTGCTTTTTTCGCTAATCAGGATAGTTCAAGTAAAAAGGCTTATGATGGTGATGAAGATATTAGCTTCTTTGGCAAGCACCAGGCTGGGATTACGACTCCTATGCAGAAGGCTTGCTACTTGGTGGTGCTAGATCTTCATACAACCGATAAAAAAGAAGTCATCCAGCTTTTTAAAGACTGGACCGATTATAGTAGTAAATTGGTTGAAGGAGAGTTAGTCAAAAAAGACGGTTCTAATGCCCTCTTGCCTCCTACGGATACAGGCGAAACGGTGGGACTCAATCCCTATCGCCTGAGTTTGACTTTTGGAGTTTCGGCTGATTTTCTTAAAAAACTTGGTTTAGAATCCAAACGTCCTAAGCTCTTCCGTGATTTGCCTCCATTTCCAAAGGAGCAGTTGCAGGACAAGTATACGGGCGGGGATATCGTGATTCAAGCCTGTGCGGACGATGAACAAGTAGCTTTCCACGCTATCCGCAATCTGATTCGTAAAGGTCGTAATAAAATCACCATGAAGTGGAGCAAATCAGGGTTTGCAGCTATCGGAGACCGCAAGGAAACGCCTCGAAATCTTTTTGGTTTCAAGGACGGTACTGCCAATGTTACGACAGAAAAGGAATTCGACAAGGTTGTCTGGACTGATAGTCAAGATTGGATGAAGGGTGGTTCTTATATGGCTCTTCGTCTGGTACAGATGCATTTGGAGACTTGGGATCGTACCAACTTGCAGGAGCAGGAAAACACCTTTGGTCGTTACAAGGAATCAGGCGCTCCCTTTGGTAAGAAAGATGAGTTTGACGAAGTAGATTTGTCAAAATTACCAGTCGATTCGCATGTGCGTTTGGCAAAAGAAGTAGACCTTCCTATCTTACGTCGTTCATATTCTTATTCAGATGGCATTGATGAGAGAACTGGCCAGTTTGATTCAGGTTTGATTTTCATTGCCTACCAGAAGGATCCAGACCGTTTTGTTAAAATTCAGACCAATCTTGGTGCTGTAGACAAGATGAACGAGTACATCACCCATATCGGAAGCGGGCTCTTTGCTTGCTTTGCTGGGGTGGAGAAAGGAGGCTACCTTGGTCAAGCACTCTTTGAATAAACTCATCGTTTTACTTGGGCTTTTAGCCTTATTCTGGACCTATCCAGTAGCTGCTGAATCATACAGTGACCTCTATATCAAAATTACAGATGCGACAACAGCTGTTCAAAATAAAGATCAAGCTAAAGCTAAGGAATTGGTTGCTGAGATTAAAACTGATTTCGAAACTAAAGAAAATCATGATTCCAAGGCTGGTAAAAAAGTTAGCAAGGCTCTTGATATTAAAGGTGACGTGACAGAAGAAGACCTAACCTCTATCTCGTCAGCCCTTCTTAAATTTGAGAAAGAGCAAAATCCTGTTGACTTGGATGCCGAAAAGGAAAAACTTGAGACCCGTCTCAATCCTTATTTCAAGAATTTACAGGATGCCATTACGGCTAAAGACCTAGCTGAGACCCGCAAAACTTATGGCGAATTGAATAATGCTTGGACGCGAAATGAAGCTGTTGTCCGTGACCACAGTGCTGCCTACTACGGCAAGATTGAGACGGCTATTTCACTTTTGCGAAGCAGTATTGAGACGGAGCCTACTGATTTCACCAGCATCCAGTCATCCTATGATGATCTCAAGGGTGGGATTGATGACTTTATCAAGGGCGTCCCTCTTGATAGCACAAGCTCAAGTTTAACCCTAAAAGATGGTATTAAGCTCTTGGAAAAAGCTCTCGGTCAATTCCAATCAGGTGATGAAAAAACGGCTGCGGCAACTATGAAGAAGTTCATCACTATCTGGCCAACCATTGAAGGTGACGTGAGCACGACTAACCCAAGCCTCTATACGCGCGTGGAGAGTGAAACACCGGTTATCATGGTTAAGGGGAAAGAAAAAGCTTATCAGGACAAACTGCAAGCCTTAATTACAGACCTATCAGCTATCGATACCAGTGCTTCTTATAATGCATTTGATGCCATGTTGATTCTCTTGCGTGAAGGGATCGAAGCCCTCCTCATTGTTATGGCCCTTGTGACAACTCTTAAGGCAGCCAAGATGCGTAAGGGTCTCAAATGGGTTTATGGTGGAGCCATTGCTGGTGTTCTTGCCAGCGCACTTATAGCTGTTATCTTACAAGTTGTCTTTCCAGCTGTGACCTCAGGGGCTAACCGTGAAATTATTGAGGGTGGCGTTGGTATCTTTGCAGTTGCGATGATGATTTTGATTGGTATTTGGCTTCATAGCAAGTCTTCAGTCAAACAGTGGAATGACTTTATGGACCGTCAGATGAAGACAGTGACGGCTACTGGAAGTTTTGTATCCATGTTTGCCCTTAGTTTCTTGGCTGTCTTCCGTGAAGGTGCCGAGACCATTCTTTTCTATGTTGGTATTATCCCACGTATCACGACAGCTAATTTCTTGATTGGTATTGCTTTAGCCATTGCAGTTCTTGTTATTATTGCTGTGGCTATGACTAAAGCTAGTCACCATATTAAACCGCATCGTATCTTCTTTATTTTGACTTGGTTGATTTATGCCTTGGCCTTCAAGATGCTCGGTGTCAGCATTCATGCTCTTCAGTTGACTAATATGATGTCCAATCATTTGATTAGTGGTTTCCCAACCATTGATTGGGCTGGTATTTATCCAAGCTGGGAAGTCCTAATTCCACAACTTATTTTTATTGCTATTATTGCCTTTGTAACGGTGAAACAGCATGGCAAGAAGTAAGGACGAGATGACCATTGTTGAGCATCTGGTGGAATTTCGAAGACGTTTTATTGCAGTAGTGATTTGCTTTTTCCTAGTTTTCTGTATCACTCTGTTGTTTGCCGGAGAGCTCTATGCTTATCTGACTAGAGGATTTGATAAGCCCTTATTGGTTCTAGGACCTAACGATATTCTCTGGATTTACATTAACTTAGCCAGCCTTATGGCTTTTACGGTCACCTTGCCTTTTACTACCTACCAGATTTGGCAGTTTGTGAAACCTGGTTTGAGGGACAATGAAGCGCGTGCCATTTTTGCCTATATTCCAGCAACTTTTGTCTGTTTTGTATTGGGTTTGGCCTTTGGTTATTATTTTGTTAGTCCGGCTATCTTAGAAGTGCTTTTAAAACTAGGTGAAGGACTCTTTGATACACAAATTACAGCACAAAACTACCTTAGTTTTTTACTGCATACGACAGTGCCTCTAGCTGTTCTCTTTGAACTTCCCGTAATTGTGTGTTTCTTAACGTCCATTGGCATTTTGACACCAGTATTTCTGGCACGCTATAGACGCTATGCTTACTTTATTCTCTTGGTTTTGGCAGTTGTTTTGACACCAGCCGACTTTATTAGTGACTTGGCTATGACTGCTCCCTTAATCTTGCTCTATGAAGTTAGCGTAACTCTTAGTAAGCTGATTTATAAACGTAAACAAAGAAAATATAAAGATAAATAGAAAGGAGATCTCATGGGAATTCTACGTGATATCGGAGCTCCAGGACTTATCATTATTGTCCTAGGAGCCCTCCTCATCTTTGGTCCTAAACGCTTGCCAGAACTCGGTCAATCTATCGGTAAAATGCTAGCCGAATTTAAAGCAGCTGTAAATAAGACTGATGAAGATAAAAAGGATCAAGAGACTGGGAAGAAAGACTAGTTCCTAGATACTCTATTTTCTTGACAATTCTAAGCTTTTATGACATAATACACCTGTATTGAATAGTAAGTCTATATCATAGGCAAGAAAAGACCCCAAGCTAACTTCCACATAAGCTCGGGGTCTTTTTTAGCACTATCTATCCTTGTTTAACCACTTGTCGATTAGACGAAGGATAACACCGACCACAATAGGTCCGATGATAGTTTTGAATAGTAAATCCATCATAGGCAAACTCACCTCCCTTCGTAGGCGGTGTCGAGGTGCCAAAGGATATTATATCATAGATTGAGAGAGTTATGTTTAGTGAGTGTCAGGAAATAAAAGTTAGAATGTGGTTTAATCATGCCAAACAAAAAATCAGCCTCTTGAGCTGATTTTTTTATCTTACAAACTGATACGTTTTTCTGTCTCAGCGTCGAAGAAATGACCTTTTGCAACGCTGAAAGTAAGATTTACTTTTTCACCTGGATTGTGGAAGTCACGCGCATCAACACGGGCAGCAAATTCAGTTTCTCCAAGTTTTAGGTAAAGCATTGTTTCTGCACCAAGAAGCTCTGAAACGACGACTTCAGCATCTACATTGGCATCTGGATATACTTCTTGAACGATTGGACGGCTTGAAACATCTTCAGGACGGATACCAAAAATTACTTCTTTGCCTTGATAACCTGTTTCTTTCAAGATTTTAGCTTGACCTTCAGAAATTGCAATATCCAAGCCTTCAGAGTTAGTGATACGATTGCCGTCAACCTTAACATTGAAGAAGTTCATAGCAGGACTTCCGATAAATCCAGCAACAAATTTGTTGGCTGGTTCATTGTAAAGTTCCTGAGGTGTACCAATTTGTTCGATACGGCCGATAGTACCAGAACCATCAGGATTTTTAGTAGAACTCATGATAACGATACGGTCAGCAAGAGTCATGGCTTCTGTTTGGTCGTGAGTAACATAGATGGTTGTTGCGCCAATATTACGAGTAATTTTAGCAATTTCAGCACGCATAGTGACACGAAGTTTAGCATCCAAGTTTGAGAGAGGTTCATCCATGAGGAAGACTTTAGCATCACGAACGATGGCACGTCCCATAGCTACACGCTGACGTTGACCACCAGAAAGGTCTGCCGGCTTACGATCTAAGAACTCAGTCAACCCAAGGCTAGCAGCAGCTTCACGCACACGTTTGTCGATATCGTCTTTTTTATATTTACGAAGTTTAAGACCAAAGGCCATATTTTCATAAACAGTCATGTGTGGGTAAAGTGCGTAGTTTTGGAATACCATGGCAATGTCACGGTCTTTTGGTGATTTGTCATTAACCACTTCACCATCAATATAGAGTTTACCTTCAGTGATTTCTTCAAGACCAGCAACCATACGGAGAGTTGTTGATTTACCACATCCTGAAGGACCTACGAAAACGATAAATTCCTTGTCTTTGATGTCGATACTGAAATCTTCAACAGAGTAGTGAGTTGCATTTGGGTATTTTTTGTAAATTTTATCCAGTTTAAGAGTTGTCATATCATTTATCCTTTATTATTTAACTGATCCGCCGGTTACACCTTCAACATAGTATTTCTGCATGAAGATAAAGAGAAGGGTGATTGGGATGGCGATGATAATAGCACCTGAGGTAAATGGAAGGAACCATTCATTGATAGCGTCTTGGTTAAGCATTTGGTAGAGTCCAAGGGCAACGGTATATTTATCTTTAACGTCACCAAGGATAACAGATGCAAAGATGAAGTCTACCCAAGGTCCCATGAAGGCCATGAGGGCAGTGTAGACGATGATTGGTTTAGAAAGTGGCAAGGTAATCTTGGTAAAGATTTGAAGACGAGTTGCCCCATCAATCATTGCTGATTCATCCAATGAGTAAGGAATGGTATCAAAGAAACCTTTTGCAATGTAGAAACCAAGAGCTGCCCCAGCAGAATATACCAAGACCAAAGATGTCAAGGTTTGTGTCAAATTGAGGGCCTTCAAAATGTAGTAGACCGCAATCATTGACATGAATCCAGGGAACATGTTAAGTACAAGTGCCAATTTCAAGAAGCCATTTCTGTGTTTGAATTTAATACGGCTAAGTGAGTAGGCCATACCTACGGTAATCAAAGTTGAGAGGATACATGTACATGTGGCAACGATGAAAGTATTGATGAACCATTTTCCAAATGGGTAAGCATCGCTGGTAAACAGTTTAATGTAGTTATTAAATGTGTAAGTCTTAGGGAAGAAGTAAGGCACCGCATTAGCTCCTTCACCACGGAAACTTGTAAGGAAGATCCAAATAATAGGAATCAACCAGATAACAGCTAGAACTGTCAATAGAATATAAGTACCAGTTAGGTAAAGATTTTTCTTACGTTTCATTATTTAGCAGCCCCTTCCTTGAATGAAGATGATCTTGTGTAGGCCAAGAGACTGAATGTTGCAGAGATGGCGAAAATCAAGATACCGATAACAGATGCCAAGTTGTAGTCTTTAGCGCTAACAGTCAGTTTGTAGAGCCAAGTTACCAAGAGGTCAGTTGAACCCGCTTGATAGTATTCAGAGTTAGTAGGTCCACCACCAGTAAGGAAGTAGATAACGTTGAAGTTATTGATATTACCGATGAATTGTTGAATCAACGATGGTGCCATGATCAAGAGAATTTGTGGGAAAGTGATGCTCTTGAAGATTTGGAATTTGCTTGCTCCATCAATTTCAGCAGCTTCAATCTGCTCAGTTGGCAAGTTCATGATGATACCAGTTGCAACCAACATTGTGAACGGAATACCAATCCACATATTAACAAAGATAATAGAGAACTTAGCCCAGAGAGGGTCAGTCAAGAATGGAATTGGTCCATTAGTGAGATGTAAGGTTTGAAGCAAACCATTCAAAGGACCATGGTCATTAAGGAAATTACGCATCAAAAGAAGGGATACGAACTGAGGAACGGCGATAGTGATAACAAAGAGTGTACGCCATACTTTCTTGAATTTAAGCCCTTTAGTGTTGAGCAAGAGAGCAAGGACAATACCGAAGAAGAAAGTTGTTGCTGTTGCAGCAACTGCCCAAATCAAGGTCCATGTCAAAAGTGGGAAGAAAGTACCAGCCATACGACCTTGCAAAACCTCACCAAAACTTGAGAAACCAACCCAGTCAAAGAGTGATTTAGGTGCTGGGTGATTGTGGTCAAAGTTAGTAAAGGCCAAACAAATCATGTAGATCAAAGGCAAGATTGTGAAGAGCAAAACTCCAATCAATGGTACAGTCATAAGTCCCATGTGGAAACGACCATCAGCTAAGGTCTTGAAGTCTTCGATAAAGTTGGGAACTTTACGTCCAGACTGTTTGAGAGCCATGAGATGGCGAGCACTCTTAAGATTACACCAATAAATATAAGCAAAAACTGCACAGAAGATTAATGATGCAAGTCCAAAAATCAACATAAGCATTGAATTATCTCCAGCGACCTGAACAGTAAGCTTAACCCCATTAACCTCTTTGATAGCTTCACCCTGTTCTTGAGTCCCCAAGGTAATCATACCTTTAAGCGCAGGGATGATTTGAATAACGAAGGCTACTAAGAAGGCAATCTCAGAAAGGAGGAAGAGCAAGCCCTTGGTGAACTGTTTGTTGACCAAGTTTGCCAAACCCATTACCAGAAAGGATAATTTGACATCCCATGTACCTTCTTTGAAGACCTGGCGCATAGGAGTTGTGTCGTAGATTGTTTGTGACATAGATATCTCCTCAGATAAATGTTTAATTAGTGATAGATAAAGAGGCTAGGAACCTGACCTGCCTCTTTACCTTCTCATAGTTAGGATTCTTATTTAGCTGCTGCCAAATCTTTATCAAATTGTTGTAATTTAGTAAGGAATTGGTCTTCCTTGATTTTACCGTTATATGCATCACTCATAAGAGCAGCACTTTCAGTCCAGAAGACTGACATTTGACTAAGTTTAGGCATAACAGTTGTGTACTGATCAGATGAACCCATAGTGATTACAGCTTGTGCAAGTGCATCCTTTTGAACAGCTTCAGAAGATTGAACTTCTTTGTTAGCTGGGATGATGTGACGGTCTTCATTAGTGAATTGGTTATTTTGACTGTCTTTGCTTGTCAAAGCTTGTGCCAATTGGTAAGAAGCAGCGATACGTTCTGCGTTACCTTTAGATGGTGTTTGGTTAACTGCGTAAAGTTTAACACCCATGAAGGCTTTTTGTTGAACGTCTTGACCACCGATATTAACTGTTGGGTAAACAGCAACACCAAGATTGTCTTTACCAACAGCTTTAGCAGCTGCAGCGTAGTCCCATGGTCCTGATTGGAAAGCATCAACAGAACCATCTTCGAATTTAGCCATCATATTAGCTGAATCAACATTGACAAATCCTTTATTGTCTTTTTGAGCTGCGATGAATTTAAGAACATTCACACCAGCTTCGTTACCCCAGTTAGTACCTTTCACATCTTCACCGTTAGGACCAAAGAGTGTGTCACCAACAGAAAGGAAGAGAGGAGCAGTTACATAAGCATTAACTTCTTTCAAGTTGCTACCAAATTTAGCTTTAGAAGTGATTGTTTCATATGATTTCACATCTTCTTCATTAAGTTTAGATTTGTTGTAGTATGTAACTTGAGTTTCGATACCGTATGGGAAGGCGTAAGTTTTACCTTTGTATTGAGCACCTACAGCAGCTTGTTCAGTATCTTGCTCAGCAATTTCTTTTGAGTATTGCTCTGGGATTTCTTGGATAGCTCCAGCGTCTACCAATTTACCGAGTTGGTCATGTGGAAGTGAGAAGACATCTGCAGCAGTAGAAGCATCCTTAGTCAAGTTTTCTTGAGCATTTGGATCTTCCATTTCAACCATATCAACTTTGTAACCAGATTTCTTTTCAAACTGTGCTACTGTATCTGAGTAAGATTTCTTAGCACCAGTTGGTACCCAAAGTTTCAAAGTCTTGCTATCTGAACTTGAGCTCTTGCTTGAGTTTGACCCACAAGCCACCAAGAGCGACCCAGCCACGAGAAGTCCAGCACTACCAAGTAATACCTTTTGCCATTTTTTCATTTCTATTTCCTCCAGAAATTTAGTTTACGATAAACATTATGCAACCGTTTCCACAATCTGTCAAGTATTTTATAAAAAAAAATTTTAACTTTGTGCAAACGATTGCAAAACTAAATTGTTTCGGTTATAATTGTTCTTGTATTTTACGACTATAAATATTTATGAGAATGAGAGGAAAATAATGGCTACAATTAAGGATGTTGCCCAAAAAGCAGGAGTAAGTCCTTCAACGGTTAGTAGGACCTTAAAAGATAATCCAGCCATTTCTGAAGAAACAAAAAACAAGGTGCGGGCGGCTATGGATGAATTAGGTTATGTCCCCAATCTTGCAGCTCAGATGTTGGCAACTGGCTTAACTCATAGTTTAGGTGTGATTCTTCCTCCTTTGGCGAATAGAGAAAATATCAGTCAACCCTTCTATATGGAAATTCTAACGGCTATCAATGAAGAAGCAAGTCGCAATTCTCAGGTCGTCAGTATTGCCACAGGTGCTAGTTTGGATGAATTGGTTAAACAAGTCGAACTCATGCATCGCCAAAAACGAGCTGATGGTTTCATTATTCTCTACTCTGAGAAGAATGATCCTGTTAAATCCTATCTCCTAAAAGAAAAAGTTCCTTTTGTCGTCATTGGAGCTGCAGGTGATACAAAAGATAAGGTTACCTACATCGATAATGACAATAAGGCCTTAGGTAAGGAAGCAGTGACTTATTTATCATCTCATGGTCATAAAAAAATAGGTTTTATTACGGATGACCTTTTTGGTCAAGTAGGACAGGAACGTTATCGAGGTTATAAAGAAGCAGCAGATGAACTAGAATTAGAAATCTTACCTGAACTTGTATTTTCATCTAAAACAATCGATAAGCTAAAGAAGGAATTAGATAGATTTTCTCCGACAGCTTTGATTGTCAAGGATGACCTTATCGCCCTTCGTCTCATTCAATGGCTAAACAATCAAGGAATTAGAGTACCTGAAGATTATGCTATCATTTCCTTCAATAATTCTACTTTTGCAGAAATCATGCATCCGTTCTTGACCACTTTTGATATTAATATCCAAGAACTTGCTAAAGAAAGTGTACAAAGTCTTAATGGACTCCTTAAGTCAACTAAGAACAAGTCACAGAAAGTCATCATTCCATTTAAACTTATAGAAAGAGAAAGCGTCTTAACGCATTCATAATATCTTAAGGAGAATCTAAGTAGTTGGTTAGTAAATTAGCCGGCTACTTTTTTATTTTATGTAAGATGACTATTTTCCGGAATTCACTAGAAGCCTCGGCTTAAAAACACTCTCTCAAATTGTAAGCGTTTGTTTTGCGAACAATTATTCAAGAAAAAATAAAAAAATTTCTATTTTTTTGCTAAAAATTCTTGACTAATGCAAACGTTTGCATTATAATCATAAGTGTAAAAAATAATTTGAGGTAAACTTTATGAACAAACGAGCAAGCGGTGTATTGATGCACATCACATCACTTCCAGGTGACTACGGGATCGGATCTTTCGGTCAAGCAGCCTATGACTTTGTTGATTTCTTGAAAGAAACAAAACAAACTTACTGGCAGATCTTGCCACTTACTACAACAAGTTATGGGGACTCACCTTATCAATCATTCTCTGCGGTAGCGGGGAATACACACTTCATCGATTTGGATTTCCTTATTCGTGACAAGTTTCTAACCAAAGCTGATGTTAAAGGCGCTGACTTTGGATCAGATCCAGAGTTTATCGACTATGCTAAAGTTTATGAAGCACGTCGCCCAATCCTTGAAAAAGCAGTAAAAGCTATCTTGGCAGATAAAAAAGAAGCTAAAAAATTCGAAGCTTTTAAAACTAAAAATGCTAACTGGTTAGCAGATTATGCTGATTTCATGGCTATCAAAGAACACTTTGATAACAAAGCGCTTCAAGATTGGGATGACAAAAAAGCAGTTAAACGCGATGAGGCAACTCTTGAAAAACTTCGCAAAGAACTTGCTGATGTCATCACTTACCACCAAGTAGTGCAATACCTCTTCTTTAGCCAATGGGCAGAACTTAAAGCCTATGCTAACAAAAATGGTATTCAAATCATTGGTGACATGCCAATTTACATCTCAGCTGATAGTGTTGAAGTGTGGACTCAACCACACCTCTTCAAACTAGATGCCGAATGTAAACCACGTTACATTGCCGGAGTTCCACCAGATAACTTCTCAGCTACTGGTCAACTTTGGGGTAACCCAATCTACGCTTGGGATAAACATAAAGCTGAAAATTATTCTTGGTGGGTATTCCGTATTCAAGAATCATTCAAACTTTATGATTACTTGCGTATTGACCACTTCAAAGGTTTCTCTGACTTCTGGGAAATTCCTGGTGGAGATGAAACTGCTGAAAATGGTGAATGGGTTCCTGGACCTGGTTATGACCTCTTCAAAGTGGTCAAAGAAGAATTGGGTGATCTTAAAATCATCGCCGAAGACCTTGGTAACATTGATGATAAGACACGTAAACTTCTTGCAGACTGTGGTTACCCTGGAATGAAGATTGTTCAATTTGGTTTCTACGATACTACTGGAAACAGCATTGACATTCCTCACGTATACACACAACATTCAGTTGCTTACACAGGTACACATGATAACGAAGTAATCAACGGTTGGTACGACAACTTGACGCAAGAGCAACGTGATTACACTGATGCTTACATCAACCGTCGTCAAGGTGAACCAATCACACGTGCTCTTCTTCGCACACTCTTTGCTACAGTAAGCAACACAGCTATTGCGACTATGCAGGATATCCTTGATAAACCTGAAAATAGCCGTACAAACTTCCCTAACACAGTTGGTGAAAACTGGAAATGGCGTATGCTCCCAGGTGAAATCACTGTCGACAAGAAAGAATTTTTGACAGACATTACAGAAAGATATAATCGAGGTAATAACTAAAATGGCTACATTTACACAATATGTTGAAGCAAAAAACAAAAATCTTAAGGACCTTTCAAACGAAGAAATCTACTATCTTTTGTTGGAATTCGTAAAAGAAGCAGCTGCCCCAAAACCTAAAAACGATAGCAAACGTAAAGTTTACTATATCTCAGCTGAATTCTTGATCGGTAAACTTTTGTCTAACAACTTGATCAACTTGGGCATCTACAAGGATGTTAAAGCTGAATTGGATGCTGCTGGTAAATCAATCAGCGAAGTTGAAGACGTTGAACCAGAACCATCTCTTGGTAACGGTGGTTTGGGTCGTTTGGCTTCATGTTTCATCGACTCTATGGCAACACTTGGCATCAACGGTGAAGGTGTTGGTCTTAACTACCACTGTGGTCTTTTCAAACAAGTCTTCAAAGACAACAAACAAGATGCAGAACCAAACTACTGGATTGAAGATCAATCATGGTTGGTACCAACTGATATCTCTTATGATGTTCCATTCAAAAACTTCACATTGAAATCACGTTTGGATCGTTTGGATATCTTGGGTTATAAGAAAGAAACTAAGAACTACCTTAACCTCTTTGACATCAATGGTGTGGACTACGATTTGATTGATAAAGGAATCACTTTTGATCAAGACGAAATCCAAAAGAACTTGACACTTTTCCTTTACCCTGATGACTCAACTCGTAAAGGTGAGCTCTTGCGTATCTACCAACAATACTTCATGGTATCAAACGCTGCTCAACTTTTGATCGACGAAGCTATCGAACGTGGATCTAACCTTCACGACCTTCCAGATTACGCTTACGTACAAATCAACGATACTCACCCATCAATGGTAATTCCAGAATTGATCCGTCTTTTGACAGAAAAACATGGATTTGAATTTGATGAAGCAGTAGCAATCGTAAGCAAAATGGTTGGTTACACAAATCACACTATCTTGGCTGAAGCCCTTGAAAAATGGCCTCTTGACTACCTTGAAGAAGTTGTTCCACACCTTGTTGTTATCATCAAGAAATTGGATGCTATCATTCGTGAAAAATTCGAAGATCCACGTGTTCAAATCATTGACAAAGACAACCGTGTTCACATGGCACACATGGATATCCACTTCTCTACAAGCGTTAACGGTGTAGCAGCACTTCACACAGAAATCCTTAAATCTTCTGAGTTGAAACCATTCTACGACCTTTACCCAGAACGCTTCAACAACAAAACAAACGGTATTACATTCCGTCGTTGGTTGGAATTCTCAAACCAAGAACTTGCTGATTACATCAAAGAATTGATTGGCGATGGTTACCTTACTGACGCAACTCAATTGGAAAAATTGGCTGCCTTTGCAGATGATCCAGCAGTTCACAAACGTTTAGCTGAAATTAAATACGATAACAAATTGTCACTTAAACGTTACCTTAAAGCTAATAAAGGTATTGATCTTGATGAAAACTCAATCATCGATACACAAATCAAGCGTTTCCACGAATACAAACGTCAACAAATGAACGCTTTGTATGTCATCCACAAATACTTGGAAATCAAAAAAGGAAACCTTCCAAAACGTAAAATCACTATCATCTTTGGTGGTAAAGCAGCTCCTGCCTACGTTATTGCTCAAGACATCATCCACTTGATCTTGTCACTTTCTGAACTCATCAACAATGATCCAGAAGTAAGCAAATACCTCAACGTTCACTTGGTTGAAAACTACAACGTAACAGTTGCTGAACACCTCATCCCAGCAACAGATATCTCAGAACAAATCTCATTGGCTTCTAAAGAAGCTTCAGGTACAGGTAACATGAAATTCATGCTTAACGGTGCCCTTACACTTGGTACAATGGACGGTGCCAACGTTGAGATTGCTGAATTGGTAGGACCAGAAAACATCTTCACATTTGGTAAAGATTCTGATACAATCATCGACCTTTATGAAAAAGAAGGTTATGTACCACGTGATTACTACGAAAAAGATGCTAACATCAAAGCAGCTGTTGACTTTATCGTAAGCGAAGACCTCGTTAAAGTTGGAGATAAAGAACGCTTGGAACGTCTCCGCAATGAACTTATCTCTAAAGACTGGTTCATGACATTGATTGACTTGGCTGAATACATCGACAAGAAAGAAGAAGTATACGCAGCTTACGAAGATCAAGATGCATGGAACAAAAAAGTTGTTTACAACATTGCTGAAGCAGGATTCTTCTCATCTGACCGTACAATCGAACAGTATGACAAAGACATCTGGCACACAAAATAATATTCTAGTTGCATAGAAGGAAAACAAGATCAGAAATGGTCTTGTTTTTTTGCATGAAAAAAACAGCCTATAGATAAATTAGCTGTATTTACATAAATAATGTTATGTTACCTATGAGTGATAATTCAGTATATCATTCATATAGGCTTCTTTATTTGATGAATCATAAGTTTTAGATGTTGTGTATTTTAGATAATGGATTTCATTTTTTGCATTTCTGGATTCTTCTTGTAAGTAAGAATCTGTAATGGTAATCTTAAAATCCTCGCTCTTCCCTGTTAAATCGAGGCTTAGTGGAAAATTTGTAAATTCATCTGAGTAAAAGGCCATTTTATAAAAGTTGTACCTGTCACCTCTAAATGAATTTAAGTGAGGGAATTGTATATGGTAGATGCCATTCCAATAATTTCCATACTCTCTAATTTCGTAGTTATCGAAGAATTCCTGAATTCTTTCTTTGTTAGCAAAATCCTTATCAAAGGTAACAAAGGGAGCCTGCCAATCCCAGAGTGGGATGTCTCCTTCATTTCCGTAGATAATATAGCTTTGCATTTTTCCTGATTTAGGATTTTTCATCTGAAAGTGGTACTCACTGACACCATCTATTTTTTACTATTATATCATGAAAATCCTTATACCTAAGGCGTCTTCGTGTACTTTGTCACCGTTTTACTTTATAATATAAGTATCACATTACAAGAGGAGACCTCATGAAATATATTGTAAACACATCAAATGATCCTGCCTATAATATTGCCTTGGAAGCCTATGCCTTTCGTGAATTGGTGAATGAAGATGAACTGTTCATTCTTTGGATTAACCGTCCAGCTATCATTGTTGGTAAACACCAAAATACCATTCAAGAGATTAACAAAGAATATACAGATGCTCATGGTATTAAGGTCGTTCGTCGTTTGTCTGGTGGTGGCGCTGTTTATCACGATTTGAATAACCTCAACTATACTATCATCTCTAATAAGGCAGATGAAGGGGCATTTGACTTTAAGACTTTCTCTCAACCTGTAATCGCAACACTTGCTGATTTGGGAGTTAAGGCTGAGTTTACTGGCCGTAATGACCTTGAAATCGATGGTAAAAAGTTCTGTGGAAATGCTCAAGCATACTATAAAGGGCGTATGATGCACCATGGTTGCTTGCTCTTTGACGTTGATATGTCCGTTCTTGGCCAAGCCCTCAAAGTCAGCAAAGACAAAATTGAATCAAAAGGTGTTAAATCTGTACGTGCTCGTGTGACAAACATCGTAGACGAATTGCCAGAAAAAATCACTGTAAATGAATTCTCAGATAAGATCTTGGAAAAAATGAAGGAATTTTACCCTGATATGACTGAATACGTCCTTTCTGAGGATGAATTAGCTAAAATCCAAGAGTCTTATGAGAAGCAATTCAATACTTGGGACTGGACATACGGTCAATCACCAGAATACACAGTAGAGCGTAACGTTCGTTACCCAGCTGGTAAGATCTCAACTTACGCCAATGTTGAGAATTCAATTATTAAATCCGTTAAGATTTACGGAGATTTCTTTGGTATCGGGGATGTATCTGATATTGAAGAGTTGCTGGTCGGTGTACCTTACGAGTACGAAGATGTCTTGGCTAAACTTAAAACCATTGACACAACACATTATTTCTCACGTATGACAACCGAGGAGGTTGCAAAAGCTATCGTAGCTTAATCATTGTTTGAACAATCTGGAAAACTCCAGGTTGTTTTTTCTTGGGAAAAATTCTATAAGTAAAAAATACGTTATAAAGATTTTTCAAAGTCAAAGAACAATAAAGATATTTTCAAAAATTGGTTTATGATTGATTTAGTGTGGTGTTGTGTATATCTGAATAGTAAACCTATAAAGCCGCTAAGTGAAAAACATCTTATAACATCTTTCCGAAAAACTGTAATTTTCTTGAAAGAAAGATAAGGGTATGATATACTTCTATTAAGTAACATTGGAGAAAAAACAAATGAAACGTGAACTCTTACTCGAAAAAATTGAAGAATACAAATCTCTAATGCCTTGGTTTGTTCTGGAGTATTATCAGTCTAAACTATCGGTATCTTATTCTTTTACGACCTTATACGAATACCTTAAGGAATATAAACGCTTTTTTGACTGGTTGATTGACTCAGGTATTTCAGATGCTGATGATATTGCCTCAATTGACATCAAAACCTTGGAAAATCTAACTAAAAAAGATATGGAGTCATTTGTCCTTTATCTACGTGAACGTCCATCTTTGAATACCTATTCCAAGAAACAAGGTGTCTCTCAAACGACCATTAATCGCACACTTTCAGCTCTATCTAGTCTCTATAAGTATTTAACCGAGGAGGTCGAGGGTCCTGACGGTGAGCCATATTTCTATCGTAACGTCATGAAAAAAGTTTCTACTAAGAAAAAGAAAGAAACCTTAGCTGCACGTGCTGAGAATATCAAACAGAAACTCTTTCTTGGTGATGAAACCATGGAATTTCTTGATTATGTAGAAAATGAATACGAAGTCAAGCTCTCAAATCGCGCCAAATCCTCGTTTTATAAGAATAAAGAACGTGATTTGGCTATCATTGCCTTGCTACTGGCTTCAGGTGTTCGACTCTCTGAAGCTGTTAATCTGGACCTTAAAGATATCAATCTAAAAATGATGGTCATCGACGTCACTCGAAAAGGTGGCAAACGGGACTCAGTTAATGTAGCAAGTTTTGCAAAGCCCTATCTTGAAACTTATCTCAGTATACGTGATAAACGCTATAAGGCTGAAAAGCAAGATGTTGCCCTCTTTTTAACGGAATATCGAGGGGTTCCAAACCGTATTGATGCTTCAAGTATCGAAAAGATGGTTGCCAAATATTCTCAGGATTTCAAAATTCGTGTGACTCCCCACAAGCTTCGACATACTCTGGCAACACGCCTTTATGATGCTACCAAGTCTCAAGTTTTAGTGAGTCACCAACTTGGCCATGCTTCCACTCAGGTTACCGATCTATATACGCATATTGTTAATGATGAACAAAAAAATGCTCTAGACAATTTATAATTAGCTATCCCAACCATTCCTATTTGGAGTGGTTGTTTTTATTTTACATAAATTTAATTATGCTACATCTATTTTGTTACTCCTTTAAACACATAACTATATTTATGTAAACTATCATACACAAAAAACAAACTCTCCTTGACGGAAAGCTTGTTTTTCTTATTAATAATCTTTAAGAGCAGATTCAACGGCTGCTTTTTCTTTTTCAATCAAGTTTACTCGTGCAGCAATTGTCTTAATTCCCATTAAGATATTACGTTCCAAGGCTTTATCACTTGTTTGTGGCTCAAAGAATGCAATATATTGATCAAGACGTTCTTGTGTTTTAAAGATTCCTGCTGGGATATTAACAAAGCTATCAAAGCTCATATCGCCACCAAGGGCTGCCTTAATCCAATCCCAATTATCTTTTGCCCAGTTCCAAACGCTTTCTTGAGCAAATGATTTGTTGAGGAAGTTCATATACCAGAGATACAAGTCTTGAGGTTTAACAACATGTTTGTCTTTAAGCTGACCTAGGACAAAGTCAAGGCCTTCTTGGTTTTTAAGATATGAAACTGCTTGAGTCAATTGGCGACGGAAGTTACTGTCGTTTGTTGCTACGTAAGCATTGACATAATCTTCAACAAGAGTAAGACTGTTTTCTTGTTTCATTTGATTAATGAGAACGAGTCCACGGACACTTGCTGGGATGCTTTCGATGTTTTCTTTATGAGCTTGGAAAACACTTGCAGCTGCAAGGACCGCTGGTTGATAGTCTGCTTGGATCAAGTAGCTAAGGGCTGTTTGGCGGACCATTTCATCTTCATCAGATTCACCATCTTTGGCATCGAAACCAAGGCGTTCAAAGTCGTTTTGGAATTGACGGCGTACCAAAGCCTTGTAGTGCACTTCTGCTTCTGTATCCTCATCGATAAAGCGTTTCAAACCAGCGAGGATTTGAGACTTAGCTTGTGCAATCAAGAAGCTTTCTTCTTTTTCGACAAGATCAAGAAGAGCCACTAGGCTTGCGTAGGAGATACGGCCACTTTCAGCAAGAAGACGACGTTCTTGTAAGATTTGAAGTTTACTTACCGTATCAAGGTTAGCAAATTCCTCTAAGAGTTGGTCCAAGAGTTGTCCTTGGTAGTCTGTGATGTAATGTGCCGTATTTGCTGTATTAAGGCGAAGAGCTCCTTTATTTTCAGCAGCAAGCTGGCTATAATTTGGAATCTCAATACGCTCTTCTGAGAGTGTGTCTGGGAGTCCTTTCCAATTTGTGTTCAATGGAATTTCCCAAAGACGCCCTTTATCTTCATGTTCACCAATGAAGAATTGTTTTTGACTAAGAATAAGAGTGTCATCAACAACTTCTGCACTAACAACAGGGTAACCTGGTTGCTCCAACCAAGTATCCATGAAACTAGAGACATCTTTACCAGAAGCATCAGAGAGTGCATTCCAGAGGTCACGTCCAATAGTGTTGTTGTACTGGTGTTTTTCGAAGTAAGCTTTAAGTCCTTTGGCAAAGGCTTCATCGCCTAACCAACGGCGAAGCATATGCATGAGACGGCTACCCTTAGCATAAACGATAGCACTATCAAAGAGGGTATTAATCTCATCTGGGTGATTAACTTCCATGTGGACTGACTGAACACCATCTGTAGCATCACGCTGGAGGGCATGAGGCACACCAGTTGTTTGGAAGTCTTCAAAGATGTTCCAGCTAGGTTCAATGGCATCTACTGAAACATACTCCATCATATTGGCAAAGCTTTCGTTGAGCCAGAGATCATCCCACCATTTCATCGTTACAAGGTTACCGAACCATTGGTGAGCCAATTCGTGGGCAACCACAAGAGCTACTTGTTGACGACTTGCAGCTGAGCTATTTTCGTCTACTAGTAGATAAACTTCACGATAGGTAACAAGTCCCCAGTTTTCCATGGCACCTGCTGAGAAGTCAGGAAGAGCCAGATGGTATGACAATGGGATAGGATATTTGACTTGGAAGTAGTCTTCGTAGAAATCAATGACACGAACGGCAATATCAAGGGCAAAGTCAACGCTGTTTTCAGCTTGTGCAACTGTAGCGAAGACACCAACTTCAGTTCCGTTTTGTGTTTTCGCAGTCTTACCTTGAAGAGCTCCAAAACCAAAGGCAAGGAGGTATGTTGACATACGAGGGGTTGTCTCAAATGTCCAAACCCCAGTTTCTTCACGTAGATGGCTATTGATTTCAGGCATATTTGACAAAGCGATATCGCCTTCTTCGGCATCAAATTTCAATGAGAAATCAAAAGTAGCTTTGGCTTCTGGTTCATCAACTGATGGGAAGGCTTCACGCGCAAAATGAGATTCAAACTGCGTTGAAATAATTTCTTTTTTCTCACCATTGTAGGTGTAATATGATGGGTAAATCCCTGTCATATTATCTGTAATACGACCAGAGAATTCAATGACAAGCGTCAAAACACCGGTCTCTGGAAGTTCAATATGGAAGGCTTCGTTAGCATCATCCATTTGGAAGTTTAACGATTCATTATCCAAGAGAACGGAACTAATGGTAAGGTCTTTTTGGTGAAGAGAGATGTGGTTATCAAGGGCTTCACCTGTAATGGCAACATTCCCTGTAAAGGTCTTTTCAGAACGATTAATGTCCAAGAAAAGATTGTAGTTTTCAGGGATGAAACTTTCGATAAAACGAGCAACAGATGCTGTCATACGTATATACTCCTAATCTAACTTTTCGTATCGAAACAGACTGACAAATGTTTCGATATCAGACGCTTTTGCAAAAGAAAAGAGTCTGAATTATTCAATACAGACCCATTATAACATAGATTGTAAGCTTTGCCTACAGTTCAATGATTTTCCCAGATTTGAGGTAGACAACCCACTCGCAGAGATTGCGGGCATAGTCACCAATACGTTCCAAATACATAAGGACTTGGAAATATTCTTTGGCAGCGAAGGCAGCATCAGGATTCTTGCGAACACCTTCTACTGTCATGGCTTGAATATCACGGAAATAGTTATCAATGATTTCATCTGAAGCTGCGATTTCATAAGCGCGTTTTTCGTCACTGTTCAAGTAAACATCTAGAGCATCTTCGACCATGTGGCGAACTGCTTTCCCCATTTTCTTGATTTCAGCTTCAATTTCAGTTAGGCGTTCCTCACCTTTAATGCGGATAGTTGCTTGAGCAATAGCAACGGCATGGTCACCCATGCGTTCAACGTCACTAGATGCTTTGAGGGCTGTGATAACTGTTCGCAAATCACTTGATACAGGTTGCTGAAGAGCGATAATTTCAAGCGATTTTTTCTCAAGTTTGGTTTCGTAGTTATTGACGATTTCGTCATTTTCAATGACTTCCTTAGCCAAATCACGGTCATGGCTGATAAAGGCACGTACAGCTTTCTTAAGCTGAGCTGCAACCTCTGTTCCCATAGCGTAAAATTGGTTGTGGAGTTTTTCTAATTCTTCTTCGAAGGGTGTTCGTAACATCATAATTGTTTTAGTAATCTGTCCTTTCTTAACCGAATTTACCGGTAATATAATCTTCTGTTTCTTTATGTTGTGGATTTAGGAACATGTCTTTTGTTGATGAATACTCAATGAGTTCTCCATCGAGGAAAAAGGCTGTTCGTTGTGAGATACGGCTTGCCTGTTGCATAGAACGTGTGACTAATAGCAAGGTATATTGGTCTTTAAGGTTATATAGGGTCTCCTCAATCTTACCAGCGGAGATAGGGTCGAGGGCAGACGTTGGTTCGTCAAGAAGGATAACCTTTGGAGACGTGGCAAGAACCCGTGCAATACAGACACGTTGTTGTTGCCCTCCTGAAAGTCCAAGTGCTGAGTCATGGAGACGGTCTTTGACTTCTTCCCAGATTGAAGCACCTTTTAGTGACTCTTCTACTGCTTTGTCAAGGACAGCCTTATCTTTGATACCATTGATACGAAGCCCATAAACCACGTTTTCATAGATAGACATTGGAAAAGGATTGGGTTGTTGGAAGACCATTCCGATTTCTTTACGGAGCTCAACGGTGTCTGTTCGAGGACTGTAGACGTTGTGACCATTGTAGGAAACAGCACCAGTAAGTGTCCATTCGGGGTTTAGATCTCCCATTCGGTTGATAGAGCGGAGCAAGGTTGATTTTCCCGATCCTGAAGGTCCGATAAGGGCTGTGATTTCATTTGGATAGAAATCCATTGTCACATTATTGAGGGCTTTTTTCTTATTGAAATACACCGATAAATCATTGATTGAAATGATTGGTTCAGTCATAAGTGCTCCTTTCTATCCAAAACGTCCTGATACATAGTCATTAGTTGACTGTAGGGCAGCATCTTGGAAGATTTTCTTAGTCTCATCATATTCGATAAGATCACCAAGGTAGAAGAATGCTGTATAATCACTAGCACGCGCTGCCTGCTGCATATTGTGCGTCACGATGATAATAGAGTAATCTTCCTTAAGTTCAAACATAGTCTCTTCTAGCTGCATAGTAGCTACAGGATCCAATGAAGCTGCAGGTTCGTCCATGAGGAGAATCTGTGGTTTCACGGCAATAGCTCTTGCAATACAAAGACGTTGCTGCTGACCACCTGATAGCGTAAAGGCAGATTTATGAAGATCATCTTTAACCTGATCCCACAGACCTGCTTGCTTAAGCGATGTCTCAACAATCTCGTCCAAAGTTTGCTTATCTCTTACGCCTTTACGTTCGTGAGCAAAGGTAATGTTTCTGTAGATAGACTTGGCAAATGGATTTGGACGTTGGAAAACCATTCCAATATGTTTACGCATTTCATAAACATTGATATTACTTGCATTGACATCGACACCTTGATAAAGGATTTGTCCAGTAACCTTAGCAATATCAATCGTATCATTCATTCGGTTTAGGCTACGAAGAAAGGTTGACTTTCCGCATCCTGAAGGCCCAATAAGAGCCGTGATTTTATTTTTCTCGAATTGCATGTCGATGCCTTTGATGGCTTCTTTTTGACCATAATAGACATGCAAGTCCTTTGTTTCAAGAGCGAGCTCCTTCTCTGGGAAGGTGATAATATGACGCTCGTCCCAATTGTATTTTGTCATGATAACTCCTTTAAGCGGATGTTAATTTCTTATGGAGGTAAGCTCCCAAACGACGTGCACCAAAGTTGAAAATCAAAATGAAAATCAAGAGTACTGCTGCTGAACCAGCAGATACTGCAGTGGCGTCAGGTGTCGTACCTTCTGAGTTGACCTTCCAGATGTGAACAGCTAGTGTTTCTGCTTGGCGGAAAATTGAGATTGGACTAGAGATACTAAGCGGATTCCAGTCGCTCCAGTTTAGTGCTGGAGCAGACTGACCTGCTGTATAGATAAGCGCTGCTGCTTCCCCGAAAATACGGCCAGAAGCAAGAACGATACCAGTAACAATACCAGGCAATGCCTCTGGAACCACAACGTGTAAGATTGTTTCCCATCGAGACAAGCCTAGAGCTAGCCCAGCTTCACGTTGGGTATGGTGGACGGTTCGCAAACTATCTTCAACCGTACGAGTCATTTGTGGTAGGTTAAAGACCGTTAAAGCCAAGGCACCAGATAGGATTGAAAATCCATACTGGAATTGGACAACGAAAATCAAATAACCAAAGAGTCCGACAACCACTGAAGGTAGTGAAGAAAGGATTTCAATACAGGTACGAACAAAGTTGGTAAGTCGTCCTTTTTTTGCATATTCTGATAAGAAAATTCCAGCTCCCATAGAAAGAGGCACAGAAATAATCAGGGTAATAACCAAAAGGAAGAATGAATTGTAGAGTTGAACCCCAATTCCTCCACCAGCTTTGTAAGATGATGATCGACTAGTCAAGAATGACCAGCTGATATGTGGTATCCCGCGAACCAAGATATAGAGAATCAAGGCTGCCAGGATTGTTACAATAATGCCAGCAATCACATAGAGTGTGCCAATGGCAATTTTATCAATTTTTTTAGCGTTCATAATTTCTCTTTCTCTCACGGGTAATGAATTTCACCAACATATTGAAACCAAGACTCATCAATAAGAGCACCAAGGCGAGAGACCAAAGGACATTGTTTGAAACAGTACCCATGACTGTATTTCCGATTCCCATAGTCAAGACAGATGTCAATGTTGCTGCTGGTGTTGTTAAAGAAGTTGGAATCACTGCGGAATTTCCGACAACCATTTGGATGGCAAGAGCCTCACCAAAGGCACGGGCCATACCAAAGATAACGGCCGTGAAAATACCTGGTTTAGCCGCGTTAAGTGTCACACGCCAAATCGTTTGCCAGCGTGTAGCCCCCATGGCAAGACTAGCTTCACGGTAGTGACGAGGCACTGCACGAAGCGTATCTGTTGTCATAAAGGTTACGGTTGGTAAAATCATGACGAACAAGACAAAGGTACCTGAAAGAATACCAAAACCTGTGCCACCAAAAATTAAGCGAACAAATGGAACCACGACTTGGAGACCAATAAATCCATAAACAACAGATGGAATCCCCACCAAAAGTTCAATAGCTGGTTGTAGGAATTTAGCCCCTTTCGGAGAAATTTCAGTCATAAAGATGGCTGCTCCAATGGCAAATGGCGTTGCTACCAAAGCTGAGAGCAAGGTAACTACGAATGATCCCAAAATCATTGGAAGAGCTCCGAACTTGCCTTCAGATGGCGACCAATCGCCACTAAAGAGAAACTCGATCAAGCTAACTTTATTAACAAAGAAAGTCGCCAGCCCTTTTTGAGCAACGAAAAGTAAAATCATGGCTACGATAAAAACAATCAAAGCTAGGCAAAGGAAAGTGATTGTTTTACCAAACTTCTCGAGGCGTGAATTTTTAGAGGGTGATGTTAATTGTTTCACCAATTCTTCATTTTTCATGCTTACTCCTCACTCTTCTTTGAGACTTTACCATCAGCATCCTTTGTAACTTTCATGCTATGGATGGAAATGTAACCCATTTTTGCGACGACGTTTTCTTGGACTTCGTCGCTCATCATGTAATCTAAGAATTGTTTGGTATAGCTATCTGGTTTTCCCTTGGTATACATATGCTCGTAAGACCAAATCGGCCAATCGTTAGTTGCAACATTTTCAGCTTTTGGTTCAAATCCATTTAACTTCAATGTTTTAACAGAATCATCAAGGTAGGCAAATGATAGGTAGGAAATAGCACCTGGTGTCTGAGCAACGATTGACTTAACCATACCATTAGAATCTTGCTCTTGGGTACGGATTGGTGATTTACCGTCCATAATCACTGCATCGAAAGTTGCGCGTGATCCTGAGCTGGCTGCACGGTTAATAATAGTGATCTCAAGGTCTTTACCACCAAGCTGTTTCCAGTTTGTGATTTCCCCAGTGAAAATCTTGCGAAGTTGTTCGGTTGTCAGGTTATCGACAGAGACTTCTTTATTTGTAATCACTGCAATTCCAGCAACGGCAACTTGATAGTCAACAAGCTTACTGGCATCAATTCCAGATTTTTCCTCGGCAAAAAGGTCACTGTTCCCAATTTGAACGGCACCGGATTGTACTTGAGAAAGTCCAGTACCAGAACCGCCACCTTGGACGTTAACGATATTCTCAGGGTTCTTTTCAGCGAACCCATCTGCTGCCGCCTCCACTAAGGGTTGAAGGGCCGTAGAACCAACTGCTGTAATGGACTGGCCACGGTCAATCCAAGAAGCACAGCCAGTTAAGACTAGCATGGCCATTGCCAGTGACATAATCACTGCAAGGACTTTTGTTTTTTTCATTTTTGTCCTCCGACATTTTGTAACTTAAGTAAGATAGTGTCTCATATATATGCTGTAAAAAGACATCTATCTAATTATACCAAGTATAAGATAATTAAGTCATATTAAAGTTTGATTACAGGCTCTTATATATGGAATCTTAATCCCTTAGGATAGTAGTTTTTAACCGTGTTTCCAACGATTTTGGCAAATCCAAATCCATTGCCATCCACTAAAAGCTGATACCAACCGTTTGGTTGCGCTTGATCTAGAGTGACCACATTACCAGAAACATATTGGGCAAACTGGTCTTGAGTTAGCTCTATACTTGAAACAACTTCATCAGAGGTTAACGCAATTCCAAGCGCAAAACTTGGTTCGAAACGTTTTTTCTTGAAGACACCAAGATGCAAACCATTACGAGCAATTTTAACTTTAGAAAGATCTGGAAGTCCCTTAGGAAGCAGATAGAGATTGTCCCCAAAAACTTGGAGTAAACCATCTAGATCAGTCTTAAGGTGTTTCTTTGCAAAATCTTCCCAAAGTTGCTTCTGCTCCTTGTTTAGGTTAGATTTTCCTTCTTTGATACGAATCTGCTCAGGGATGCGCTTATCCTGGAATTTTGCCACAAACTGACCTTCACCTTTGAAATGATGCGGATACATTCGAGCTGTTTCTGGAAAATCAATCCCATCGCTCATGCCATTCCATTTAGGGATTTCCACCAATTCAAGATCAGGGTAATTTTCTAAAATCCAAGCGACAACCCCTTCGTTTTCCTCAGGAGACCAGGTACAAGTTGAGTAGACCAATTGTCCACCAGGAGCGAGCATCTTCAAACCGTCTGACAATATATCCTTCTGCAATTGTGCCAGTTCACTAGGATACTCCTTATGCCAATATTGGATTGCATCAGGATCCTTACGAAACATTCCTTCTCCAGAACATGGTCCATCAAAGACAATCGTATCAAAATAATTTTTGAAAACTTTGGCTAGTTTATCAGCTGACGTATTTGTCACAATAACATTTCTCGCTCCAAAACGCTCAATGTTTTCAACCAGAATTTTGCTACGCTTTGGATTGATTTCATTGCTGACCAACAGTCCTGTATTATCTAGGTAACTAAGAAGATGAGTAGACTTTCCGCCTGGAGCAGCTGCCAAGTCTAAGACACGACTTCTCTTGGCAGGAGCTGCTACTTGAGCAACCATTTGAGCAGCTGGTTCCTGAGAATATACCAAACCAGTTGCATGATCGGCAGATTTTCCGGAAATTTTACCGTAATGGCCCCAAGGTGTTTCAGGGATAACATCAGGAAAGTCCTTCTGTTGCTTTTTCAAAGGGTTGGTACGGTAGGCGGATACGGCTTCTTGATCAAAAGATGCAAAGAAGTCCTCAGCTTCATCTCTAAGGAGGTTATTATATTTTTCTATAAAGTCTGATGGAAATTGCATAGTTTCCTTTCTATCAAAAAACTGGACTAACCAAGAGAACTTGCTGTTCTGATTTGTCCAGTATGGTTTTATGTTTCAAATTAATTTTCTGAGCCCATAATATGCTTGATTTCTTCAAGTCTGTCTTTAGGGACAAGCATCACAGCTTGACGACTAGAATAATCCAGTGGTTCTCCAGTAATGGTCTCAAGGTGATAACCCAATTTTTCTCCCATAATACTTGCTGCGGCATAGTCCCATGGGTAAATTACTGAAAAGTAAGCTAAAATTTGACCAGATAGGACTTTTGACATGCTTAAACCAGCACCACCGTAGACACGAACGCCCAAGGTCTTATCAATAAGGTCTTTTAAGCCGTGAAAATTTTTAGCATACATAGCTCCATTGCTAGCGACTAGGCAACGGTCTAAAGGTCGGTTTTTATATGCTGGAAGCAACTTGTCATTACAATACACATCAAACTGGCCACCACCATAGAAAAGTTGATCAGCCATGACGTTATAAATGAGGCCAAATTTTCCTTGCCCCTCTTCATAGTAGGCAATCATAACACAAAAATTATCTTGTTGGACAATAAAATTGACCGTTCCATCAATAGGATCCAAGACCCAGACATTTCCATCTTTGATATTATGAACCAAGCCATTTTCTTCAGCGAAAATATTGTCTGAAGGGAAGGAGGATTTAATACGTGCCACGAGTAAATCTTGTGTTTGTTTGTCAATATTAGTTACTAAATCATCATAAGCCGTCTTTTCTTCGACCGTTATAGTTTTACTTAAACTTTCTTTAATAAAAGCACCGGCTTCTTTGATGATTTCTTTGGCGAAAATCAGTTTATTTTCCAAGTGATACAAATCCTTTATCTTTTGCTTTAGCAGCTTTGACAGCTTGATAGGTTGAAAAACCGCTAGCTTCTTCAAAGGCCTTGTCTAGTTGTTTTTCAGGCGCTTTGCCTGGAACAACGGTTTTAAATGCCTTATAAGCTTGCAAGAGTTGGTCACGGTCAACCTTGCTCTCGTATGCTTTTTCTACCTGACTCAAAAAATGAAGCACTGTGGTAATTTCCTCAGTGCTCCATGATGGATCGAGTGGGTAGGAATAATTTCCTTTAGTCATTGTTACCCTCAATTTCAGCTCGAATGGTCGCTTGGCGCAATTCTTGCTTTCTATAATCACGAGGCAAAAAGGCACGAATTTCATCTTCGTTGAAACCAATTTGCATGCGTTTGGTGTCCATAATGATAGGTCGACGAAGAAGATTTGGGTATTCAGAAATCAATTGAATGAGTTCCTTGATGGTCAAATCATCCACATCGATATTCAGCTTCTGAAAGACTTTTGAACGAGTTGAAATGATATCTTCAGTACCATTTTCCGTGTAAGACAAAATCTTCATTAACTCATCGTGAGTTAATGGGCTCGTGATAATATTGTGTTCGTCAAAAGCAACTTCATGATTGGTCAACCAGGCTCTTGCTTTCCTACAGCTGGTGCAGCTAGGCGATAAAAATAAAGTTACCACGCAAACACCCCTTTCACTTTAACATTCCTAATCATTATACATTATTTGATTAGTTTTGGCTACGCTTTCTTAAAATTTTTCCGCGATTTTTTTATCAGCCTCCAGTTGAGCACATAGTTCATCGATATTATTGAACTTAATCATATCACGGATATAATCCAGCCAAAAAACTTCAATTGTCTTTCCATAAATATCGCCTTCAAAATCAAAGATATTGGCTTCAAGACGGAGTTCTGTCCCCCCAAAGGTAACGTTTTTTCCTAGGCTAGTCATGGAACGATAACGTTTGCCATCAATTACAACATCGGCGACGTAGACACCATCAGCTGGTAGAAAAGTCCTATCAATAGGTGCTAAATTTGCTGTTGGAAAACCAATGGTACGTCCACGGGCATCACCATGCACCACGATGCCACGTGTAGAGAATTCATGGCCAAGGAGTTTATTGGCTTCTTTAACCTTGCCTTCTCGTATTAATTGACGCACACGTGTTGACGAAATCTTTTCACCATCGCTTTGTTGCTCCTCAATGACATGAACATTACCAGAAAAATTACGGGCTAGATAGTCCGCATCTGTTCGATGATGTCCAAATTTGTAATCAAAGCCCACAACAACCTCTTGGGCTTTTAGACGTTTAATATAACGAGCAATGAAATCGTCTGAACTTGTTCGAGCAAAATCACTATTGAAATCTGTTAAATAAAGCTGATCAGTGCCATAGGCTTCAAAAAGATCACAACGTCTCTGAGGTGCTGTGATATGAAGGAGGAGATCATCTGTATACCTTTGAAAAGTCAATTGAGGACTCTCATTAAAGGTAAGGACAGCTACTTCAAGCTGTTTTTCATCAGCAATCTGGCGCGCCTTATCAAAAAGGACCTTATGACCACGGTGAAGAGCATCGAAATACCCTAAGACAAGGACCGTTTCCTTGTCCTGATGGATATCTTTATAATCGTTAATAGAAGTTATTTTCATTGACTTAATACTTTTCTAGGTTTATAAACTTGATTTCGCTTTTCCATGATGGCTAGAACCTTGTCTCCTAAAAAGGCCGCAACTAAGGGTTCTTGGCTATCAATAGCAATAAAACGACCAAATGAGATTTCTTTTGCATCATCTGCTGTGACTTGTACTGCTGGCAAATCCTGAACACCAAATTCGATGGGAAGGAGGAAGGAGGTATCCCCTGCTTCTACCATTTCTGAGATTTGTGAAAGCGTTAGTGCCTTATCTAATGTTAGACCAGCTGAGGCTGTTCGACGAAGAGCAGACATATGACTTGCGTAGCCGAGCTTAGCACCCAAATCGACAGATAAAGTACGGACATAAGTCCCCTTGCTACAAGCAACACGGAAGGTGAATTTTGCGGTATTGTTTTCCAATTCAATAGGAGAGGTACGGACAAATTCGGAAATTGTCACTTGACGTTGTGGACGCTCTACTTCTTCTCCAGCGCGTGCGTACTCATAAAGTTTCTTTCCGTTGACCTTAACCGCTGAATACATAGGAGGAATTTGTGTGATTTCTCCTACAAAACTAGCCATTACCATATCGACGGTTTCTTCATCTAACTCTGTAACCGGAGTTGTTTGAACGACATCTCCACTAGCATCCTCGGTAGTTGTTGAAAATCCAATGGTAATTTCTCCCTCGTAGACCTTTCCTGCTTCAGTCATGTACTCAATAACACGAGTCGCTTTTCCAATCGCTATAGGTAAAACACCAGTAACATCTGGATCAAGGGTACCTCCATGTCCGATTTTTTTCTCTTGTAATATTTTGCGTAGTTTAAATACAGCATCATGACTGGTCATTCCAGCCTCTTTTTTTAGATTAATAATTCCTGAAATCATACTTTTAATTATATCAAAAGCAATCCTAAAGAGCTAGGTAGAAACATAAAGAGGCAGAGAGCAAAGTCTCAAACCTCTTGAGTATTATAGTCATAAGCAGTCGTAAGACTGCTAGCTTTTTAATCAATATCTCTTTTAAGATCGCGTTCTAGTTCAAAGAAAGGTTTAATATCTTGCACATATTCTAGGACACCTTGAAAGTCTCCCTTGTCATCCCTAACAGCTGCATAGGTAACATAGACGAATTTTCCTAAACGTTCAGACTTGAACCACATTGGAACTTGGTCACGCTCACCACTCCTTAGTAATTCAAAAATTTTCTTGACCTTATCAAGTACTTTTGGCGGATGACAAAGTTCAACGTTGCGTCCAATTTGGCTAGGTGTTCGTTTAAAAACCATTTCATTGGCAGGAACATTATCATTATAGTATTGGAAAATATCGTCTTTATTGACGAAAGTGATTTCCAAAGGAAGATGATTGAGGATGAGATTGGCCTGCTCCACAGAAAGATAACCATTGCCAAAAGGTTGCGTTGTTTCTCTATCAACGACAGTTTCAGTTTTTGGTTTTGGGGTGAAGCTGATGGTGAATTGCCCTTCTGGGGTTTCAATAATTCGGGTATTGCCCGTATGTGCGTCAGTGCTCAGACCTGACTGTTCTTGCGATGTTTCCGTATTGTCTTTCTCAAAACGCTCACGCTTAGGTTTCCAGACGGCTGTAGGTTTTATAATTGCATAGCCATAGGCATCACTTTCTTCGGCAATTGAAAGCCAATCATCCTGCGTGAAGGTTTCAAGCAGAATCATAAGTAAGATAGCTTCTTCCTTGAAAATCATAGCTTCAAATTCTTCTGAGAAAGCTTCAAAGGACTTTGAAAATTCTTCGAAATCAGCATCTGGAAGTTCTTTTAGTTTAGCTTCTGCATCTCGAAAGAGTTTTCGGATGTCATCGTCTACACCCCACATAACCTTTGGAGGAGAATCATGACCATAACGCTCCATTATTGGAAAGAAGAGCTTTTCTTTACGTGTGTAATGGTTATGGAATTGTCCCAATAAAGACATCTGATGTTTAAGTCCATTGACTAGGTCAGATTTAAAGTCTTCATTTTCGGGCTTACTGATATTTTCTATGATACGTCGGATACGGAGAATAGCTGAACGTAGTGCTAAATTCTCTTGTTTAAAGACATAGACAGGGTGGCCCTCTTGATCAGCGTCTGCCACTTCCACATCTGCAATAGCTCCTTTAAAGAGGTTCGCGTGAACATTACAAAGGCTCATCACATCTTCAAAGGTAACTCCATCTTCAGAAGACATCAATTCATGCTCCATCATAGAGATTTCAAGGGCAGATACTCCCCTGAAGTGTTGATTGAAGCGCTCTTGAACACTCTCGGGACTGGCTCCCTGGTGTAAATCTAGAAGTATTTCTTTGAGTATTTGAATACGATTGTTTTCCATATTAGTCTCCGATGACATCATAACCATTGAATAGTAAGGTTTGCTTGATTTTATCTAGGGGAATATTAGCTAACTTAGAGCCGGCTTTTAGACTGGTCACCTTACCGACAGTATTTAGCATAGCTGGGTTAGACAAGGGCTTAAAACCAAGGTCAATCAGTAAATCCTTAACCTCTGGATGCTCTTTTATGATTGTTGCGACTGGTTGTGATAAATCTATGGTGTTGGTAGTCATAATGACCTCCTAATAACATATTTGCTACTACCATTATACACGAGAATAATAAAAAAAGACCAACAAATCCTAGTTTGCTGGCTTTTGGTTAATTTCCAAATAGAGCTTCTGTAACATTGTGTTGGATATTTTCCCACTCTTGCTCTGCACGAACCATCTTACGGTGGAAATCGGCACGACCTCGTAGGTAGGCCGCAATTTGGTAATCTTGCTTAACAATCGGTATCTCAGGAATTTTGATGTCCAAGAGGTCAGCTGTCGATAAATTGAGGACAGCCTTTCCCTTATCAGCATAGTCCAAATAGGCACGACCAATATCTGTCTCAAGAAAGAACTTGATGTAAAAACCACGAAGTTTTTCCTTAGGTCGTAATACTGTGATATTTGATGAAGCAACAACTTCACGCTTGCCCTGATCTTCGAAAACAGCAACTTTTTGAACAGTTCCCTTAGATGCAATAAGAACATCTCCATCTTCTAAGAGAAAGCGTAAAAGTTTGCGACGTTCCTCAGAAAATGTTTTTAGGTCATCGTAAGCAATGCCGTTGGGTGTCATATCCGATAGATTAATGACAGCGAATTCGCCAGGTTCTGCCTTAGCAGGGACGGCTTTTCCTTTAAATTGATCGACAACATCGCCTAAACGAACAAGTTTGTCTGTGTTAGCTTCGTAATCAATAATCAGTTGAGGTCTTTCTTTTTCAGACATTGAATCTCCTTTTTATATTTTACTATCCATATTAAGTATTGCTATACAATAATAGCAAGAAGCTAATACTTTTGCAAGTAAAAACTGTAAGAAAGATAAAATAAAAAAGAGACCGGGGCCCCTTTTATAAGCTTTTAACTGCTGCTACTGCCGCTTCATAGTTTGGATCAGTATTGATATTGTCTAAATATTCGACATAGGTAATCTTGTTGTCAGCGTCTGCTACTAAAACGGCACGCGCTAACAAGTGCCATTCTTCAATAAGGACACCATAGTCTTTACCGAAACTATTATCATAGTAGTCAGAGAGCATGATGGCATTTTCAAGGCCTTCAGCACCACACCAACGAGCTTGCGCAAATGGTAGGTCCACTGAAATAGTAATAACTACAGTATCATCTAGTTCTGACAATTCCTTGTTAAAGGTACGCGTTTGAGTTGAACAAATACCAGTATCGATTGATGGAACGATAGAGATAACTTTTTTCTTACCGTCGAATTCTGAAAGTGATTTTTTCGTCAAATCTGTTGCTGTCAAATTAAAGTCACGCAAGGTATCTCCAACTTGAAGTTGTTTGTCTTCTGCTACTGTAACTGGTTTTCCAATAAATGTTGGCATGTTAATCCTCCAATACTTTTTTACTATTGTACTGCAAATAGAGCAAGAAGCCTAAGCATTTGTTTAGAACTTTTCAAACAGTAGTTTAATTTTTTCAGCAATCACTGTATTAATTGCAGGAATGACTTCGTCTGCAAAGTCTTTCAGATAGGGATAATCGCCAACTTGCACACTATATATAGCATATTTGAAAAGAGAAATATCATTTTGGTCATTTCCAAAAGCTACAAAGTCTCTACCAAAGTGGTTTAAAACAGTACTAGCCTTAGTCACTCCTTTTGGATTAATGTAGAGACACCTTTCGATATCATGGTAAGTAAGGTCTAAACATTCCAGTTTGTTTAGATTAAAGATAAGATCTTTTCGTATATCCTCATGCTCTGCAAGTGGAATAACAGCTTTAATAGGCTTATTAAGTTTTTGGACAGGCAAAATCCTTGCTTTGTTTAATGGGTCAACATTTGAAAGGAAAGGAATCTGATCAGGATTTTGTATAGCATAATTAAAGGTATCATCAATAAAATAAGGGAGGTTATAGGTATCACAGTAGCTAACAATCGTTCTGAGAGCATTAGAAGGTATTGTGTATTGAGATACTAATAGTTCATCTTGAAAGACTTCACCACCGTTTAAGCCAACTACTGTCAGTTTTTTCAATTCTCCCTCCAAAATACCAAGACAGTCTCTGTAAGAGCGTGCTGTTGCAAAAATAATCTCATGACCGTATTTTGGTGCTGTTAAAAGAACCTCTTGTAGTTCTTTTGACATGGTTATACCATCAAAACATAGGGTTCCATCCAAATCAAAAACAAATTTCATAGGGATAGTATAACAAAAAACCAGCTAAAGAGCTGGTTTAAATATTTAGTATCAAAATACTTAGATTTTATCAAGGGCTAGTTTTAAATCTTCAATCAAATCATCTGCGTTTTCCAAACCAACTGAGATACGAATTTGATTTGGAGTGACACCACAAGCCAACAAATCTGCTTCTGCCAATTGTTGGTGAGTTGTTGTTGCAGGGTGCACCACCAAAGATTTTGCATCAGCAACGTTAGCTAAATCCGAGAAGATTTCAAGATTATCGATAACGGTACGTGCTTCGTCTTGCCCACCTTTAACATGGAAAGTGAAAATAGAACCTGGTCCTTTAGGGAAGTATTTTTGTGCCAAGTCATAGTAAGGACTTGATGGCAATCCAGGATAGTTCACTTTTTCAACTTTTGGATGATTTTCCAAAAAGTCTACGATTTTTTTAGCATTTTCGACGTGGCGTTCGACACGAAGTGAAAGTGTTTCAAGTCCTTGTAAAAGCAAGAAAGCATTGAAAGGTGCCAAGGCAGCCCCTGTGTCACGCAAAAGTTGTGTACGAAGGGCAGTGATAAATGCTGCTGGACCAACATCACGTGTATAGCTGATATTGTGGTAAGATGGGTCTTCTTCAACCAACTGTGGGAACTTGCCTGAAGCTTCCCAGTCAAATTTACCAGAATCGACAATAAGGCCACCGATAGTTGTTCCATGTCCACCGATAAACTTAGTCGCAGAATGAACCACGATATCTACACCATGGGAGATAACATTGATGAGATATGGAGTACCAAAAGTATTGTCAGCAACCAATGGAATCTTATGACTGTGAGCAATTTCAGCAATTTTTTCAAAATCAGGAATGTTGATAAGCGGATTTCCCAAAGACTCAATCAATACAAGTTTGGTATTATCTTTGATAGCAGCTTCTATTTCTTCAGGATTGTCAACATCTACAAAAGTTGTTGTGACACCATAGCGTGGAAGAGTTTCTTTTAAGAGATTGAATGTTCCACCGTAGAGGGTTGTCGCAGCAACTACATGATCACCAGCATGTGCCAAACCAAGGATAGCATAGGTGATAGCAGCCATACCTGAAGCCGTAGCCAAGGCACCAACACCACCTTCGAGGGCTGCAATACGTTCTTCAAGTACTGCTACTGTTGGATTGGTAATACGTGTGTAAATATTACCCGGTTTTCTAAGGGCAAAGAGATCTTCACCTTCTTGAGCATCGTCAAAAACATATGAAGTCGTTTGGTAAATTGGAACCGCACGTGATTTTGTTTCCTTGTCAGGTGTTTGTCCAGCGTGTAATTGTAAGGTTTCAAATGAAAATTCTCGTGACATATGGGTGTCCTCCAAAACAAAAGTTGCTTTCATTCTACACCCAGAAAAGCTAGCTGTCTAATAGAAATTTTTTATCAATGTGATAGGGAAGGCTTATTAAAAAGGACCTTTCGGTCCCTTTCTATTTCTTCTCAATAGGTGCTACGCTTGCCAAAACTTTTTTAAGTCCAACTTCTGGGAATTTTATCTTAAGTTCTTGTGTCTTGCCACTTCCAGTTACTTCTAGGACGGTCCCATCTCCCCACTTCTTGTGGTGAGCGATATCTCCGATTTCCCAGTCAGTAGCTGAATTGCCAGAGTCTGAAGTCTTACCAAAAGGTAGTCCGCCAGTAGCTTTTGAAAATGGCTGAGCACCAGTATGTCTTTGAGGTTGTACATTTGCTTTTCTGGTCTGAAGCGCTTGTTGTAAACTCATGCCTTGACCAAATTGTGTTGGCTCTTCCTTTGTAAAACGAACACCAAATGATGAATTGGCTGGACGTGCTAGACCTTGATATTGTAATAAATCATCTGAAATTTCACGCAAGAAACGGCTAGGACGATTATAGCTAGTCTTACCGAAAAGCGTACGTGTATTAGCGTTGGTAAGGAAAAGAATCTCTTCAGCACGGGTAATACCTACGTAAGCTAAGCGACGCTCTTCTTCGAGTTCTTCTGGATCCTCTGAGGCACGAGACAAAGGGAAGACTCCCTCTTCCATACCGATAAGGAAGACAACTGGAAATTCAAGTCCTTTAGCAGCATGGAGGGTCATCAAGGTTACTTCTGCTGCTTCCATATCACCATCGTCCGTATCAGCAATCAAAGCTAGATCATTCAAGAAACGGCCTAAACGGTCAATACCAGTCTCATCTTCCGTACCATCGGAGTTGGTTTCATCAAAATTCTTAGTAACAGACATGAACTCTTCGATATTTTCAATGCGTGCTTGACTTTCAAGTGTTTGTTGCATAGAAAGAGCATCCAGATAACCAGACTTATCTAAAACAGCCTCTACCGCTTCAGTAATACTTAGCCCGTCTAGCTGGTCACGTAGATTCAGTATCATGTTAGCAAAATCGTAAACGCCCTGAGCTGCTTTCCCCTTGATCGGTGACAACATAATATTAGCTGATGCATCTAGGAGACTCATGTTTTGCTCATAGGCAAAGGTACGAATTTTTTCGAGTGTACCAGGTCCGACTCCACGTTTAGGTTCATTAACCACACGTTCAAAGCTAATATTATCCGCAGGATTGGCAATCAAGTTTAAGTAAGAAATGACATCACGGATTTCTTTACGGCTATAGAACTTGGTACCACCAACCATGGTATAAGGAATATTTGACTTGAGCAAGGCTTCTTCAATAGTACGAGACTGAGCATTGGTACGGTAGAGTACAGCAAAATCCTTAAAGTTCTTACCTTCTTCACGAATAATATTGTCGATTGTTGAAGCAACAAAAACAGCTTCATCACGCTCATCATTAGCACGGTAATAAACAATTTGTTCACCGTCATCATTTTGTGTCCAAAGTTTCTTTGGACGGCGATTGCGGTTATTCTTGATAACTTCGTTGGCTGCTTGAAGAATTTTCTTGGTTGAACGGTAGTTTTCTTCCAAGAGAACTACCTTAGCTTCAGGATAGTCCTTCTCAAAATCAAGGATATTCTGCATATCAGCCCCACGCCAACCGTAGATTGATTGGTCCGCATCACCTACGACACAGATATTCTTGAAGCGAGAAGCCAAGAGTTTTACCAACTGATATTGAGCATGGTTGGTATCTTGGTACTCATCCACGTGAATGTACTGATAACGTTGCTGATAATAGGCGAGGACATCAGGATTTTTGTCAAAGAGACGTAAAGTCATCATAATCAAATCGTCAAAATCCATAGCTTCACTACGACGTAGCTCTTCTTGATAGGCCTTATAACATTTAGCAACAATTTGGGTGTACATATCACCGGCCTGGTGCTCATAGGCCACTTCATCCAAGAGGTCATTTTTGGCGTTGGAAATCGTCCCTAAGATGGCACGTTCATTCCACTTCTTAGGATCTAGGTTCAGATTCTTGAGAATACGCTTCATCAAAGTACGTTGTTCCCCAGGATCTACGATAGTAAAGTTTCGGTTGTAGCCAATATGGTCCGCTTCACGACGAAGAATTCGCACGCACATACTATGGAAGGTTGCAATCAAGGTTTCTGAAGTTGCTGGATTTAAAGCCATAGCACGTTCACGCATCTCACGAGCTGCCTTATTGGTAAAGGTAATGGCTAGGATATTCCAGGGGTTAATCATTTTCTCGTCAATGAGGTAGGCAATGCGGTGGGTAAGCACACGTGTCTTCCCAGATCCTGCACCAGCCATAATCAATAAAGGCCCTTCAGTCGTTTGGACGGCTTCGGCCTGTTTGTCATTCATACCAGTTAATAATGGGTTCATCATATTCTCCATTCTCAAAAATAGGCTCTACTATTTTATCATTTTTTGGATGAAAATGCAGACTCTATTCATAATGGATCTGAAATAACTTTAGAAGATAATTGTTTGTTTTTATTGGAAGTACTTTGCTTAAGATTACCCATATTCTTAGCTTTTTCTAGCTTTGGGGGAAGACATGCTAAAGAATAATATTCGGATTTTTATACTTTTGATGAAAATTAGTGTTGACACTGTTCGGTTTTTTCGATAAGATATAATCACAATAAAATAAGAACCGAGTGATGTCATCAGGATGACTGGTGATTGACGGACTTCTGGAGAGATCTTGAAGCAGCCTTAGCTGTAAACAAGACACCGAAGGGGCAAGGGGTAACAACCGAAACTCTCAGGTAAAAGGACAGAAAGCATCGCAAGTTTTTTAACTTGTAGTAATAGCTTTGTATTCTCAGAGGTCTGGTTAAGCCAAACCTCTTTTTTGACGTCTCGGTTAAAGGAGATTGTAAATTTATGTTAGACTTTTTTACTACCATTGATGATTTTGTCTGGGGTCCTCCCCTTCTGGTCCTTCTTGTAGGAACTGGGATTTACCTTACAATTCGTCTTGGTCTTTTGCAAGTTCTTCGTCTTCCTAAAGCTTTTAAACTTATCTTTTCTGAAGATAAAGGGGAAGGAGATATTTCTAGTTTCGCAGCCCTTGCAACGGCTCTTGCTGCAACTGTTGGTACAGGTAACATTGTCGGTGTAGCTACTGCCATCAAAACGGGTGGACCTGGTGCCCTTTTCTGGATGTGGATTGCCGCTTTCTTTGGTATGGCAACTAAATATTCCGAAGGTCTTTTGGCTATTAAATTCCGTACACTTGACGACCAAGGTAATGTTTCTGGTGGTCCAATGTATTACATCACACACGGTTTTTCTGGGAAATGGCAAACAATCGCTAAACCCTTGGCCTACTTCTTTGCCTTTGCAGGTGTGCTAGTTGCATGGTTGGGGATTGGTACTTTCTCTCAAGTTAACTCAATCACCGCTTCACTTCAAAATAGCTTTGACTGGTCACCAAAAATCGTAAGTGTCATTCTTGCTTTTATCACTGCTGCTATCATTTTTGGTGGTATCCAATCTATCTCTAAAGTTTCTGAAAAGGTCGTACCATTTATGGCTGGGCTTTATATCTTGGCAGCTCTTGTGGTTATCTTTACTAACTTTAATCAACTTCTTCCAGTCCTTGAAATGGTCTTCCAATCTGCCTTTACTGGTAAAGCAGCTGTAGGTGGTTTTGCTGGTGCAACAGTCTTGGTTGCAATGCGTCTTGGTATTGCGCGTGGTGTCTTCTCAAATGAGTCAGGTCTTGGATCAGCTCCTATCGCTGCAGCTGCTGCTAAGACCGAAGAACCAGTTGAACAAGGTTTGATTTCAATGACAGGTACTTTCATTGATACGATTATCATCTGTACGCTTACTGGTCTTGCCATCCTTGTAACGGGTCAATGGTCAGGTAGCCTAGAAGGTGCCCCAATGACACAAGCTGCCTTCTCTTCTGTTTTTGGTACATTTGGTGAAATTGCCTTAACACTTTCTTTGGTTCTCTTTGCCTTTACAACAATCTTGGGTTGGTCTTACTACGGTGAACGTTGTTTCGAATTCATTTTCAAATCAACTAAATTCCTCCCACTCTATCGCCTTATCTTTGTGGTCATGGTTGCCCTTGGTGGTTACCTTACACTTGATGTTGTTTGGAAAATTGCGGATATCGTAAACGGTTTGATGGCTTTGCCTAACTTGATTGCCCTTCTTGTCCTCTCACCAATCATCTTCAAAGAAACTAAATCTTACTTTGAACGTCACAAATAAACAAAAAGAGCCTAGGCTCTTTTTTCTTGACTTTATCGGCACCAATCCTTGCTACTACTGGTCTTTTGCGTTACAATGAAATTAAATCATTTTACAACTAATAGAGAAAAAATCCAAAGGAATAACTATGTCAATTACCAAAGAATTTGATACGATTACTGCAATTTCAACACCTTTAGGTGAAGGTGCTATCGGTATCGTTCGCCTATCTGGAACCGATGCAGTTGCTATTGCTAATAAGGTTTTCAAAGGAAAAAATTTAGAAACGGTCGCTTCACATACTATCAATTACGGTCATATCGTGGAAAATGATGAAACCATTGATGAAGTCATGGTCAGTGTTATGCGTGCACCAAAGACCTTTACGCGTGAGGATGTCGTAGAAATCAACACCCATGGTGGTGTCGCTGTAACCAATGAAATCCTTCAACTCCTTATCCGTTCTGGCGCTCGTATGGCCGAACCTGGAGAATTTACCAAACGTGCCTTCTTGAATGGTCGTGTGGACTTGACCCAGGCCGAAGCTGTTATGGATTTGATTCGTGCTAAAACTGATAAGGCTATGGCCGTTGCCGTTTCTCAACTTGATGGTTCGCTCAAGGATCTCATTAACAACACTCGCCAAGAAATCCTTAACACTTTGGCTCAAGTCGAAGTGAATATTGATTACCCAGAGTATGATGATGTTGAAGAAGTTACTACAAATCTTGTCCGTGAAAAGACTCAAGAGTTCCAAGCACTTCTAGAAAATCTTCTGGCTACTGCCAAACGAGGAAAAATTCTACGAGAAGGTCTTTCAACGGCAATCATTGGTCGTCCAAATGTCGGAAAATCTAGCCTTCTTAACAATCTCCTACGTGAGGAGAAGGCTATCGTTACAGACATTGAGGGTACAACACGTGATGTCATTGAAGAATACGTTAATATCAAAGGCGTTCCACTTAAGTTAATTGATACCGCTGGTATCCGTGACACAGACGATGTTGTTGAAAAAATTGGTGTGGAGCGTTCTAAGAAAGCTCTTGAAGAGGCTGACCTGGTTCTTCTTGTCCTTAATAGCTCTGAACCGTTAACTGAGCAAGACCGTACATTACTCGAAATCAGCCAAAATAGCAATCGAATCATTCTCCTAAATAAGACAGACCTTCCACAAGCAATCCAAATGGAAGAGCTTCCTGAAGATGTCATTCCGATTTCAGTCCTCAAGAATGAAAACATCGACAAAATTGAAGATCGCATCAATCAACTCTTCTTTGATAATGCTGGTCTAGTGGAGAAAGATGCTACTTATCTCTCAAATGCCCGTCACATTTCACTCATTGAAAAAGCCCTCGAAAGCCTTGAAGCAGTCAATCAAGCTCTTGAATTAGGCATGCCTGTTGACCTCTTACAAGTAGATATGACACGTACTTGGGAAATTCTGGGAGAAATCACTGGTGATGCTGCCCCAGATGAACTCATTACGCAACTCTTTAGCCAGTTCTGTCTAGGAAAATAAACATAACTAAATTTATGTAAAAAAGATGCTCTGTCATCTTTTTATTTTTTGTATCATAAATACAGAAATAAAGTTATGTAAACTAAAACCTATCAATACCATAAGACGATTACCTCATGCTTTTTAAGAAAGAAAATGCTATCATGGTACTATCCTATGATTTTGAAAGGTTTGTCATGAGTCAAGCAACTACTGATACTGATTTTAAACATTTGATAGACTTTGACGATAATCTGCTTCCTTTTCGACTGACGGAAACTAAGGTTGAAAATGGACGCCCTGATATTCTTTTTCATTGGCATCCTGAACTTGAGATTCAGTACGTTTATGAGGGGACAGCTCGTTATCACATTGATTATGACTATTTTGACAGTCAGGCTGGAGATATCTTTTTAATACGTCCGAATGGCCTTCATTCGATTCACCCCGTAGATAATCAGCCTCATCATACGGACACCTTACATTTTCATTTGGATATGCTGGGACAGTCGCTGGTGGACCCGCTTAGTCTACGCTACCTACAGCCTTTACAGAATTCTAATTTCAAGTTTAAACAATGCCTGAGACCGTCAGACGAGGGGTATAGGGAAATCAAAGCTCTCCTCTTTGAGATTTTTAAAATGATTCGTCAGAAAGATCGTCACTATGAACTCCTTCTCAAGTCAAAACTAGAAGAATTAATTTACCTCCTCTACTTCTATCGTTTGGTAGAGCGCAAAACTTCTGATGATCATTATCGTAAGAATGAAAAGATTCGGGAAATCATTGATTATATTAATCAACATTATGCCGAAAATCTGACTATTGAAAAGTTATCAGAGCTTATGGGGTATAGTAAGACTCACTTTATGACGATTTTTAAGCAACATACAGGTACCTCTTGTACAGAATTTATCATTCAAGCAAGACTCAATGCTGCTTGCGAGGAGCTTCGTAATAGCGTTAAACCAGTTTTGGAAATTGCTACTAATGTTGGTTTTAATAACCTATCCAATTTTAACCGCCAATTTAAACACTATTACGACCAAACACCAAGCCAGTATCGTAAGACACATAGTAACAAGAAGAAAACAAAAAAGAGTTAGCCAAATGGTTAACTCTTTTTTTATCTGTAAACTTCTTAGTTTTTCTCTTTGCCTTTGTGTTTACCACTAAGTCCAAAGAGAGTTAGCAACATACCAAGTCCAAGAAGACCAGCGTGTGAGCCCTTGTCACCTGTTGTAGGAAGAACTTCAGTTTGAGCAGAAGCTTCTGTCGCTTTTTCAGTTTCTTTAAGTGCTTCACTTCTTGTTGAAATGAAGAATACTTTTCCATTAGGAGTCGTCACTACTTTAGATACGACTGGTTTGCTAGTTTCTAAATCTTTAGCAATAGTTGATGGAGTAACAGGTTCCAAAGGATTAAGTGTAGGGTCTGCTGCATTTTCTTTTTTGTTCAAGGCAGCAAAATCAGCACTTGAAATTGAAATGGTACGTGAATTTGGATTGATAACGGCATACTTAGAAAGGTCTGCACGTGTCAAGTAATCCGCAAAGACTGTGTCCATTGAAGGACCTTCTTCACGAGGACCACCTAGCATAGTGAAGCCATCACCACCAGCAGCCAAGAAGTCGTTGGTTACAAGATAGTAAGTTTCGTTAGTGTTAAGTGGTTTATAGACACCAGTTTCTGGGTCCAAAATGTCAATTGACAAGATACGTTTTTCAGCTGGAAGAGTTGTGTCATAGTAAACACGAGCTCCTGAGACTTGAAGGAAACCACCAGATGGTTCAAGAAGAGGTTGGCCATTTTCGTCCATAACAGTTTTACCACTTTCGTCAACTTGGAGAATAGAACCAAGAGATTTGACAAACATATCATGGATATTTTGACCTGTTACTTGAATTTGAGCAACTGAGTTACCAAATGGAAGAACGGCAATGATATCACCTTTAGTGATTGTTTTGTCTTTGGCGATTGTTTCACGAAGACCACCACCATTTGTCACGGCAAGGTTAGACTTGTGTGTGAAGGCTGATTGTCCGTAATCTAAGAGAGCATCGGCGACCACATTACCAAGGTTAGTTTCGCGAACACGAACGTCCATACGGTCACCGCTAAGTTTAACTGGGCTATTTTCAATAACGACTTTTGAGGAATCCGCCTTGTACTTAGCTTGGATATCATCAATCATAGCTTTAACTGTTGGGTTAACTTGATAATTTTTCTTAGCTTCGTCGTGTGAGATCACACCATGTGACAAGACACGGTCAGAATTATAAACGACGCGGCCAACATTGTTAAGGTAGCTACCAGTTTGGTTGTAAGTAACGTTATCGCCGTATGTCGCTGTGTGAAGAGTGTGTGAGTGACCATCGAGGACAAGAACACGTTTTCCTTTCAAAGGGGCATAATTTGAAAGAGCTTCTGCCAAAGTTGATCCACGCCATTCAACTGGAGTTGTTGTATCAATCCCCAAGTGACTAAGGACAACATAAGTCTTGTATTCCTTACCTTCGGCACGGGCATTTGATTCCACTTGGTCAACAACAGCCTTAACTTCAGTAATAGGATCAGTGAAAGAGACACCTGGGATATTACGTGGGTGTGTCTTAGTAGCTGTCTCCGGTGTAGTGACACCAATAACAACGACTTCATCTCCATCAACACCAGGTGTTTTGTCAACGATTGTAGATGGTTGGAAAAGACGTACGCCATTTACATATACGTTAGATGTGATGATTGGGAAATTGATTTGTTTGCTCAAACGACGCAATTGGTCAAGACCAAAGTCAAACTCATGGTTCCCCACTGTCATGGCATCAAAACCAACAGCATTCATGACATTTGCCATGTCTTCACCCTTAGAACTGTTTGAAATTGGAAGACCTTGGAATGAGTCACCAGCATCAAGGACGATGGTTGTTCCTTTCGAACGATAATCATTGACGATACCAGACAAAAGGGCATCACCAATAACCCCATTACGATCATCTTCAACCATACGACCATGAACATCGTTGGTGTGAAGGACTGTTACAGTATCGTTGCTGGCACTTGTGCTAGAATTTGTTACGACTTCTGTTGTAGGAGTTGCGGCTACAGTTGCAGTTTCGCTTGCTGTGGCAACGGGTGTTTCGCTTATTTCAGCTGTTGAAGCAGTAACAACTGATGTTGAACTAGCTACTGGTGCTGCAGACTCGCTAGATGCAGTTGTTGCTGCAGTAGATGTCGCATTGGTAGTTGCCTCTGTAGCTACTACTTCAGTGCTTGGTGCTGTAACAGCTGCATGAGTTTCTACCTCGTCAGCTTGGACAGCATTGGCCAAGATGGCAGTTGAGACAAGTAGGGTTGATAGGGTCGTTGCAACGACTGTTTTCTTCTTCATTCCAAAATACCTTTCTGATTTTTAAATCGTTTTTTATTATACCACATTTATAAGATTAGAATTAAATAAACTTCAATATTTTATTAGATATTCAAACAATTCTTTCAAAAAAGTCAATAGGTAGCTAAACGTTTTTCTAGATAACCTTGAAGCAGTTCAAAAGTAAAGCTCAAAGTCCAGTAAATAAGGGCGATTAGGATATACATTGACATGTAGTCATACTCACGCCCACCGATAATCTTAGCATTTTGGAAAATGTCAGGCACTGTAATCATAGCAGCTAATGACGAACTCTTAACCATATCAATAATAACATTACCAAGTGGGGCTACTGCTATACGCATGGCCTGAGGTAAGATAATTCGACGGATAATAGATTTCTGAGGAAGGCCAAGAGAACGAGCGGCTTCCCACTGCCCCTTATCTACTGCAGCTATGGATGAACGGAAAATTTCTGCCATATAAGCGGCACTGACACATGAGAAACCAATAAAGGCACAAAGAAGGGCAGGCAGCTGAACACCAATGTAAGGCAGACCAAAGTAAAGAATGAAGAGGACGACCAACATAGGGACCCCACGCATGATGGAAATATAAACACGGGCAGGATATTTCAACCAAGGTTTTTGCGACATCCGCATAAAGGCAAGGATGATGGCAAATACATTCCCCACCATAAAGCTTAAAAGGGAAATCCCCAAAGTATAGGGCAAACCTGATAGGACATAGGGAATGCTTTTTAGAATCAGTGAAAAATCAATAATCATAAGTCTATCTTTCTAAACATTTCTTTAGCAAATAAGCGATCCAATTGGATCGCTCATATTATTCAACGTCAGAGATGTCAATCTCAGTGTAGTCAACTTTCGTTTTCTTTGTAACGTCTTGACCAGCAAAGAACTTCTCTGAAATCTTGGTAAGGGTACCGTCTTTCTTCATATCTTTGATAGCTTTATTAACTTTTTCTTGAAGGGTTTTATTCTTCAATGAGAAAGTAAAGCTTGTTGAGTAAGGGTTACTGTAGATACCATCGTTGATCTTAACAGGGTACTTATCTTTGATAGCAGCTACTGCCATCTTTTGCAAGTAGTAATCGTTGACGATAACGTCTGTACGACCATTTACCAAGTCTTGCATATAAACGTCATTGGTAACATTGTCATAGACGACGAGTTCAGCACCCATTTTTTTGGCAATCTTCATGTATTTAGTACTTGCAGCACCGGCTGCTTTCTTGCCTTTAAGGTCCTTCCATGAAGAAATTCCTGAGTTATCTGATTCACGAACTACCATAGAAGTGAATGAATACTTGTATGGTTCAGAACGCAAGAATTTTTTGACATTCTTGTTGTCGTCTTCGAGTGAGTAGTTGGCGATATCGACTTGACCACTATTTACAGCAGTAAGCATGCCATCCACGCCCATCTCAGTGAATTCAATTTTCAACTTAAGACGTTTTCCAACTTCTTTGAGAATCTCAACGTCATAACCAGTCAGATTATTCTTATCATCGTGGTAGCTTTGAGGGTAAAGAGTTCCAGCAGTCGCAACCTTGATGCTCCCACGTTTCTCAATCTTTTCCCAGTTCTTCTCACCTGTACTCTGTGACGAGCAGGCAACCAAAAAGACCGCAGCCAAAATTAGGCTAAATACGGCGAAAAATCTCTTTTTCATCTATGTGTCTCTCCTTAAAAAATGAAGTTAAGTTAAAAACTTATAATCTTAGCCTACACTATTTGAAAGGGGTTCACAAAATATTGAACTGAAAATGAGAATGTCTAGCTAAAAACCGAACATTCTTCCATCTGTTGGGCCAAGTGTAAGAGGAGGTCCTCTCTTCCTTTAGCAGCTGTTAATTGAACTCCAAGTGAAAGACCTTGCTCATCCCGATAGACAGGTAAAGAAATTGATGGTTGTCCCGTCAGGTTTGCTTGTTGCGTGAAAGGTGTCCAATCTAAGCTATCCGCAAACATTTCCCAAATAAGTTCCTGTTGCTTTGGCCAGTCAAAATCAGCCATATGTTTGAGTTGATTTTGTAAGTTTTCAGAGAGGGCAAACTGTCCATGCTTAGGTGCCACATCCGCAACTGTTGGTGTCAGAAGAATATCGTAAGACTCATGAAATTTCGCCATCTGATGGCTATACTGATCCCACTGGGCAAGGATTTTAGAGTAAATTTTAGCAGGAATCTTTTGCCCAGATTGGAAAATAGCCCAAGTCATCAACTCCATATCTTCAAAGGTTATCTTCCGTCCTAAACCAGCCTCTATGGAATCAAACATAGCAGCCGTCTCGACACTATTCATGATGTAGTAAGACTGCATAGTTTCAATCCCATTCAAGAGCTGGTCGTTGATTTCATGCACATGATGCCCTAGACTTTCTAATACTCTAGCAGCCTTTTTTGTCGCCGCAATAGCAGATTCTGACACCATACCACCAATAGGAGAGACAGTTGAAAAAGCAATCTTCAAAGGTCTAACTGGTTCTTCTAAAGACACTTTGCTAAGCTTCGGTAGAATAAAGGGACTTTCCATCTGACACGTCTGCATGTGATAGAGCAAGCGTTTTGTATCGCGTACAGTCTTAGTCAAAGCAAACTGGACAGAGGCTCCCTGCCAGCCACGGAAAGAACTAGGACCGACAGGAATCCGTCCTCTTGTAGGCTTTAGCCCGATAAGTCCGTTAAAGGAAGCTGGAATACGGATAGAGCCTCCACCGTCACTAGCTGGTGCCAAGGGAGAAATGCCAGAACTTATAAGAGCTGCCGCACCACCACTTGACCCGCCAGCATTTCGTGTCACATCGTCAGGCAAATTAACAGGACCATGAATCTGAGCATCACTGATATTTTTGAAGCCAAACTCAGGAGTACTAGAACGCCCTAAAATAATAAAGCCCAGTTCCTCAAGTTTCTTAACATAATTATCTGTTTCCATTGCATGATAACTTGTAAATAGGCGAGAACCCGCTGTTGACGGCTCACCAGCTTGCTCTTGACCTAAATCTTTTAGAAAAATCGGAACTCCAGCAAATGGTTTATCTGAAAAGTCTCTAGTTTCTGCTTCTTTCAATGCTTTATCGTAGCGTTGACTGACGATAGCATTGAGTTTAGGATTCGTCCTCTCTGCTTCATGAATGGTAGCCTCCACTAGTTCTTGGGGACTGACCATCTTATTTTGCACGGCTTCAGCCATTGCCGTCGCATCTGACCTCTCATTAATTGTCATCTTCTACTCTCCCTGCTTATCTTTTCCTAAATTATACTAAAAAAAGCGAAACGCCTAAAACGTTCCGCCTTAAATCTTGATAATTAGTCTTGCCAAGTTTCTTGATTTTCTTTGAATTTTTTCAAAAGTTGAAGTCCATCTGCTGTGATGTAGCCTTGAACTTTAGCGACTTTGATCAACTCAGTGTAGTTTGAAAGAGTAACCAATTTCACACCAGCATCCGCAAAGTTTTTCTCAGCTTTTGGCAATTCATAAGTGAAGATAGCCACAACACCGATAACATCAGCCCCTTCACGCTCTGCAGCTGCTACAGCATCAAGTACTGAACCACCAGTTGAAATCAAGTCTTCAACAACAACCATTTTTTCGCCTTTAACCACACGACCTTCGATTTGGTTACCAGCACCGTGATCTTTTGGTTTGCTACGAATGTAGGCAAATGGAAGGTTCATCTTGTCAGCGATAATCGCACCGTGAGGAATACCAGCAGTTGCAGTACCTGCAATCACTTCTACTTCAGGGAATTCTTCCTTAATCTTTTCAACAAAACCATTTTCAATAAGTGTACGAGTTTCTGGGTAAGACAAAGTAATACGGTTGTCTGTGTAGATTGGTGATTTGATTCCTGATGCCCATGTAAATGGTTCTTCAGGTTTAAGGTAAACAGCCTTGATATCGAGCAAGTCAGATGCGATTTGTGTTGCTAATGTCATAATTATTATCCTCCGTAAAGCGTTTTCTATTCTTTATTATAACCTAATTCCATCTATTTTCCTATGAAATAAGGTCTTTTTGAAAATTTATTGACCGTTCCATTGGTCCTTAATGTCATGATAAGCTGCTACTGGATCATCAGCTTGTGTAATTGGACGACCTACAACAATGTAATCTGAACCAATTTGGCGAGCATCGGCAGGTGTCATAACACGTTTTTGGTCACCAACTGCTGCTCCTGCTGGACGAATACCAGGTGTCAAACAAACGAAATCTTCATTTGTTGCGTCTTTGATTTTTGCGACTTCGTGTGCTGAGCAAACAACACCATCAAGACCTGCTTCAGCAGTCTTTTTAGCATAATGAACCACTGATTCTTGAAGTGTCGTTTGGATATTTTGGAAATCATGCATTTGCTCTTCAGAGGTAGAGGTCAACTGAGTTACAGCAATCAAGATTGGACCATCACCCAAGCCTTCACGCGCAGCCTTCATCATTTCCACACCACCAGCCGCATGCACATTAGTCATATCAACGCCAAGATTAGACAAGACACGCATTGCAGATTTGACAGTATTTGGAATATCGTGAAGCTTAAGGTCAAGGAAAACACTATGACCAAGCTCTTTAACGTAGCGTACAATCTCTGGACCAGCCGCATAGTAAAGTTCCATACCAATCTTCACATAGAGCTTTTCATCAGCAGGAAACTTAGTAAGGAAAGCCTTCACATCCTCAAAAGTCGGGAAATCAAGGGCAATAACAGGACGATTTTCTCTCATTTCTTATATCCTTTCACACAAACAACCTCCGCCAGTCAGCGAAGGTTGCACGAAAATAGGGCAGTCCCTACCCTTTAGTGATGCCGTAGCATCTCAGTACACCTTTCTCGCCTCTCTGGACTCGATTAAAGGTTCAGTTCAATTTTTTCTATTATAGCGCTTTTATATAGGATTGTCAAAGGGGGATGAAAGTAATTATACCTTTGTTAAATTCCTTAAAGAAGCTATTCTTATTCTATTTCCCCAACAAGTCTGTTCGAACTTCTTTGCGCAAGTCTTCAAGTGTTGTGATGCCATACTTGTCCATGACTTCAGGGAGACGGTCAATGATTTTAGGGCAAGCATATGGATCTGCGAAGTTGGCTGTTCCAACACCGATGGCTGAGGCACCAGCGATGAACATTTCGATAGCCGCTTCAGCACTGTCAACGCCACCCATACCGATGATTGGAAGGTCTGACGCTAGAGCAACTTGACGGATAAGTTTAAGGGCTACCGGGAAGACAGCTGGCCCTGACATGCCCCCTTGACCATTGGCAATAATTGGTTTACGAGTAGCCAAGTCATAGCGTGTACCAACCAAGGTGTTAATCATAGTGAAGCCTGTCGCACCGGCATCTTCGACTGCTTTGGCGACACTCGTGATGTCAGCCACGCTCGGTGTCAGTTTGACATAGACGGGCACATCAGAGTGAGAGACACTAGCTTTTACTGCTGCATAGGCAAGCTCTGGGACTTGTCCGATAAGAAGGCCGTTATTGCCATGGTCCACGTTTGGACAGGAGATGTTAAGCTCGATAGCTTTGACGTTACTGGCTTTGGAAATCTTGTGGGAAACTTCCGCATATTCTTCGTTAGAAAACCCAGCCACATTGGCAATGATTGGCAGATCAGGATAATGCTCCTGCAACCAAGGGAGTTTTTCTGACAAGACAGCATCAACACCAGGGTTTTGCAAGCCAATGGCATTGAGCATGCCCGATGGTGTTTCTGCCACACGGGGTGTTGGATTACCAAAGCGTGGGTTGGCAGTCGTTGCCTTAATCATGATAGAGCCTAGTTTGTCCAAATCATAATACTTGGCGTACTCTTGCCCAAAACCAAAGCAACCTGATGCTGGAATAATAGGATTTTTCAAATCGAGCCCTGGAAGGCTAATAGCTAAACGATTTTCTGATTTAATCTTTGACATAGGAACCTCCTAGACGATGACTTTTCCGGTAGGGAAGACTGGCCCTTCCTCGCAAACACGAAGATTTTTGGCGTCTGATTCTCCTTTAACGTGAACCACACAGGCATAGCAAGCGCCCATACCACAAGCCATGCGAGCTTCCATAGAAACATAGGCATGAGGATGATTTTCAAACTTGCTATCGACATATTTAAGCATACCTGGAGCTCCGCAACTGTAAACGGCATCTGGAGTCCAGTCGAAACCATCAATAACCGTCGAAACGTAACCCTTGATACCGTATGAACCGTCATCAGTGGTCACATAAACATCACCACAAGCTCTGAGTTTGTCCTCCAAGATGACGGCATCCTTATTGGCAAAACCAATCACAGACACGACTTCCACACCTTTAGCCTTCAACTGTTTAGCCGTCTCAACCAAAGGTGGCACACCGATACCTCCACCAACAAGGAGAGCTTTCTGCCCAGCATCGACAACGGAAATATCAAAACCATTTCCCTGAGGGCCCATAGTATCAATGGTTTGACCAGCTACCATCTTAGACAGTATGGCTGTCCCCTCACGTTCCACACGATAGACAATAGTTGCCTCTTTCTTGTCGTAGTCAATCTCTGAGATAGAAATCGGACGACGAAGGAGCTTACTTGGGTCTGGCACCTTGAGGTGGACGAACTGACCAACCTGCATATCTGCAACCATCTCTCCCTGAAGCACCATCTCGAAAATACGAGGTGCAATCTCACGCTGACTTACAATGGTTAAATCTTCAACTAAAATCATGACAACCCTTTCTAAACTGTAAACTGTCGTCAAAAAAACCTCGCCACATGGCAAGGTCGCACAAAAAATCACAGGAAATCCCCTGCTGTTTCACTCTGTCCGACCTTTCAAGCCTCTCTGGACTCATTTAAAGGTTATTTTGTGATTATTATAACCGTTTTCAAGACGGATGTCAAAGGAGAAAAGAAAAAACCAAAGCTCATAAAATTAAGCTAAGGTCTCTCCAGCCTATAACTAGGCCCTCTGTTAGATACGTTCTCTATCATCTCATAGGGATATATAAATTGTCAACATTCCTAACAAGAGGTGCTAGAGTTCTTGAACAAGAGCCCTAAAAAACATTATTTAAACAATCTGTCGTAAACCATAGTATGAGCCAACTGCTGACCATCACCACCCAACAGATCGACCAAGGCATAAGCAAAGGCTAATGCTGTTCCGGCACCACGACTTGTGACAATATTATCATCAACAACTACCAAGTCAGTTTGATGCTCGCCAGATGCAATTTGTTCTTCTACGCCAGGGAAACATGTGAATTTACGCCCTTCAAGAAGACCAGCACGTTCGAGAACAATTGGTGCAGCACAAATGGCAGCAACGTATTTTCCAGCTTTTGCAGCCTCTTGAAGAGAGGCAATCAAAGTTTCGTTGTCGCGTAGGTTAGTTGATCCAGGCATACCTCCAGGAAGGACCACCAAGTCATAATCCGCAAAATTGCCATCAAATACGCCATCCATAGCGACTTGGATTCCATGTGAGCCAGTTACTGACGCACTTTCAAGTCCAAGCATGCTACAGTCAAATCCTGCTCGGCGGAAGACATCCACTGGGCTCAAGGCTTCGATTTCTTCAAATCCGTCCGCAAATACTACTGCTACTTTTGTCATGATATACCTCCAATTGACTTATCACATGATTCTATTACGCCTTAAATTATAGCAGTTTTATAAGCAGGAAACAAACCATAAAAACGGACTTTGAGCATGAAAAAAGACAGCACAAGGACTGTCTTTGTTATCTTATCTAAACAAACTTGCTAGGATCCACAAGAGATAAATATGGGCTGGGTAGAAAATATAGAAGAAATTCTTGTTACCACTACCACGCTCACCGTTATAGAAAGACATAGGAATCGCAGCAAAGACCATCATCCACTGCACACCTGTCGGATCAAAGAGATGGGCAATCACTGAAATAACAGCTAAGACAATAATTTGAGCGATTCGATTGGTACGGAAAATATAGAATAGCAACCCAAGAATAACCATCACAAAGCCACCCTCAACCATGATAATACTTGGAACAAGTGACAAGATAAAGGCAACAATCTGCACAACGATTGGGTTTGCATGTGGCGTTTCAAATATGCCTGCAAGAATCACAACTGGAATAGACGAAAGAATCGGCAAGAGAAAGACACCAATCCCTTGAATCAACTCCTTGTTCGATTTATCGCGAAGCCCCTTAGCCAACAAATCCCAAGAACAAATAAAAATCCCAGTGATAAAGAAGGTTGAAAAGGCATTGTTGGTTAAACCGATACTACCATTATGAAAAATACTACCAATGATGGCGTTGCCAATAATCATAAACCAACTCATGTAAAGCAGACGCCTGAGAAAAGCCATACGATCATGAGTGTAGTGAAAACTATCAGCAGCAAGAAAGAGGAAAATTGGGAAAGACAGGCGTCCCAACATCGTCAACCATATAGGTGCCCCCATACTCCCGAACATCTGATAGATTTGGTCCAAAAACATAAGTGCAACAGCTAGGTATTTCAAATTAGTCGCATTGCATATCTTTTTAATATCGTTCATTTAATGCTCCTTTAATTTTCAGCATATTAAATGATACCACAAGTCAGATATAAATTCAAAGGTATTCATGGAAATAAAAGACATAACTTTTTAACTATTTTAGCGGAACAATTTTTGTAATAAAGAATGGTTCATAATAATAACAAACTCAATTCCGACTACCCATCCCAAGCATTTCTAGAGGCTTTATGCTATAATGGATAGGCGTTTTATGCTTTATCACAATTAAAAAAACGATTATTGACAATATAAAGAAAGGAAGTACACCATGTCTTTTGACGGCTTTTTTCTTCATCATATGACGGCTGAGTTGCGTGAGCAGGTGCTTTACGGGCGTATCCAGAAGGTTAATCAGCCTTTTGAGCGTGAGTTGGTCTTGACCATTCGTAACAATCGTCAGAATTACAAGCTTCTGCTTTCGGCTCACCCTGTTTTTGGGCGTATTCAGACGACCAAGGCTGACTTGCCAAATCCACAGAATCCAAACACTTATACCATGATTATGCGGAAATACCTTCAGGGAGCGGTTATTGAGGATATCCAGCAGCTGGAAAATGACCGTGTTCTCGAGATTTCCGTCTCTAACAAAAACGAAATCGGTGACAGCGTTAAGGTTACTCTTGTTATGGAGATCATGGGGAAACACTCCAACATTATCCTGATTGACAAGAACGAGAGCAAAATCATCGAGTCTATCAAGCATGTTGGTTTCTCACAAAATAGTTACCGCACTATTCTGCCTGGGTCTGCCTATATTGCTCCTCCTAAGACCGACGCCAAGAATCCTTTCGATATACCAGACGAAAAACTCTTTGAAATCCTACAGACTGAGGATTTGTCAGCTAGAAACCTTCAAAAACTTTTCCAAGGTTTGGGGCGTGACACGGCCAATGAATTGTCAGCCTTACTTGAAACTGATAAACTCAAGAATTTCCGTGCCTTCTTCAATCGTGAAGTAGAGCCAAACTTAACGGCTAAGGCATTTTCAGCTGTAAGCTTCTCTGATAGTCAGGACCAACCTGAGTTTGAAACCTTGTCAGCCCTTTTGGACTACTACTACTTGGACAAGGCGGCGCGTGACCGTGTGGCACAACAGGCTAGTGATTTGATCCACCGCGTGCAAAATGAACTGGAAAAAAACAAGAAAAAGCTTGTTAAACAGGAAAAAGAGCTTGCAGCGACTGAAAATGCTGAGGAGTTCCGTCAAAAAGGTGAACTGTTGACCACCTACCTTAGCATGGTGCCAAACGACAAGGATAGTGTCGAGCTAGACAACTACTACACTGGTGAAAAGATTACAATTCCCCTAAATGTGGCCCTAACGCCTAACCAAAATGCGCAGCGTTACTTCAAGAAATACCAGAAACTCAAGGAAGCTGTTAAGCACTTGACTGGTTTGATTGAGGAAACCAAACAGACCATTGATTATTTAGAAAGTGTTGAATTCAGTCTTTCTCAAGCCAATATGGATGAAATCGAAGATATTCGTGAGGAGCTTGTTCAGGCTGGGTTTATGAAGCGACGTTCAACTGACAAACGTCACAAACGTAAGAAACCTGAACAGTATTTAGCTTCTGATGGCAAGACCATTATCATGGTTGGTCGTAACAACCTGCAAAATGAGGAGTTGACCTTCAAGATGGCTAAAAAAGGGGAGCTCTGGTTCCACGCCAAGGATATCCCAGGTAGTCACGTGGTCATCAAGGACAATCTTAACCCAACTGACGATGTCAAGACCGATGCGGCTGAATTGGCAGCCTACTATTCTAAGGCTCGTCTATCAAACTTGGTTCAAGTGGATATGATTGATGTGAAGAAACTCAACAAACCTACGGCTGGTAAGCCTGGATTTGTAACTTATACTGGGCAAAAGACCTTACGTGTCACACCGACTGAAGAAAAAATCGATAGCATGAGGATGAAGTAAACTACTTTATAAAATCAAACTCTCTTGTTGCTGATACAAGAGAGTTTTTCTATGTCGTAAACTAAGTAGGTTAGTTTCAGAAATGAATGATTTTTTCTTCTAGTTTTCATTACATTTTTCCGACGACTATGATAAACTATAAGGGTAATTACCAATATTAAAGGAGACTTTCAGTATGAAGGCTCTTATGTCATATACGAGTTCTGTTTTAGAATGGTTAGGGCGCTATGTGGGGCTCTTAGTCTTCGGCATATTATTTGTGACTGCTTTGCTCATTCGCACGACCATGATGACGGGATACTTTGAGTGGGCAGAGATTAGTAGCGTGCCCTGGTATGTTTATGTTTCAGGTGGTGTCATTCTGCTTTTGACACTTCTCTGGCGCAAAATCTTAAAGGAACTGACAACAAAGCAGATTTTCATCTTTTTTTCCGTTTGCTTTATGATTTTTGGCCTACTTTTGATTTTTCTGACGAGTTTTGCTGGACGAGACGATGCAGGTACTGTCTTTAAAGGGGCGGTCCAGTTTAATGCTGGCAACTTCTCCTTAATTAAACCAGGAGCCTACTTCTACCGCTATCCTCATCAGTTGGGATTGCTTAGTTTTGAACGCCTGGTTCTCTATCTGATTCCTTTGCCGGTCATCTCGGTTTTCTATGTATTGAATCTTGGCATGGTCATTGGTATGAACTATGCGACATGGAAAATCACGGATGAACTGTTTACGAAACCGTTAGTCAGTCGTTTGGCTGTCATCATGAGCTTCGGTTTCTTGCCTCTAGTCTTTAACATTATGTTTGCTTACGGGCTCATGTATGGGTTGTTCTTTTCTAGTTTTGCCATTCTCTTCTTTCTACGTTACTTAAGGCGTGGTAAGGCTAGGAATGCGATTCTTTCGGTGGTCATGCTATCATTGGCTTACTGGGTAAGAAGCAATAATATTATTCTCATTATTGCATTATCTGGTATTTTGATACTAATGACTCTCAGAGAGAAACGTTACCGCTATTTACTTTTGGTTTTGGCTTTCTTTGCCTTTCCGATGAGCTTGCATAAAGCGACAACCAGTTACTATGAGATTACCACTCATCAAAAAATTTCTGGAACACCTCAGATTGCTTGGTTGGCCATGGGCTTACAGGACAAACCCGATTCTAAACGAATGCCAGGATGGTATACCGGTTATGTCCGTGACATTTACGCTAAGAAAAAGGGCAATATCGAAAAGATTGAAAAAAGCGCCAATCATCTTTTTGATAAGCGTGTTCAATACCTCCTATCACATCCCGATGAGGCCAGTTGGTTTTTCAGAACCAAGTTTATCAGCTCCTGGACAGAGGGAAGCTTCCAGTCCATCTGGAACGGTCCAAGTAAAGACAAGTTTCAGCCTTTGTGGAATAGGTTTGCGACCTCTATCTATCACGATGGGACCCTGCATCTCTTTTTTGTGACCTATATGCAAGGCTATCTCCTAGTCCTATATCTTGGTGGTGCGTTCTACTATGCTTTCACTTATAAACGAATGGGAGATGGAGCAACACTGGGCCTCTATGCCTTCCTTTATCTCTTCGGTGGCATCCTCTTTCACCTCATATCAGAGACTAAGAGCCAGTACACCCTACCTTATATTTACTTACAAATTCCAATGATTGCGGCGGGTTACAATCATATGACACAAATACTTAGCCGCTATCTAAAAAATATGCAAAAGTCATCCTAGGATGGCTTTTTAACATTGTTTCACAATTACAATCTTGCTATAATAAGTCTATGAAAAATGCGTCAGTTGATCTTTTACGAGGCCCAATTCTGAGGTCTCTTTTAATCTTTGCTCTACCAATTCTGATATCCAATATTTTCCAGCAACTCTACAATACTGCGGATGTCATGATTGTGGGTCGTTTTCTAGGTCCAGATGCCTTGGCTGCTGTGGGAGCTTCTTCTGCTATTTTTGATTTAGTTATCGGATTTGCTCTTGGCGTTGGAAATGGTATGGGTGTTGTTATCGCACGTTACTATGGTGCTCAAGACTACAGGAAACTTCGACAGTCTGTGGCGGCCACTGTTGTCATCGGTCTAGGCTTAAGTGCCTTGGTTATGATTCTAGGACATTTTGGTCTCTATCCTTTGCTTAGATTTTTAGGAACGCCCTCTTCTATTATCGGGCAATCTTACCAGTATATTTCTATGATTGTTTCCTGTGTTGGAGTAACTTTGGGTTATAATCTGTGTGCAGGACTCCTCAGAGCGGTTGGGGATAGTCTTACCGCCCTCTATTTTCTGATTTTTTCAGCTCTAGTCAATATTGTTTTAGACCTTTTCTTTATTACACAACTCCATCTTGGTGTTCAATCAGCAGGCTTAGCGACAATTATCTCACAGGGACTTTCAGCTATCCTCTGTCTGTACTATATTAAGAAAAAAGTGACCTTCCTTCTACCAAGCAAGTCAGACTTTGTTCTTGATTCAAGTCTTTATTTGGACCTCTTTGGACAAGGAATGGCCATGGGACTTATGAATTCCATTGTTTCGATTGGGACTGTGACCTTACAATATGCCATTAACGGTTTTGGACCTCTTATCATCAGTGCTCAGGTTGCAGCAAGGCGTATCATGTCTTTCGCAGTTCTCCCTTTGACCTCACTTGCTGCTGGGGTGACCACCTTTACCTCTCAGAACTTCGGTGCCAAACAGTTTAAGCGCATAGTAGCTGGGTTAAAGCAATCTTGTCTTGTTTCTATAACTTGGTCTGTCATAGCTTGTGTCCTCCTCTATGTAGCAAGCCCCTTCTTAGCTAGTCTTATCTCTGGTTCAGATAATGCTGTGATTATTGATAATGCTAGTCGCTACCTTCGTATCAGTTCTCTCTTTTATCCTATTTTAGGAATGCTCTTCATCTTTAGAAATAGTCTGCAGGGTCTAGGTAAGAAACTGACACCTTTAACCTCTAGTTTCATTGAGCTTTTGGGAAAAATTCTTTTTGTTCTTTTGGTCATTCCTTCTATGGGCTATCTTGGCGTTATCCTATGCGAGCCCTTGATTTGGATCCCCATGACCATTCAGCTCTATTTTGCCTTAAGAAAACATATTAAACGCTTGTTTGTCACTTAAACTTTTTTGAACATAAAAAAACGACCGTCATGGTCGTTTTTAGTTTAATTTAATCCCCATTCATCAGAGATTTGTTTCATAATAGCTTCTTGGGAGACAATCCCAAAGCCCAGCATGTAAGTTGAGTAATCAGCATAGATGACCTTGTTATTTTGAACAGCCTTAAGGCTAGTCCAGACAGGGCTATTTTTAAGTTTGTTATCTAGGAGTTCTTGAGAATCTGCTTGAACAATCAGGAGGTCCGGATTAATGTCTTTTAGTTTATCTGGATCGATAACTTGGAACATATCATCTGGATTGAAGGTTTCCGCTCGATTGAAATGATAAGTATCATAGAGATAACCAAAATGCCCGTAAGCATAATAACGGATGTCATTGTCAGTCACGCGCAGATACATGAGTTTTTGGTTGCCAAACTTGGCTTTGACATTCTCCGCGAAAACGGCCTCCCTAGCATCCAATCTATCGAGGTCCTTCTTCATCTCATCACGTTTATCAAAGATTTCTGCCACCTTAAGAGAGGTTTCATGATAGTCCCAATTTTCATCGGTGTTGATTTGGTAGCCAACAGTCGGTGCAATTTCAGACAGCTCCTCGTAGAGGTCTTCCTGCTCGCCTGTCATAAGGATTAAATCAGGTTTTAACTCAGCAATCTTATCCAAATCTGGATTGCCCTGCCAACCAACTGAAACCACTTTTGCATCCTTGTATTGTTTCTTAAAGAGAGTTGAAAATTCTTGACTATCAGCTCGACCAGTTGTCGCACCTACAGGAGTGATATCGAGAGGATCCAAGATTTCACCATAGAGGTTGTCGAGGATAACGATACGTTTTGGAGCTTTTTTCAACTCTGTCGTACCAAAATCATGGACAATCGTCTTCTCCTTAAAAGTCTGACTTGTTTTATTTGACTCTGCATTATGTCCAGACGTCATGTCTGGCAAGTAATACAGTAAAAGACCAGAAATGATGGCCATAATAGCTAATAAATAAAGAAGATTTATTTTTTTCATGACAACTCCTCGATAAGATCGGATTAAATCGTTACTTTAAAGTTATCTTAAAACTTCTTTAATGTCAATCACTTATTGATTCGTTCAAGCCTATATTTTTGATTATATTGTTTTGATACTTCAAACAATCCTACATTAGGATGCTTAACCCTAATAACAATCTTTTAGTTATCTGAACTGTGTTATAATGATAGGTAACATTGGAGGGAAATTATGTTAGATCAGCTTTCATTTAAAGGACAATGGCGACAGTATCAACAACGTGTTCTTGATAAATCAGAAAGTTTTATGGATGATGGAAAGATTCACTTGGTCGCTGCTCCTGGCTCTGGAAAAACGACCTTAGGAATTGAATTCATACGGCGTTTTGGTAATCCAACTTTAATTCTAGTTCCGACAGTTACTATCCGCCAACAATGGGTGGACCGGATCAAACAAGCTTTTTTAAGTGATGCTAACCAAGCAGAACAACTCATTTCACAAGACTTAAAGAGGCCTAAAATGATTACGGTTGCGACTTATCAGGCATTACATAGTGCCATGAACCAAGTTGTTGGTGATAGTCTTATCGAAGACACAGATGATACAGCTCAACAAGAGCATTTTAATTTTCAAGATTTCGATATCCGAAAAACATTTGAGGATAAAGATTTAGGGACTCTTTGTTTGGATGAGTGCCATCATTTAAGAAATGAATGGTGGAAGAGTTTAGAGATTTTTCGTAAATCCTTTCCTAAAATTAAGATGATTTCCTTGACAGCGACCCCTCCATACGAAGGAGAACCTGCTCTTTGGGAGCGTTACATCAGCATGTGTGGTGAGATTGATGAAGAAATTACAGTGCCTGAACTGGTTAAGGAAGGGACGCTCTGTCCTCACCAGGACTATGTCTACTTCGCCTTTCCAACTAAGGAAGAACGAACACAATTAGATCAGTTTGAAAAGCAGAAACTTAACTTTCTAACTAAACTGTCTACAGATATGAACTTCTCAAACACCATTCAGTCTAGTCCGGCACTAAGAAACCAAATTAGCGATGATGACCTATTGGCTAATCCTAAATATCTTTCCGCTATTCTGATTTTTTTACGGTCTAAAGAATTACCTTTTCCTCAACGTTTTCAAGAACTTCTCGCTGCAAAAACCTTGCCAACTTTTACGCTTGAGTGGTTTGAAACCTTGCTTAATGGCATTATTTTTCAGGTTCCAAATTGGTTTGGATTTACTGAGGAAGCCTTAAACCAATTGAAAAGTGACTTGAAAGCAAACGGTCTTATCGAAAGAAATCAAGTTAAACTTATCCGGAATAAGAAGCAAGATGTCTTGCTCAATCAATCATTGGGAAAACTCAATGCTGTTAGAGATATTTTTAAGGCAGAATACCAGGCTCTAGGAAGTAATCTTCGTCAACTTGTTTTGACAGACTTTATACGTAAGGATTTTCAAATTCATCTAGGTGATAACAATGCACAGTTTACTCAACTAGGTGTTCTCTCTTACTTTGAATCTATTCGTAGAGAAATAATTGAACAGTCTTGGACAGTACCTGTAGCTGTATTGACAGGAAGTTTAGTGATTATTCCAACTTCAGCTAAAGAACATCTAGAGCGACTCATTCCTAATTCTCGTTTATCCTATGATGTTATTGGACAGTTGAGCCAAGAGGACTATCTTAAGGTCAGTATTTCTGGTTCCTATCATGATTTGGTTACAGCCCTTACTCAGCTTTTCCAAGATGGGTATATCCAAGTGATTATTGGGACAAAGTCTTTATTGGGCGAAGGTTGGGATGCACCTTGTGTTAACTCACTTATTTTAGCTAGTTTTGTTGGAAGTTTCATGCTAAGCAATCAGATGCGAGGCCGTGCCATCCGTGTCTGGCCTGATAATCCTAATAAAACGAGTAATATCTGGCATTTAGTTTCTATTAATTTATCACCAAAGAAATGGTTTGAAATTCAAAATGCCGAAGAAAAATATGACGAGACATTAGAGCTACAGTTATATGGACTTAGTCCTGACCTAGACTTGTTAGATAGGCGTATGACACAGTTTCTAGGTCTGCATTATACAGAGCTCACTATCGAATCAGGCATTGATCGCCTTGACCTCAATCAAATAACTTTTAGTCAAAAGGGTCTAGAAAAACTTAATCAAAATGCCATTACACTTTCTCAAAAACGTCAGGAGCTTAAGGACCGTTGGCAAGAAGCTCTACCGCTTAACGAAGACATGGAAGTTGCTAATGAGGTTGAAGTCGACAAACAATTTTTACCGTTAGCATACCTTAATGATTGGATGAAGGCCTTTCTTATTTTCCAAGCCTTTGCTGCCACTTATTTTATCATTGATGTAACAAGATACTTTATTGTTGGAAAGCCGTTTGTTCATAGTCTACCGATATTATTACTTGCGCTTCTTCTACTGGCCGTCTTCTGGGGAAGATATTTTATCTATAGGAGTCCCTATAAACGTTTGGAAACTTTTGGTAAAGCTATCCACCAAGCCCTTCTTGATTCAGGTCAGATTGAGACTGAAGAGTCTGCTCCTAGAGTGGTAAAAGATAGTAAACAGGCGATTTATAACGCTATCTATCTCAAGGGTGCTACCATGAGGGAGAAAGAAATCTTTGCTCAGGCTTTGACTGAGTTTTTCGCTCCTATCGAAAATCAACGCTATATCTTAAAGTCTTGTCACAAGGTGAAAGATCAAACCGAATTTTTTGCCGTTCCAAGTATGTTTGAAAAGCGTAAGGCAGATGCAGAGTCTTTCCTCCGACACATCCAAAAAAGTGTAGGAAAATATAACCTCATTTATACGCGAAGTGTTCAAGGTCGTCCTATTCTTCTGGAAGCTCGTATCAAAGCACTTGGAAATAAGCAAGAACGTACCGTTACACATAAAAAAGTTATGTCAACTTTAGAATGATAAATAGACCTAACCACTTAAACCGTTTTTATCATGTTATAATAAACCAACGACACTATATTGGAGAATTCTATGACACTCACACACATTTTTTTCGACCTTGATGGTACTCTAGTTGATAGTTCTGAGGGAATCCACAATGGTTTTGTTCAAACCTTTGAAAGACTAGGCCTCCCTGTTCCTAGTGATCAGAAAATTCGTACCTTTATGGGACCACCTCTCGAGGTAACCTTTAAAGAAGAGATTAGCGAAGAAGGTGCTGACCAAGCTGTCAAAATTTATCGTGACTATTATGAGACTAAAGGACAATTGGAGGCTCACCTCTATGATGGCATAAAAGAAATCCTTCAACAGCTTAGTCAAGATCCTAGCAAGAAAATCTTTATCACAACTTCAAAAAATGAACCTATTGCTCTGGAGATGTGCAAACACCTTGGAATTACTGAATATTTTGATGGCATTTATGGATCTACTCCTACTGCCTTTCATAAGGCTGATGTCTTGCAGCGTGCCATTACTGAAAATCAAGCACCTAAAGACCAGTCGGTCATTGTTGGTGATACCAAGTTCGACTTGATTGGTGGAAAAACGGTTGGCATCAAAACAATAGCGGTGACCTGGGGATTTGGGAAAAACGAAACCCTTTTGGCAGAAAAACCTGATTTTATTGCAGATACCACCCAAGAACTTTGGGATATTTTGAAATAATAATTTACATCTAAAAAGAGCACGATTATATAGTCATGCTCTTTTTTCGTCTATCGAATCAAAATTACATCTGAACAATGATATCCAAGCAAAGCTTCAAAGCCTTATCAAAAGCCTCTGAACCCCAATCTCGTTGATCGTAATTGTCTATATCTGCAAGGGAATCTGCCGTAAAGAGAAGTAAGCCCCAAATAGCTCCACGAAATTGAGCAACTGCTGCTAGTGCAGCACATTCCATCTCAACTACGCTACAGCCCTCTTCAATACGATAGTAAATCTTGTCTGGTGTCTCCCTATAAAAGCCATCTGTCGACCAGGTCATGACCTCTTCATAGGGGATCTTCTTTTGCTTTAACGTTTTCTCAATGGCTCCAAGAGCTTTTTCATTCATGTCTATATAGCGAGATGGCGCAACATAGTGGTAACTTGCACCTTCATCTCGCAAAGCTCTCGTCGGAATCAAAAAAACATTCTCTGGCATATCTACCAAGACACCACAAGTTCCAGTTGATATGATTTGCTTTACACCATAACCAATTAGCCAATCCATAAATTGTGCAGCTGCAGCTGATCCAACTGGAGCTTGAGCTAAGCAAATCTCCTCCCCGTTGTAAGTCATGACATAAACAGGATAGGTTTTGGTTGCAGAGACAAATTCACCAACTTTTTCAGCGCCAACAGAAGTCGCATAGCGATCGACTTCTTCCTCTAAAAAGCCGTAAACACACCTAGGCGGCAAGTCCAAACCTAAATCCTCATGGGTCGGCATAATCACAGCCTGAGGATTGTCATCAAACTCTAAAATTGGGATTTCATGTTTGTGTATCATCTGTTACCTCCTAAGTTTTAAGAATTATTATATCAAAAAATGCAAACTGATTATATGATTTCATAAAATATTTTAGCTTATAATCAAGGAAAATAGATTATTAAATCATAACACCTAAAAAAAGACATGAATCTGTTTTAGTCAGAAATATGTCTTTTTTGTGTTCTATTCAAGAAAGATTATTTCAATCAGCTTTTATTGTCTCACGAAAACCTCTGATGTTAAGTACCTATTCACAATACTCTGAAATAACCTCTCCTAGCCACTTTTTAAAAGGCTCGTGAGTAGGAGGATTCTTAAAAATAACAAGTAAATAGAATTTATAACTTTTCTTCATCTCCTCATCTTTAATCATCATCATCTAGTACTAGATTCTCATCTTCATAAAAAACGACCTTACCATCTTTTACTTTAAAAGAATAACTGATTGAATCATGATCCCCATCCTTGGTATTAGAATAAAAGAAATTATATTTACCATTCGGAAGATCACTAGCATCTAACTTTTTAGCCACATCTTTCATATCTTGTTCTTTGACTGATGCATTACCATCAATAAAAATAGTCATATAAACCAACTCTTGATCTATCAAGGTTTGGTATGGAATTTGATAGTAACCTGCAAAGTCCTTCTTACCTTCCTTAAGATTTTCTGAAGCAATTGTATCTAGTATTTTCTCCTTTTCATCATGACTGAAGTTAGGTAGAAAACTAAAAAAGTTAATAGGAATACCGAGTTTTTGTTTCTTCAATTGTTTTTCAATATTCTTCTCAACTTTTTGGACAGATTTCTGCTCCAAAAAAGATTCCTTATAGTGTAAAAATTTAATACTTTCATAAGAATCAGGTGAGCTGTCTTCATGAATAGCCCCATTATTCTCTTCCAATTTTATCGTTTGGCCATCGTAGGTTTCCTCAGAATAGGTATAAGATACATGATAAGTTGGTATTTCTAAGGCTGTCCAATATAAGTCAGTGATGGTAACTTTACCATGAAGACCCACTTTATTACAATCTTCGATGATGATTCGCTTAATTTTTATGTAATCACTAGGCATCATCACCTTGCAACCCGTCAAAACCAAAACTGATAGCAGCAAGGGAATCAAGAATAGAATGCGATAGATTTTCTTTTTCATAGCTCTACCTCCATTATGTAACTAAAGAAAGATTAGCAACTGGTAAAATCCATTTTCTGAATATCTGTATAACATTACTAAATTAATGTAAACGATTACATTCTTCATCTTTATTTTAACACCCTTTTCAAGAAAAGTCAGGTAAAATAGGATTCCTACTTTCCCTTCTTTTTTCTGCCTATCCGACCATTGTCATCTCCATCGCAACTGTGATGACCTTAGCAATGGAAGTTTATTTTACGTATTTTTATATGACCCAAACCAAGAAATTTTCAAGTCCGGATTGGGATTTATATAACAAAAATTCTAGTAGATGATTTCTACTAGAATTTTTGTTAGTCAAACACAATAATGGATTTAATAGACTTACGTTCATCCATATCTTTATAAGCCTGATTAATCTCATCCAAGCTGTAGCTATTAGTAAAGACACGTCCTGGATTGATATCACCGTCAAGAACTGCTTTTAACAAAACTTGTTTATCATAAGTAGTAACTGAGGCTGCTCCACCCGCCACTGAGATATTTTGGGCAAAGGTTGAACCAAGGGCACGGTTATTGTAATGAGGAACGCCGACAAATCCCATACGGCCTCCATTGTGAAGAACACCAAGAGCTTGATCAACTGCTGCTTCAGTACCCACACATTCAAGAGCAGCATCCGCTCCTCCTCCAAGGATTTCACGGACCTTGGCAATGCCTTCTTCACCACGCTCAGCGACAACAGCTGTCGCACCTGACTCCAAGGCCATCTTTTGACGGTCTTCGTGGCGACTCATGAGGACGATTTGCGACGCACCACGCATTTTGGCTGCGATAACCGCACATTGACCTACAGCACCGTCACCAATAACGACTACCTTGTCACCTTTTTGCACATTAGCCACACGCGCTGCATGGTAACCGGTCGGCATGACATCAGCAAGAGTCAAAAGTGACTTAAGCATGCCTTCGCTGTAATCTGAAGGTTGACCTGGAATTTTCACAAGTGCCCAATTGGCAAAATGGAAACGGATATACTCAGCCTGAACACCACCTGACCAGTTGGTGCCAATATGGCGGTCACAAGTCCCATCGTAGCCGGCACGGCAGGCATCACACTCCCCACAACCATGAGTGAAAGGCGCGATAACAAAGTCACCTGGTTTTACAGTAGTGACAGCCTCACCAACTTCTTCGACGATTCCGATAGCCTCATGACCGCTATTACTATGTCCTTCTTCGATTTCAGGATTACGGTAACTCCAAAGGTCTGAACCACAAACGCAGGTACGGACAATGCGGATAATAGCATCATCTGGAGCCTCAATTTGCGGTCGATCAATATCTGCTAGACCAACCTGACCAGCTTTGGTGTAAACTGCTGATTTCATATGTTTACCTCTTTTTCTTTAGTTACTATTAGTATACACTTTTAATTAAGCTCTGGCTCAAATCAAGCCCTCCAAATTACTTTCAAACAATAGCAACTAATCATATTTTTTCCCATACTTCTTTTCTAGCATTTTCTTGACCAGATAAGGCATTTTGACATTTTCGCGACCTTTTTTCGCAATCAATTTCTTGACGAAATCGGGCATTTGAATATCCTGTTCCTCATCCAAAATCTGACTCGTGCTTGATGGAGATTCCAACTCATCAAAGGTCTCCAGCTGAGGTTGATAGTCACTATAGTCACCGTCTATATGAGACTGAATTGTCGAAAGAAGTGCCTTGATTAAACGAGGATCGCTATTTGGCATAGGAGGTCGGTGATAGGCCACACCAAGCTCCTGGCATAATTCCTTACACTCCACATCATTATCAAAAAGGACCTCAATATGCTCACTAATAAAAGCAATCGGGACAAAAATATAGTGGTCAGGATGCTCCCTCTCATCTCGCAGATATTCTAAGACATCAGGCTTAATCCAAGGAATACCTATATCACTCTCACTCTGCCAAGTATTGGTGTACTGCTCCTCTTCAAGCCCTAAAATCTCCGCAATCAAGCGACTATTATCATAAATCTGATCGATATAAGGGTCACCAAAATCTAGTGCCAAAACTGGGACGCTGTGGGCTGAAAAAATCACCTTATAACTGTCGTCTCCAATCTGATCTAAAATATTTCGAATTTCATCAGCCCAATAGTGGAGAAGTGAAGGTTCTTGATACCAATCCTTGATAATTTGGAACTTAATCTGCTCACTTTCTAAAAATTTCTCATAGCCCATGACTGAATAGTATGAATAATGGGGCTCTAGGATCAAACACAAACACTCTTCAATTCCGTCATTCTCCATCTCTTTAATCGCATCTGCGATGAAGGGACGGGAAAATTTATTGGCAAAGTAAACCGACACTTGTTCTCCAAGAGCGGAAGCTACCAAGTCAACTTCTTTCTTTGTTATCCTTTGGAGCGGCGTTCCACCGATTCGTAGGTAATGGTCATATAAGGTCTGAATTTCATGGGGTTCGGGACGAACTCCACGTCGTATATTTGTGAAAAATTCCGCTACTCCTTCATAGGTAATCTCTTCTGGGGACCCAAAAGTCATCATCAACACAGCTCTTTTACTCATAATTACTCCTTGTTCCACGTTTGTTCTATTTTATCACGAAAAGGCTTACTTTAGTTAACTTAGTATCAAAAAAACTCCTAGACACAAACTCTAAGAGTTTAAATAACGTTTCTTAATGATGGTGACAATGTCCTTGATTTTGACCCACTTCCAACTCCTCAATATTACGTTTATGGGCTCGGTGGGTGGCTAGGTCTTCATCAACCTCAATGGTAACGTTTTGAAAACCACAATCTTTGAGCAAGGTACGAATCGCTTCTTTACAAACCTCCATGTGGTTGACATGCTCCAGACAAACATGGACAATGGCGTTCTTTTCCAGGCCATCCATGGTCCAAAGATTAAGCTGATTGATACTAGCCACATGCTCCAACTGCTCCAAATCACTCTTGACTTGCTGGATATCCACTCCTTCTGGCACGGCATCGAGGAAAATCCTGAGCGTGCTCCAAAAACGTGGAATGGCTTTTGACAGAATAAAGAAGGAAATAGCAAGAGATAAGAGCGGATCCAGAATATACAAGTCGGTAAATCGAAGAACAATGGCCATTAGGATGACAGCCACCCAGCCCAATGTATCTTCCAGAAAATGCAGGCTAAGAATGGATTCATTCTTGGTTTGCCCCTTGCGAATGACGAGGCTCGCTAGCACATTGATGCTGACGGCTATGATTCCTAGCCAGAGAATCCCCTCATCATTGACTGGTTGTGGGTGAAAGATTTTCGTTATATTTTCCAAAATCACAAGAACAGACCCTGTCATAAGAATCACAGCTGTTACCATGGCCCCTAAAAGGCTAAAGCGCTTGTAGCCCAAGGTATAGTGGCTATCTTCTTCACGATTTGAAATGCTCTCCAAAAAGGCTGAAATCCCAATAGCAATAGCATCTCCCAAATCATGGACGGAATCAGCCAGGACCGCACTGGATCCAAAAATTCCTCCTGCAATAAACTCAACAATGGCATAGCCTAAATTCAAGAAAAAAGCCAGCCAGACCGCATGTTTAGTCTTCATAATCCTAAATCCTCTGATATAATAGATTCATGAACATCTTGTTCATTATCTATTATCCACTACTATCAACAGAAAGGATAGGAGCAAACTGTTTAGGGTGTACGTTACTGAACAGTTTGTTCAAAGTGTCCATATGACAGCACAGGATCGTCGCATCACCAAAACTCGAAAAGCTATCTATCAAGCTTTTTTACACCTACTCAACCAAAAAGACTACGAGGCTATCACCGTTCAAGAAATCATTGACTTAGCCGATGTGGGGCGCTCGACCTTTTACAGCCATTACGAGAGTAAGGAATTATTGCTAGATGAACTCTGTCAAAAGCTCTTTCACCATCTCTTTGAGCGTGCTGAACACCTATCCCCACAAGACTACCTGGCCCATATCTTTCAGCATTTCAAGAAAAATCAAGACCATGTGACCAGTCTCTTGCTCTCTAAAAATGATTATTTCATCCGGCAACTACGAAAAGAACTAGAGCATGACGTCTATCCAATGGTAGCCGACGAACTGATTAAGGCCCATCCAACCATCCCTCACTCCTACCTCAAACACCTGGTCGTCAGCCATTTCATCGAAACTCTCAGCTGGTGGTTGAAGAAAGGTAAGTCCTACACCGAACAAGAAGTCATCCAGTTTTATTTGGAGATTTTAAAAGTGGGTTCTAACTAGAAAAGCGTGTCTTCAATGTCCATCGTGCAATTTTATTTTCTTTTTCCAGCCCTATTCATGCTTCACGAACTCGAAGAAATCGTTTGGATGCCATCCTTTATCAAAAAAATATCAATCCAGTATCCAAACAATCGAATCCTATCTTATTACACTCCTTTTGCTTTCAATGCCATTGTCTTGGAGCAATTTCTGATCCTAATGACATCGCTATATCTTAGTTACCAGTTTAACAACTATAGCATTTACGCAAGCATCATAATCGCTTATATCTACCATGTCTTAGGACATCTGATTCAGACAGTCGTTATTCGAAAATATGTGCCTGGATTGTTGACGGGCATTTTTACGAGTTTGTTTGCTCTTTGCAATCTCAAAAATGAATTTCCAATTAAACTTTATGGTTACTCTCTTTTTACCTTATTGGTTATTATTTTAAATCTTGAAGTATCATTTATGATTCTTCATAAAATCAGTCATAAAAAATAGTACTCAGGCAATCATATCTTAGAAAGGAAACCCTATGTTCTTCCACATTCTTATCGGCTTTTTTACAGTCTTCTTTGCCCTTGCTTTTGCTCTTCTTCACTTATTGGCTTCTCTTTCTGAAGTTAAAAAAGGGAATCACACTCTAGGAAATACATTTCTCCTCATCGGAAGTAGCCTTGCGACCTTATCTCTCACCCTCTACTTCTTTTTACCGATTGTCGCTCTAGTCCTTTGGCTGATCGGCTGTGGTTTGATTTGCTACGGGGCCTATTGGAATGGGAAACGCAAAGAAGTGTTCCACCCAGCCCACCACCTGATTCGGATGAGCATCGCTCTGGTCCTTACCATCTTGTTAGCCTTACTATAAAAAAAGCTCAAGTTTTATCAATGAAAACTTGAGCTCTTTTATTATTCTATACATCATCCAAAATGCTATACCTTTTACAGTTTATATCCTTTTTAACTCCCCTATTTTCTATTTTTTAAAAGTGAGGACTGTTTTTTCTTGCTAGGAACGAAGCAAAACTGCATTTTTCAAAAAAGCGATTACCTTTCGAATGTGACTAGCATTGGTGCCAACGCTAGTTGCTAGTGCTTTAGAACGCAATGACTCCTTGCTCTTACTAATCATCATTAGGATATGTAAAGCAAGACTTCCTTACTTCACTTTTTTTAAATGATCAGGCCATGTGACTTGTTGTCAAACTCTAAAATGGGAATCGTGTGTTGCTAAATCATAAATCACCTCTTGTAAATTTATACTATTGTACCAAAAGCTGACGAAGTATCAAGGAGTTGTCTTTAGCAATCCAGAAAACTTCTCTTCCATGCATATAAGAAATCGTTGCACTGCTGGAGAAATTGGCCTCTACCTTCCATTTCTTTTTCATAATACTATTTTTACTTTTTTATTCATTATACAAGTAAGACTGAAGAAAATGCAATTAAAATCCTTAAAAAGTCTTTGTAAACTGCAATAAAAGGCTCTATAATTTCTGTAGTGGGTAAAACCACCATAGGAATTATGGAGCCTATTTTGTTGTAGAAAAAAAGTCCCATAAGACCTATAATGAAAAGTGACCAAACCAACATTAGAAAGAATCTAAAGACAAGAACATCAAGATTTTTGATTATTTTGATGCTGGAACACATAAAGAAGTCATCGATAAGCTAGATGATTATCCTGCACCTATGTGCCCTCGCTGCTTAGGACAAATGGCTAAATATGACTTCCAAAAAGAATCTAAAATCCCCTATCTAGAGTGTGCAGGCTATAAGATACTCATTCGATTAAGAAAACGTCGTTTCCGTTGTAAAGTCTGCGGGAAAATGGCTTTCTCAGAGACTTCCTTAGTCAAAAAGAATCACCAAATCGCGACCATCGTCAACCAGAAAATCACTCAAAAATTAATCGAGAAAGTCCCTATGACGGCTATCGCAGACAGTCTATCTGTCTCTACTTCGACAGTCATTCGTAACTGGAAACTCATTCAACAGGATAGTAGTAAACTCAGCGATAGACGTTTTTATCGCCCGACTTTTTACTCACACTTGACCAATAAAGAGATTTTAGAAAAGCTGCTTTCATACTCTCAAGAACTTAGAAAGCACTATGACCTCTTACAGGCAGATACCTATATCATGGCGGTGATTAATAACTAACATTTGGATACTCTAACAGAGCTGAGTGAGTTGGAGAGGAAGGGCTGCTTTCTTCCCCAATGATTAATGAATCAATATAAGTATTTTTAAGAGGGATTTAAGGAAAAATTTAACTTTGCCTTAAGCCTTTTTTATTTTAGGATATTATACTAGAGCCATCAAATAAAGAAAAACTCTAAGGAGAATCCTATGAAATTCAATCAAAATCAAAGATATACTCGTTGGTCTATTCGCCGTCTCAGTGTCGGTGTTGCCTCAGTTGTTGTGGCTAGTGGCTTCTTTGTCCTAGTTGGGCAACCAAGTTCTGCACGTGCCGATGTCGTCAATCCGACCCCTGCTCAAGTCGTACCAGACGCTGCTTCGGTGAGTGAAAAGAGCGACTTACCAGCTGAACTTCTCAAAGAAGCAGTCGATACAGCTCTTCCTTCAGAACAGGTAAACTCAGCACCTAAAGCAAGCTTGGATACTACAAGCTCTCCAGAAAAATCGGATGTGACTGCTGAAGACCATGTAGTAGCACCAAAAGAAGAAGTGCAAGCAAAATCAGAATCTAAGAAAGAAACAGAAGATGTGGTTGAACCTGCGACAAATCCTGCGCCTGCCGTCTCTGGACAAGACCGTGAAGCAAGTGAAGCTCAACCAGCAACCACCCCAGCTGAAGTACAAAAAGGTGTGGCCGACAACACTAAAGATACGGTTGATGTTCCAGCTACATACTTGGACAAGGCCAATTTCCCTGGTCCATTCACAGCCGGTGTTAACCAAGTCATTCCATATGAATTCTTCGCTGGTGACGGTATGTTAACTCGTTTGATTTTGAAATCCTCAGACAAGGCTCCATGGTCAGACAATGGCTCAGCTAAAAATCCTGCTCTCCCACCAGTAGAGAAATTGGGCAAAGGTCTTTACTTCTATGAAGTGGATTTAGCAGGCACCCAAGGAAAATCTGATAAAGAGTTGCTTGACCTCTTAAAACAAAACGGCACTCAAAGTTATAAAACTACCATCAAGGTGTACGGTGTGAAAGATGGCAAACCTGACTTAACCAATCTGGTAGCAACTAAAGATTTGGATGTTAACTTGAACGGCTTGACTACCTCAGCTGAAGTTCAAAAAGGTGTGGCCGACAACACTAAAGATACGGTTGATGTTCCAGCTACATACTTGGACAAGGCCAATTTCCCTGGTCCATTCACAGCCGGTGTTAACCAAGTCATTCCATATGAATTCTTCGCTGGTGACGGTATGTTAACTCGTTTGATTTTGAAATCCTCAGACAAGGCTCCATGGTCAGACAATGGCTCAGCTAAAAATCCTGCTCTCCCACCAGTAGAAAAATTGGGCAAAGGCCTTTACTTCTATGAAGTGGATTTGGCAGGTACTCAAGGTAAATCAGATAAAGAGCTTCTTGACTTCTTGAAACAAAATGGTACTCAAAGTTATAAAGCTACTATCAAGGTGTACGGCGCTAAAGATGGCAAGGCAGATTTGAGCAATCTCGTAGCAACTAAAGATTTTACTGTCAATTTGAATGGCTTGACCACACCAAATCAGGTTAAAGAGTCTGTTGTTAACAATATCAAAGACATGATTGATGTTCCAGCTAGCTACCTTGATAAGGCTAAGGTTCCTGGACCTTTCTTGGCCGGTGTCAACCAAGTAATTCCCTACGAAGCTTTTGGTGGAGATGGCATGTTGACTCGTCTAATCTTGAAAGCTTCAGACAAGGCTCCGTGGTCAGACAACGGAACAGCTAAAAATCCTGCTCTATTGCCACTTGAAGGCTTGGCTAAAGGCCAATATTTCTACGAAGTGGATTTGAATGGCAATACGGTTGGCAAAGATGGTCAGGCCTTGCTGGAGCAAGTTCGAGCTAACGGAACCCATACGTATCTAGCTACTGTTAAAGTCTATGGCGCTAAAGACGGCAAACCTGATTTGACCAATCTGATTGCTACTCGTCAAGTAACGATTCAGCTTCGTGGAAAAGAAATGGCGACAATACCATCTCAACAAGGTCAGATGAATACGAAGCCTTCTGAAACAGGCTCTACAGGTACGACTGAGGGTATGATGGGTACAAATCACCATATGTCAGATATGAAAGTAGATCAACCAGCTTCTAGCCCAATGGCTAATATGATGAAAAAAGATGATAAAGCGATGCTACCAAATACTGGGGAAGCTAAAACAGCTACAGCTGGCCTTGGTATCTTTGGTCTAACCTTGGCAGGGCTTGTTGGACTTTTGGGTTTGACAACCAAACGAGAAGATTAAGATTCAAATCACTTAAACATTAGAGAAAACAGTGTTATACTAAAGCAAGTGTAACACTGTTTTTATCGAAGGAGTGTCAAATGAAAAAGACAATTTTGCTGGTTGATGATGAGATAAATATTCTAGATATTCAAAACCGCTATCTTATACAGGCTGGTTATGACGTTTTAGTCGCCCATGATGGTAAAGAGGGATTAGAGCTTTTTAGAAAAAAATCTATCGACCTTATTATCACAGATATCATGATGCCCAATATGGACGGTTATGATTTTATCAGTGAAGTTCAGTATATCGCCCCGAATCAACCCTTCCTCTTTACAACTGCTAAGACAAGCGAACAGGATAAGATTTATGGATTAAGTTTGGGGGCAGATGATTTTATAGTCAAACCCTTTAGCCCACGCGAATTAGTTTTAAGAGTGAATAATATCTTGCGTCGCCTTAGCCGTGGGGGAGAGACAGAACAGATCGAGTTTGGTGACTTGGTAATCAACCATGTGACTCATGAGGTCCGCCTTGGGGAACAACCTTTGGAATTGACAGTAAAATCCTTTGAACTTCTATGGGTATTGGCCAGCAATCCTGAGAGAGTCTTTTCAAAGACGGAACTTTACGAGAAGGTATGGCAAGAGGACTATGTGGATGATACCAATACACTCAATGTTCATATTCATGCTTTGAGGCAAAAATTGACCAAGTATACGAATTCAAATGCTCCTGCTATCAAAACTGTCTGGGGTTTGGGCTATAAGATGGAAAAACCAAGAGGTAGAAAATGAAATTAAAAAACTATATTTTAGTGGGTTATCTAGTGTCTACTTTACTGACTATTTTGGTCGTTTTCTGGGCAGTCCAACGAATGTTGATTGATAAAAGTGAAGTTTACTTTCTAGTTGGAATGACCTTGATTGCTAGTTTCATTGGCGCTGCAGTGAGCATCTTTCTTTTGTCGCCTGTTTTCTCTTCTCTGAAACATTTGAAAAAACAAGCTCAGAATATAGCAAGCAAGGATTTCAGCACAGAAATTGAAACCAAAGGCCCATTAGAATTTCAAGAGCTGGACCAGGCTTTTAATGACATGTCCCACAAATTGCAGGCTACCTTTCAATCACTTGATGAGAGCGAGCAAGAAAAGAGAATGATGATTGCGCAGCTCTCTCACGATATTAAAACTCCCATTACCTCCATTCAGGTTACTGTGGAGGGAATTCTAGATGGAGTGATTAAGGAAGAGGAGCGGCTCCACTACTTATCCACGATTGGTCGGCAAACTGAGCGTCTAAACAAGCTAGTGGAGGAATTGGATGTTTTGACTCTTAATACACAACCTCAAGATACTGCTGATGAAGAAGTCGAAGAGATCTTTTTAGATCAGCTGTTGATTGAGTCAATGAGTGAATTTCAACTCCAGATTGAACAAGAAGAGCGAGATGTTTACATTCAAGTGTCACCTGAGTCGGCGAAAATCAAGAGCCATTCTGACAAACTTTCTCGCATTCTGGTCAATTTGTTAAACAATGCCTTTAAATATTCAGAACCAGGAACCAGAATCGAGGTTCTTGCCCAATTAACAGAACAAGAGCTGACAATCAGTGTGAAAGACGAGGGTCAGGGGATCCTTCCTGAAGATTTGGAAAAGATCTATAAACGCCTTTATCGTGTCGAAACTTCGCGCAATATGAAAACAGGTGGTCATGGCTTAGGCCTTGCAATTGCACGAGAACTAGCCCATCAGCTTGGTGGCGAAATCACAGCAGAAAGTCAGTATGGCTTAGGAAGCAAGTTTACATTCAGCCTTAGTTTGAAATAAAACCGTAAAATCCCTTTACAAATCTAGCTTTTCATGGTACAACAGCCTTTGTGCGAAATTGCAGCAGGAAAGCATGAAGCTCGTCAACAGGTGCAGTTTATCACTATGGATATGTCTGGGGCTTATATTCCACTTGCCAAAAGGCTTTTTCCAAACGCTAAAATCGTTCTTGATCGTTTCCACATTATTCAGCACCTTAGTCGAGCCTTTTTAAAGACAAGAATTGCAATTATGAACCAATTCGATAAGAAGTCACTACCCTATCGAGCCTTGAAAAATCACTGGAGACTCTTTCAAAAGGACAGCCGTAAGTTATCTCTCAATTCTTTTTACTCACAAACCTTCCGACAAACTTTAGTACCACATGAAATCATTGAGAAGACACTAGGCCTTTCAGAAGAGCTTACCGACTACTATTCTCTTTATCAGCTTTTGCTTTTTCACTTTCAGGAGAAAAGAGTAGATGAGTTTTTTGAGCTCATTCAAGAAAACTTAAATGTCGTCAATCATTATTTTCAAACTGTCTTTAGGACTTTTCTTAGACACAAACAATACATCAAAAACGCACTAGAAACAGACTATTCAAACGCAAAACTTGAAGCAACTAATAAGTTGATCAAAGACATCAAACGCTTGGGCTTCGGTTTTAGAAACTTCATCAACTTTA
>NZ_KV791089.1:178358-192884 GCF_001807855.1 Streptococcus sp. HMSC10E12
GCTTTTCGTCACCCACTACAGTTGACAAAGAGCCCAAAAGATCCAAAAGAAATGGTATATGATTATGACCATGAAAAAAAGTAAAATCAAACCGAGTGATCTGAGGAAGCACCCGATGATTATGAAACGTTATTAAACACAAAAGTCACCCATGTGAGTTCTTGCCAGAAGTTGAAGTTAGTCCTTCAACCTGGAAAACCCGCAGAGGTGACTTTTTCTATACATCTCGATTTTTCTGGTAATAATCATTAACCGATAAATATGTCTGTGAATCACCCAGCGACTCCGCTATGTCCATAATCCGCGGTGGTAGTAATCCCACTCGCTGGACAAGTTCGTGATTGCTGAACAATTCCCGTGGACTGCCGGCGAAGCCAAACTTCCCGTGTTCCATAACATACACCGACTCAAACTCGGCTGCGACCCAATCCATGTCATGGGTGATGGTCACAACTTGGTGGCCCGAATCAGCCAACTGATGGAAAATTGCGGTCAACTTGCGCCGGCTTTCCCAATCAAGCGACATCATCGGCTCATCAAATAAATAAATCGCCGGATCCACTGCCAAAACTGTGGCAACGCTCAACAGCTTGCGTTCCGACAATGACAGGTCATATGGACTTTCAGCTGTTTTATCATCCAAGCCAACTCTTTTTAGAGCCGCTAAAGCCCGCCTCGTAATCGTGTCGTGGTCATCCATGACCTGCGCGACACTCCACTCCACCTCTCGTTGAACGGTCGGGTTGAAAAGCTGATCGTCAGGATTCTGAAAAGTAATCCCAACCTTCAGTAACTTTTCGACTGGTTTAAGATCATTAAAATTTTCTCCATCGATCTTAATCACACCGGTTTGTGGTGTCAGCAAGCCCGTCAACAATTTGAAGAGCGTTGATTTTCCGGCACCATTTTGGCCGACAATCGCCACCATCGGATCGGCGAAGTGTTTGTCTTCAACATCCAAGCTAAAGGACCGTTCCGGATAAGTGAACGTCAGGTTGTTCAGTTCAATTTTGGGCATAACGAACCTCCTTCAGATCAGCGTCATTCACCGGATACCGGCCATCAGCCAAGTGCCAATCCATTTTTTGAGCAAGTTGCTGGATTGTCGGGGCTGGAATCTGCCAGTCAGCTGCCAAATGATTAAACACCTCACCCGGCCTACCCTGGGCTACCATTTGACCCTCGTGCAGCACCCACACAACGTCGGCGACTTCGCACAAATCGTCAATTTCACTGGTGACAATGAAGACAGTCGTCTCTTTGACTTGGGCCAGCCATTGGAAAAATTGTCGGCGGCCAAGGGGATCCATCTGACTGGTCGGATCATCCATAATCAAAACAGCCGGGTTAGCCGCAATCGCCGTGGCAATTGCCAACCGCTGGCTCTGACCACCGGAAAGGCTCTCGGGACGCAAATTCAACTGTTCAATCAGCCCCATTTGCGTGGCAACTTCTTCAACCCGTTTTTGAATCAGTCCTTCAGCCATTCCCTGATTAATCAAGTCAAAGGCGATTTCATCGGCAACCGTGTCTGCCAACCCGCTTAGTTGGCCAGCTGGATTTTGCAGTACAACTCCATTCATGGCATTATAAACGGGCCAATTGTCGGACACTCGCTGGCCAAACATGTGCCAGTCGCCCTCAATCTCAGCAGACACAATTTTGGGAATGACCCCTGCTAGCACATGGCACAAAGTCGATTTGCCGGAGTGGCTATTCCCGATAATCCCAACCACCTGGCCAGTATGAACCTCCGCGTTAATCTTACGCAGTTGTGGTTGCTCAGTACCCGGATAACGGGTAGTCAAATTTTCAATTACAATCCGTTTATCTTCGTCCATATCTTCCACCCAATCAATAAAATTGCCAATCCAGTCAGACCAATGTGCAGCGTCCGCGACAGGCGATACACGCGCTGGGAGGTTCTGACAGTCCGGTTGAGATTATCAAAACCTCTCAGTTGGAGAGAAATCGACCGCGTCATCGATTGATCCAGGGTCTTAATCACCAATGGAATTAGAACCGGCAGGACTGACTTTAATTTCTGAATCAACGTTTTTTGCGGATTGGTTCCTCGAACTTTTTGTGCCTGCTGGATTTTCCGCATATTGCGCATCATTTCCGGTAAAATATAACACACCGACATCAGAACGTAGACGGTTTTATAAGACAATCCGGACAGTTCCAAATAGGCCGCGTTTTCTGAAATACTCGTGGTCACCATAAAAAAGCCACTGGTCAAAATAATCACCAATACTCGACAACCCAGAGTGGTGGCGTAAATCAGGCCTTCTTTGTAGAACGACACCCCAAGCACAGAAAACAGCACAGTTTGATTCCGACTGTAAAATAACCCTTGGATGATTAGCATGGTGCAAATCAGAAACAGGCTGAATCCCAGCGCCTTAAAGATGGTAGAACTCAATTTGGAAAATAACAATAGCAGTGTTGCGACAAGAATCAATCCGGCCTGAAGCAATAAATTCATACTGGTAAAGCTCAATAACGTCATGTCCAAGATGAACAAGAGCTTAGTAATCGGATCGATCACCTGGTACCACTTGAGCTTGACCCGTGGCGCTCCAGAAATCAATGTTTGATCAGTCATCATTTATCACCGCTAAAGAAGTGCACCATCCGCTTCGGCAGCTGACGATAGATGAAGAATGCGAGGTAGGCCACGCAGACTTTATCCAAAATATCCAAGACAAACTCATCGGTAAATGAGGCCAGCCACACTGGTGCATGATTGGCGACCATTACCGCAAACAATGAGTCACCCCAAGCGATACCGGTCTGACCACCCCAAAAGATGACGTTGAGTGGCGTTGAAATGACAGCTGAAACGAAGGCAATAATAATAGCAGAAACAAATACTCGTCGCGCTGACGAGAACCACCCATTGGCGTGCAAAACTCCGACAGCAATCCCAATTCCGATGCTGGTAATCGCATACACGGTTGAAATTGGCGATAAGGTTAGCCCATAGATCACGTTGTTGATGAAACCACTGATGGCACCGGCAACCGGCCCAGCCAACATGCTGGCAAGAAAGGTTCCCAAAGACCCCAGCCAAACGGGCAACTTTAACCCCTCCGCCAAGGCTTTGGCAACATAGTTAATCCCCACGGCAGCGGGAATCAAAGTCATGGTGGCAGCACTTAACTTAAATTTCCACATACTGGTACGATGAATCGGTTCTGTTTTCATAATCTTCTCCTTTTGTTTTTAAAGAGCCGTGTCAGGAATGACTTTCGGACGCAACGCTCTATAGAATAGTTATTAGAACCATATAGTCACTTTACCATACCATCCGTAGTCGACATGAGTTAATATAGTAAAATTACTATTTTTAAAAGTTCATAATCTTATCATACGCTTATTTTCAAAATTGTCAAGTCTTTTCTGAAAATTCTTTAAAAAATGTTGTGAAATTTAAAATGCCTAGCTGAGCTAGACATCTTTCGACTGGGATTTTGTTTTCATTACTGTCACTAATACTTCTACGTTTTCGTAATCGACAGAAATTTAGTCCATGACATAAATTTCTCCACGACTATATAGGGCAGCCTTTCCTGCAAGGTAAATCCTATCACCCTCTATACGACAAAGGAGGATGCCACTCCTTTCAGAGGCTTGGTAAGCCCTAAATTCTGCTTGTGCCAACTTATTAGCCCACAAAGGAATGACATGACAGTGTCCTGATCCACAGACTGGATCTTCCTTGACTGATAATTTTGGAGCGAAACTTCGTGTCACAGTATCATACTTGCTTCCTTTGGCAGTGATATTCAGGAGAAGCCCATCTAAAGCTTTTACTTTATCAAAATCTGGATTTGCATTAATGACCTCATTTTCATGAGGTAAGACACATACTAGATCTCTTCCAAGCCATGCTTCAAGCGGACGGACACCGATTGCTTCTTCCATCTCACTTGTGACTGCAACCTGTTGCGTGGAGTATGCTGGAAAATTCAGCTCATAGTACTCACCTTTTTTTGTAACTAAAAGTTCCCCACTCTGTGTAGCAAAAGTTAGACTTTCAGCATTCTTTTCAAAAAATCTAAAAAGAACAAAAGCCGTTGCCAAGGTTGCATGGCCGCACAAATCGATTTCCCCACCTGGAGTAAACCAACGTAATTCGTAGTAATCATCATTTTTAACCGTAAAAGCTGTCTCAGAAAGATTATTTTCTTTAGCAATATTCTGTAAAGTATCATCTGACAACCATTTATCAAGAAGACAAACAGCCGCCGGGTTCCCTTTAAAAACAGTATCTGTAAAAGCATCGACGATAAATTGTGGGATGGTATATTGATTCATTGAAACGTTCAGCTCCTTAAATTGTTAACCTTGTTTTAAAACTACAAGTGAATGTAGAAAATTTAGTAAAAAATCAAATTAAATTATTTCTTGTCCATCTCCACCTTATCCCTTAAACCACTCCATTCCTGGAGAATCCAGTATAATTTTGGTCAATTGTTGGGGGCTTTCTTGAGTCCCATTGATAATCCAGTCGACGATAAGGCCTGTCAAACCAGAAACATACATGGTAATAGCATAGCGCTCTGGCATTTGATAAGCTGCCACAATGACTGGTCGAGAACGTGGCGTTGACTCAATCATACCCAAAATAAAAGAACGAATGTTATCTGCAAAACGAAAGCTTGGATTTTTTGCAATTTCAACAAAAAAAGCACTGTTCTCTTGAAAATGAGACAAGATGGATTCCAACGCTTCTTTGGGATGAAAGGTTTCTTTCCTTAAGATCATGCGAACAGTCGTCAAGGTTTCTTCCTTTAACTGCTCTAAAAAATCCTGTTTATCAAGGTAGTGCAGATAAAATGTCGAGCGGTTAACACCCGCTTTTTTGGTTAACTGACTAATCGTAATGTCCTCTAAGCTTCTTGTAGCTAACAGCTGAATGAAGGCTTCTTTTATATCTGACTTAGTTGTCGTTTGTCTCTGCTGCATACGAACCCCTTGTTTCTACAAATTGTTGATTAAAGTATATCTTGATTTTTGAAATTGTCAACTATCATCAAGTATTTTCATTGATTAATACAACTTCCATATCCTTATTTCAACACATTGTTGATTTGTGTTGTAGCATTCGTATTAAAAAAATCATAAAATAACTTCCGTAATCATTCAACAGGTTGTTGTTTTAGCACTGATAACTTTTAAAGGAGACAAATACACATGGCTTATATTGAAATGAAACATAGTTACAAACGTTATAAAACAGGTGATGTAGAAATCATCGCAAACAATGATATCACATTCGAGATTGAAAAAGGGGAGTTAGTGATTATACTCGGTTCTTCTGGGGCAGGAAAATCAACTGTTCTCAATATTCTTGGTGGTATGGATACCAATGATGAAGGAAAGGTCATCATCGATGGGAAAGACATCTCCAATTATAATGCGAAACAATTAACAGCTTATCGTAGAGACGATGTCGGATTCGTCTTTCAATTCTATAACTTGGTCTCAAACTTAACGGCCAAAGAAAATGTAGAGTTGGCTTCTGAAATTGTCGCGGATGCTAAAGATGCGGAACAAACTTTGATTGATGTTGGTCTTGGGAAACGCATCAACAACTTCCCTGCACAATTGTCTGGTGGTGAACAACAACGAGTAGCTATTGCTCGCGCCGTCGCAAAAAATCCTAAAATTCTCCTCTGTGACGAACCTACAGGAGCCCTGGATTACAATACTGGAAAACAGGTCTTGAAGATTCTCCAAGATAAGGCTCGCAATGAAGGAGCTACCGTTATCATTGTTACTCACAATGGGGCGCTTGCACCGATTGCAGATCGTGTGATTCGTATGCATGATGCGCGTGTTCAAAGTATTGAACTCAATGCAACTCCACAAGATATTGATAGCCTCGAGTACTAGAAAGGATGTCTCATGAATCGTAAAACTTATTGGAAAGATGTCAGAAAGTCTTTCTCTAGTTCTAAAGGACGGGTGGTTTCTATTGCTTCACTCATGGCCTTGGGTTCTTTCGCTCTTGTGGGTCTAAAGGTGACGACACCTGATATGCAACACACGGGAACAAGCTATTTCACTAAACACCAAACTGCTGACCTCACAGTTACTGGTAGCTATGGACTTAACCAGTCGGATCAAGACCTCCTAAATCAAGTCTCTTCAGAGGCAAACATTGAGTACGGTTACTTTAAAGATGTCGTTCTGAAAGACTCCACTGATGCCTTTCGACTATTTTCAAAACCAAAAGATATCTCAACTTATGAGGTTGTAAAAGGAAAACTTCCAAGTAAGCAAGGTGAAATTGCTCTTTCTTCAGTCTATCAAGACAAATATAAGATAGGTGACAAGATCTCGTTTTCTGAAAAAGAGGGTGACAATGGTAAGGATGTCTTAAAAGAACACACCTTTACCATCACTGGCTTTGTTCAGTCATCTGAAATCTTATCAAGTGTTGACCTCGGTTCATCGACAGCTGGTAGTGGGGAACTCAAAGGTTATGCGGTAGTTCCTGAATCTAGTTTTGATTCCGACGTCTACATGATTGCACGCTTAGCTTACAAAGACGTCCATAGTGCTAACCCCTATACCCAGGATTACACTGACAAGGTTTCCAAACACGAAAATGATCTCGAAAAATTAGTAAAAAATCAACCTGCTAACCGTTTGAAAGAATTAAAAGCTGATCCACAGGCTAAGATTGACCAACAAACAAGTCAACTTCAAACGGCAGAGACTGAACTTAACAAGAAACTAGAACAAGCGAAAGCCAGCGGTCAAGATAAGAATCCTCTTGTCCAAGAACAATTGACACAAGCACAAGATGAAATCGATAAAAAGAAGGAGCAGATAAAGGAAGCTCAAGAAAAAATCGATAGCATTGCTGAACCAAGCTACGATGTCTACACACGTCGTGAAGCTCCTTGGTCAGAAGGGTACGTTTCATATGAGACCAACGCTTCTGTTTTTCAGAACCTCAGTAATATCTTCCCTGTTATCCTCTACTTTATTGCTGCCTTGGTTACCTTTGTAACAATGGGACGCTTCGTCGAAGAAGAACGGATTAAGGCAGGGACATTCAAAGCTCTCGGTTACCAAAACAAGGACATCATCCGTAAATTTATTATTTATGGATTCGTGACGAGCATGATTGGTACTGCTATTGGGGTTGCTGCTGGACATATTCTCCTTCCAACTATCATATACAATAGTTATAAAGAGCGAATCCTCCTCGCACCAATTGAGTTACACTTTTATCCATTTAAGACTCTTCTAGCTATTGTGCTTGGTCTTTTGTCCACAGTTCTTCCCGCTTTCATGGTAGCCAAGCGCGAATTAGGAGAAAAGCCAGCCCAACTTCTTCTTCCAAAACCTCCAACATCTGGTTCTAAGATTCTTTTGGAGCGCATCACCCCACTTTGGAACCGGATGAACTTTACACAAAAAGTCACTGCCCGTAATATTTTCCGATACAAGCAACGGATGTTCATGACTATTTTTGGTGTCTGCGGTTCCATCGCACTTCTCTTTGCTGGACTCGGTATTCGTTCTTCTATTGGAGACCTTAACACACGCCAATTCCCTAACATCATTCGCTATGATATGATTGTCGCAAACAAGGATCATCTGGATGGGCAGGAAAAGGAAAACATCCAAAAATTAATTAACGATAGCAAGGTCAAGGAACATCTTTCTATTCATTACGAAATGCTTTCAAAAGTGGCAGGAAATAATAACGATCGTCAAGATATCACAACCCTTGTGGTCAAAGACAAGGATCAAGAAACTCTACAACATTACATCAAGCTCAATAATCGTGAAACTGGTCAAAAACTCGATTTGACCGACAAAGGGATTATTATTTCTGAGAAATTGGCAGACTTAGCTGGCGTTTCTGTAGGGGATGAGTTAACCGTTCAAAATAGTCAAGACAAGGATATCAAACTCAAAGTTGCTGGTATTTCTGAAATGTATATGGGTCACTTCATCTTTATGAATGAAACTACTTACAGAAATGCTTTTGGTAAAGAGGCGAGCCAAAATGCTACTATTCTGACACTGAAGAATCACTCAGACAAAAACGTTGAGCAAACAGCCAGTCAATTTATGGAGCTTGATGGTGTCAAAGGGGTTGTTCAAAATACTACTCTAAAGGCACAAATCAAGACCATCGTCAACTCCCTTAGCTGTGTTATGGCAGTATTGATTGGGATTTCTGTTCTTCTTGCTTTAGTTGTTCTCTTTAATTTGACAAATATCAATGTGGCAGAACGTATCCGTGAGTTATCAACCATTAAGGTTCTAGGCTTCTTTAATAGAGAAGTGACACTCTACATCTATCGAGAAACCATTTATCTCTCTATCATTGGTATCTTGGTTGGATTCGGACTTGGTTGGGGATTGCATCAATACATGGTAGAGGTTATACCTCCTGAAAACATCATGTTCAATCCAGATCTGAGCTGGCTCATCTATGCTATTCCAACACTTGTAGTTATTGTCATTCTGACAGGTCTCGGTATTTTTGTGAACCAACACCTTAAGAAAGTCAATATGCTCGAAGCCCTAAAATCTGTTGAGTAACATATGATCTAAGCTAATAAATAAAACGGAAGAGTAAGAATAACTTTGTTCTATACAAAACATTCTCAAGTTATCAACTTGAGAATGTTTTTAGTTCTTAATTAAACCTTCTTTTACCAAAAACTCACGTGCGACTTTAGCAGCAGGTTTTCCTTCTACTCCCACTTGGTAGTTCATCTGACTCATTTGGCTCTCTGTGATTTTACCAGATAACTTATTAAGAATACCTTCCAATTCTGGATGTTTCTTAAGGAGGGCTTCTTTCATGAGGGGTGCTCCCTGGTAAGGTGGGAAGAGGTGTTGGTCATCCTCTAGAACAACTAAATTATATTGAGCAATTTCTGGGTCTGTTGAATAGGCATCTGTTATTTGAATATTGCCTTGTTGGATTGCCTCATAGCGAAGTGCCGGCTCCATGGTAGCTACGTTAAGATTTAGTCCATAAACTGATTGAAGTCCTTTGTTTCCGTCCTCACGGTCGTTAAATTCCAACGTGAAACCAGCTTTGACCTTGTCCTGAACTTTCTTGAGATCAGAAATCGTCTTCAGATTATACTCTTTCGCAATACTTTTCGGAACAGCGATCGCATAGGTGTTTTGATAAGCCATCGGTTTGAGCAAGGCTAGATTATCTTGTTTCTTTATACCATCACGCGCAACCTCGAAAACTTCTTTGGAGTCGTTGCTGACTTTAGGAGCTGGCTGCAAGAGAGAGCTTGTAATGGTCCCTGTAAATTCTGGATAGATATCAATATCACCCTTTTTAAGCGCTTGATAAAGGAAATCTGTCTTCCCAAAGTTAGGCTTAACCGTCACCGTCATGTCACTATTTTCCTCAATGAGAAGCTTGTACATATTCATGAGAATTTCAGGTTCAGGTCCCAATTTACCGGCTATGACTAAATTTTCTTTCTCTTTCTGAGGCATCATACTTGGTGCGTAACTTGCTCCCAAACCAAGCACCATGATAGCGAAAGCTGCAAAAATCGTGCGTAACTTGGCCTTTTCCATCCATTTTAGAACAATATTGAATAAAATAGCAAGAACCGCTGAAGAAATGGCCCCAATCACAATCAAGCTATAATTTCTTCGATCAATACCTAGAAGGATAAAGGAACCAAGTCCTCCAGCCCCAATCAAGGCTGCCAAGGTCGCAGTCCCTATAATCATTACCGCAGAAGTCCTTACCCCTGACATTACCACAGGCATAGCCAGTGGAATTTCAAACTTCTTGAGTCGCTCCCACTTGGTCATCCCAAAGGCAATCCCAGCTTCTTCCAAACTAGGGTCAATCCCATGCAATCCTGTAATAGTATTTTGCAAAATTGGGAATATCGCATAAATGACTAGAGCTGTTAAAGCAGGAAGCGTTCCAATTCCCATAATAGGGATAAATAGTCCCAGAAGTGCCATGGAAGGGATGGTTTGAAAGACACCAGCGAGTTGCAAGACCCAGTTACTCGCACGTTCGCGCGTGCTAAGATAAATGGCCAAAGGAATTGAGAGGAAAATTGCAATAATTAAGGTCAAAAGAGACAATTGTAAGTGCTGTCCGAGGGCCGTTAACCAGTCCCCAAAACGTTCTTGAAATGTTGAAATCAAATTAGACATGAAGGCTACCTCCAAACAAGTTTGCTACAAAGTCTGTCGCAGGCGCTTCTAAAATTGTTTCAGGTTCTGCGACCTGACGAATTTCTCCATCCTGCAAAACTGCAATTCGATCCCCTAATTTTAAAGCCTCATCCGTATCATGTGTTACGAAGATGGTCGTCATGCCGAATTCTTTATGTAAGGCCTTGGTCAATTCTTGCAACTGCTTGCGAGAGATGGCATCCAAAGCTGAAAAAGGTTCGTCCATCAATAGAATTTTTGGTTCCCCAATGATAGCTCGCACAATGCCAATCCGCTGTTGCTCTCCACCCGATAATTCACTAGGCATGCGCTTTGCATACTCTGCAGCAGGGAGCCCCACCTTATCCAAGAGTTCTTCTGTCTTAGAAGTGATTTGTTCCTTGCTCCAGCCCTTCATCTCAGGAATGAGAGCAATATTTTCCGCAACGGTCAAGTTAGGAAAGAGGGCAATGGCTTGAAGGACATAGCCTGTACTGAGACGTAACTCCCGTTCATCATAGTCCTTGATGCGTTTTCCATCCATATAGATATTGCCATCTGTCGGCTCCAAAAGACGGTTAATCATCTTGATCATGGTAGTCTTTCCAGATCCTGAAGGTCCCACAAGAACCATAAATTCTCCATTTTCAATGCGGAGATTGACATCTTTTAAAATGTTTTTATCCGTGTAGCACAAGGCTACATGTTTATATTCAATCATGTTCTTCCTCAATAAGTTTTCTGTCTCTAAGAATATCCAATAAGCTACTTGCTGGACGTCCTAAGACTTTTTCGACATCTGTTGAAACCCCAGCTTGTTCCCCAACTTTGATAGCTGTATAGGTACTGACCCAAGCATCGTACTCCCAGTTTTGTGCTGGCCATTTTTTCCGTGACTCATAGGCCTCTTCTACCGATTCGTCTACATACGTGATGGCATTACCGGTCTCTTTTGAGAGAAGCTCTACGATTTCTTCCATAGAAAGATCCTCTGGCCCTGTTAGATTCAAGGTTTGATTTTCCCATTCCTTAGGGTTTAAGAGAATCTCTGCTGCGACCCTAGAAGTGTCCTTACGGGCAACAGCTGACACACGGCCCCTGCCAGCCGGACCACGAATTTCTCCATTTTCAAGTGCAATATCAATCAAGAAGTCCAAGTAAAAATTATCTCTCAAAAAAGTATAGGTGAACCCTAACTCCTTGATATAGGCTTCCGTCTGGGCATGATCTCGAGACAAGGTAAAAGTTGCCTTCTCATCTGCCCCATAAAAGGAGGTATAAACGATATGTTGCACCCTGCTAGTCTTGCAGCATCTAAAAACTCCTTGTGCTCCTTGACACGCTCTGGATTTTCCCGAGCAGAGACCATCAATAAGACATCGATTCCCTTTAAGGTCTCAACCACCTCTGGAGTATTGGCATACACCATCTTACGAATTTCCGCTGACGCGTAGACTTTTGCACGCTCTGGGCTTCTTGCCAGATGGATAGAAGAAATTCCTTGCTGATCGACAAGATCTGCCACATAAGAGCCTAATTTCCCTGTTACACCTGTTATTCCAATCATAAGCATTTTCCCCTCTACTACAGTTCATTCTCTTTAGCTTTTAGATTGTCAATAATACGCTCTTGATAAGCTTCAAATTCTCGGATTTCTTGATCAGAAAATCCTTGATAAAAAATCTCACCCAACTCTTTACTGACACGGTCTCCAATTTCTTTTTGCGCCCAACCAAGTTCGGTCAAAACGACAAACTTCTTGCGCTTGTCTTGGTCACTCTGTTTAATCGTAACCAAGCCCTGGTCCACTAATTTCTTAATCATACTAGTCAGTGTATTGTTAGCTAATCCTGAAGCAAGGGCGATATCTGTCGCAGTTGCTCGACCATCTTCTTTTTGCCAAAGCACTGTTAAGATTTTTCCTTGTTCACTACGGTATTTGGCATCTGGTTCCTTGCTCAAGAGTTTTTGAAAGATACGCCCATTCAACAAACGAATCTGTAGAGCTTGGTAGCCCCCTAGCATCTTGTCCATTTTGTCTCCTTTTTGTTCTATATCGAAATAACAAAGTTATTGTATCACTGTCTGTTACATCCGTCAAATGTTTCTATATAGAAACATTAGTTTTTTAATAATGTTTGATAAATCGTATAATCAAAATCTTTAAAAACATTGAATACAACTATCATATCAGGGTGTTTTTTCTGAAACTGTAGAACCGTCTCTATCGCAATCTTGGCTGCCTCTTCATTTGGAAAGCGAAATTCACCTGTTGAGATACAACAAAAGGCCAAGCTTCTAAGACCTTTTTCATAAGCTAAATTCAAACACTCTTCATACGACGAGGCCAACTGTCCTCTTTCCAAATCTGTCACTTCGTCATAGATAATAGGCCCAACCGTGTGAAGGACATAGCGGGAAGGTAGGTTATAGGCCTTGGTCATCTTTGCCTGACCCGTAACTTCATCCCTTCCTTGCTCCTGCATGATCTCATGACAGGCTAAACGTAGTTCAACCCCCGCAGCTGTGTGAATGGCATTGTCAATACAAGAATGATTAGGTACAAAACAGCCTAAAAGCTTGCTGTTGGCCGCATTGACAATGGCATCGACTGCCAGGTGAGTGATATCGCCTTGCCACAGGTAGAGATTAGGCCGAATGGGAGTCAAGTCTTTTAAGTCTACAACTCCTTTTTCTACTAGTTTTTCTTGTAAATAACGGTCTTGTTGGTAGAGAAAGTCGGCTGTCACTGGTGCCGGATAACGGACATTTTGAAGAGCCCGATATAACACTTCTTGCTCCTCTACCTTTTCAGGAATCTCTAGCTCTGTCAATCCTTGCTCGCTTTTTAAAACATCAATCAAATATTCTAGTCTGCTAGCCATTGTCGGAGCACCTCCCTCATATCATCATTTATAGAAATTGTCTTTTCCTTTGTAGCAGCAAAACCTTCAAGATCATCACGATTGAGGCGAATCAAATGAGCCTTTGGAAATAGTGCTGTCATTTTCTCAAAAGGATAGCGAATAATGGTCGGTGTATTGTAACCGACACCCAATTCTAAGAAAACCATCTTTTGATCTTCAATCCCTTCAAAAAATCCTTGATAAGCTTCATAAGAAGCCTCCCAGGTCTCATCTTGGACAAAAGATTGATCAACACGTAAATGCATGGTCATTGGTGCCCCACAATTTGGACAATATGGTAGCAAGTCAGTTGGAATTTTTAAATCCTTTGTTTCTTTTAGCATCTCCATGACAGCCGCTTCATTATCAAAGACTTCCTGACGACAAGGAACTGAACACTGCCACTCTCCGTAGTTGCCCTGCACTTCAAAGAAACGCTGCCGAGCAAATCCTGTCTTCATAAACTGCCCATCTACATTGGTCGTAATCACAAAATAATCTTTGTCCTTTACCAAGTCGAAAAGATCTCTATAAAGAGGAAGCCCCTCTGGTTGGTATCGATTATGATAGATATGCTTGGCCCAATAGCCCCAGCGCTCCTCGGCTGTCTCAAAAGGATAAAATGCTGCAGAATACATATCCTGCATGCCATAACGAGCAATATAATCTTTAAAGAAAACCTCAAAACGTGAGCCTGAGTAGGTTAAGCCAGCCGCTGCAGATAAGCCAGCTCCCGCTCCGATCACAATTTTATCTGCTTCTTCAATGATTTTCTTTGCATCTTGAATCTTTGTCATCTTATCATCCCTCAATTTCAAATCTTGCTTGATAGGGAGGCAATTGCGTCAAATCATAAAAATTGCCTACTGAATTTTTAAAACGAAAGACTTGTAGGTGACTACGTCCCTCCTCCGTCGGATATATCTCATACATGTATGGATTGGCTTTTAACAACTCTTCTAAATGCTCTTTTCCAATCCATTCCACCTGACCGGTTAGGGAAATAGATTTACGATCCATAGTTCCGGCACCTTGAGTCATCCCTGTCACTGCTACACGTCCATCTTCCTTAAGCCGTTTGTAGAGGGGTTTAAAATCGGCAGTCAAAAAATAAACTGTTTTCCCGTCCTCCCACATCATGTCCATAACAGCTGTATGCGGATGTCCCGTTTCATCAACCGTTGCCACTACAACTGAATGAATCTCTTCGACTAGCACTTTCAAATAATCCATTATAAAACACCATGTCTTTCTTTGAATTTTAGTTCGATATCGACATTTATACCACGAATTGTAACATCTCCAATTACATCTGTCAACTATTTCGATATAGAAGTACCTTAAAAAACAAAAAAACTTCCCTAATCATCTAGGAAAGTTCTTTCTATGATTTTTGGCTCTATAATTTCTGTAGTGGGTAAAACCACTG
>NZ_KV791090.1:0-1093 GCF_001807855.1 Streptococcus sp. HMSC10E12
ACCACATGGGTCAAGATGAAATAATAATAGAAATAGGACAACTGAAAGTCAGAATTTCCCCTCAAAAGGCTATAAAAACCAAGAATGAAAATGACGTGGTAGAGGGTGTCAAACAGGGTATCCGCCCAGCGTCTCCTGCGAAAGAGATAAAATCGCTTCACTTCATTATACATGGAACAAACTTCCCTTCTTTTTGGCATAGGTCAAACAAGTTTGAAAGCACAAGTAACCCAAGAGCCAGTAAATCAAACCGTATCCCAGTAATAATAAAAGAACGAACCAACTTGGCTGACGGATAAAACTCACCAAGAGATGGAAAGGCAAGAAACGAGTTAAAGTAGCAATCAAATGACTCGATTGTTCCTGAAAACCAACCAAAAAGAGAATCCCGTAAGCAAGGAGGCTAGTAATACTGGAAATTTTTGTAAAGACAAAGGAAAAACTGGCAAAGAGAAAGCCTAGACCATAAAGGGATGCAATAACCACAAAGGACAGAAGAAAAGTAACAAATGTAACGACCCAGTCAGTAGGAAAGGCAATCTGCTGAACCAAGGCAACCAAGCAAAACAAAGGAATGGCCTTGACCAAGTCCAACAAAATCTGTACGATAATTTTGATAAAAAGCATGCCAAAGATGCTCCGCCGACTCTGAATCACGTTGATAATGGTGCGGTCTGCAATCTCATCCTCGATAAAATAGGTTGGATGGGTGATACTGTGGCTAGAAAAATACCAAGTAAAAAGCAAGATAAACAACTCAAAAGTATCTTGCTGGCTGTCAAAATAGGTCAGAAAACCCGTAACTAGAAAGAAAATTCCCAGGTTGGCAAAGAGAAGATTGACTTTGAACTGTTTGTATTCGCTGAGTTGACGACTAAACTCTCGCCCAATCGCTGATAGCATCATTTGAGCACCTCATACAGCAAATCTTCCAAAGAGGCAGGTTCTCGGGTGAACTGCAAGACTTCTGTTTCTTCCAGCAATAGCCGATAAAGGTCTGGATTTCTGGTCTCTACCGAAATCCAACCGTTAAGCACCTTGTAGTCCAGCTCAGGGAATCTTTGTTTCAGTACACTTTCTGCACTCTTATCTA
>NZ_KV791091.1:0-504 GCF_001807855.1 Streptococcus sp. HMSC10E12
TTGGTTATCTTCTCCTTTCTGTACGACTAAAATATAGGAAACATTGTAAGTTTGGTCTTGATTCTTTTCTACTGATTCCATAAACGCAGATTGAGTTACTGCATTTTGAACTTTGATAGTCTTATACACGTCATTTGATACATATTTCTTTAAGCCTGATTTCTCATTACTGCTTGAAAAGTAATTAGGTAGGAAATAGCGAACAAAAATATCAAGTTTATGTTCCTGTTGATTTACCGTATCAATATATTCAATCCTTGACTGAGCTTCTTTAATTTCGTGACTTTGGATAGCAGTCAAGGATAGTAACGCTAGAAATCCAACTGTTGTAATCACTGTACCTGTTTTAATTTTAAACGGTAATGATTTTTTAAAATCAACTGGTTTTCTTTCTTCTTTTTTTCGAGTAACGGTACTTGTACTTCTTTCAAAAGAATCATGCTGAGATTTCGATTCTACGAGCGTTTCAGACTGTTCTGTGTAGTTAGTATCGTTATCCGCTTT
>NZ_KV791092.1:0-78861 GCF_001807855.1 Streptococcus sp. HMSC10E12
AGTGGTTTTACCCACTACAGAAATTATAGAGCCGTTTTTCTATGCTTAAGTTTTTGACCAAGTTTTTGGTAGGAAGAGGAGTAATAAAGGATAGATTTCCAAACGTCCTGCAATCATAGCAAATCCCATGATAAGCTTAGATAAAGGACTGAAAATAGCAAAGCTATCACTCGTTCCAAGTAATGGTCCAATGTTGTTAAAGGTTGAAGCAGCAGCACTTGTCACAATCAAGAGGTCTTGATTATCCAGTGACAAAACAGTGACTAAACTTAGTATAATGAGTACATATACAGCTAGGTATTTGAGAACACTGTGCTGCGTTTCTTTATCGAGAACACTTCCATTAATATGAAGTGACAGGATACGATTAGGATAGAGGCTAGCCAGGGTCTGATTTCGTGCAATCTTAGCAATAATCATAGCACGGATAACCTTGAAACCACCAGCTGTAGAACCTGCTGACCCTCCGATAAACATCAGGAGGAGTAGGATATACTGAGAAAAGAGTGGCCATTTGGTAATATCTGTCAGACCAAAACCGGTTGTTGTGATGATAGTTGACACTTCGAAAAATGAGTATTTGAAAGAGTCAGCCAAATTGTGGTAGATTCCAAAAATATTGAGGATAATTAAACCAGTTGAAATAGCCACAATCGCAAAGTAGGTACGTAGTTCTTCATCTTGGAAGAAAAACTTGATTTTGCGAAGGAGGATATAGAAATAAAGGTTGAAGTTAACCCCAAAGAGTAGGGTACCAACAGTAACCACATAGGTAATCAGATCGCTGTGGTAGTGGGCGATAGAGTCATTATAGACAGCAAATCCCCCAGTACCTGCGCCCCCCATAGCAGTGATGATACTATCAAAGATTGGCATACCGCAAAGCCAGAGAATAACAGCAAAAATAACGAACATGGTTAAATAGATGATGTAAAGAATTTGAGCTGTATTTTTGAGCTTGGCCACGACCTTACCAAAAACTGGACCAGGCACCTCTGCACGCATAACCTCATGGTGACCATTTTTACTGTTGTTCATGATGGCTAGGGCAAAGACCAATACCCCCATCCCTCCAATCAAGTGGGCGAAACTTCGCCAGAAGAGGAGGGAGTGGGTAAGTACTCCAGTATCTGTGAGAATAGTAGCCCCCGTGGTTGTGAAACCAGAGCTCATCTCGAAGAAGGCATCAATGACACTTGGAATCTGACCAGCAAAGACGAAGGGCAATCCTCCAAAGAAGGACCAGAGCACCCAACAGAGGGCTACAATAAGCATCCCTTCTTTGGTGTAAATATGGTAGTTCTTCGGTTTAAAGAGAGTACCAAGTACTCCGAGAAAGAGGAGAATCCCCATCGTACCCAAGATGCTGGCAAATACTTTGGCATCTTCTTGATAAATGAGGGCAACGATAAGTGGTACAACCAAGAGAGCAGCCTCAATAAGCAGAAGCTTGGCAATAAGAAAACGGACAATAGATCGATTCATGGCAGCTTACCTCTTCAACAAGTCGTAAATATGAGTTACATTTTGTAAGAGTGTAACGATCACGATTTTATCCCCAATAGCGAGTCTGTCTTCTCCCGTTGGGAAAATAGATTTTCCATTGCGAATAATAGCAGCGATAAGGACACCATTAGCAAATTCAAGCTCAGAAAGTTTCTTCCCAGCGATTTTGTTGTTTTCCTTAATTTGGAATTGCAAGGTTTCGATACGACCATTAGCCACATGGTGAAGGGCATCGAGGCTAGAATCTTTAGCATTATAACGCCCACGGACAAAGTGCATTACAGTGTCAACGGCAATACTCTTAGGTGTGACAATTGTTGTTGTCTCACGTGTATCGATAATCTCTAAAAGACTGGTACGGTTGACTTTAGTAATATTCTTGTGAATACCAAGGCTTTCGAGGAACATAGAGGTGATGATATTTTCTTCATCTACTCCAGTTAGGGTAGCTACGGCATCATAACTGGATGCACTTTCCTCGAGAAGAAGGTCTTTAGCAGTACCGTCACCTAAGATAACAGAAACTTCAGGGAAGACCTGACTAAAGGTTTGTGCACGGTCCATTTTTTGCTCAATCAATTTGACCTTAATACGATTGTTTTTCAAGATATTGAGCAAGTAGTAGGAGATACGTCCAGCACCAATCAACAAAAGTTTTTTGATGCTTTTTGGTTTGATGTAACTGTGGAAAAGCGCCATATCAACACGTTTACCAGTGACATAAATCTTATCCCCAATTTGCATGGTAGCATTCCCATCTGGAATGATGAGTTCACCTTGACGGTCAATCGTACAAACTAGAATATTGCCGAATTTCTTACGGAATTGTTCCATTGTCATACCAGACAATTGGCTATTTTCAGTGACTTTAAATGCCATCAGGATAACACGTCCGTTAGCAAAGGTTTCTACTGATAGAGCATTTGGAAATTCAACCGTATTGGCAATATAGCGAGCGGTTAAAAGTTCAGGGTTTACGACCAATGAGAAGCCAAGGAAGTTTTTATCCTTGAAATAAGCATTAGAGTATTCTGGGTTACGCACACGAACAATAGTTTCTTTGGCCCCCATTTGTTTAGCCAGAACGGCTGAAATCATGTTTACTTCATCTTTATCAGTCATAGCGATAAAAACATCGCAGTTGTTAACCTCGGCTTGTTCTAAGATTTTGAAATTGGCCCCATTACCAGCAAAGCCCATCACATCGTAACGTTTGCTGAGTCGTTTGAGGACCTCTTCTTTTTCTTCAATTAAAATAACATCGTGCTTCTCTTCAACAAGAGAACGACAGAGTGCGGTACCGACTTTACCGGCACCTACGACAATAATACGCATGAGTTACCTCCAAATAATCATTACTATGATACTCTATTTTAGCGGAAAAATCACCCTTTTCGGCTAGCTTTATCAACTGTTCTTATTTAAAGTGAATAATGAAGTTATAAAAGTTACTTTTTTTCTTAAAATAGTGTTGACTTTTACACTAGAAGTGCTAAAATATATTCAAAGATTCGTTATTTTAAATCTAACCTGTCATGATTTAAGCTAATGAACGTCTACAACCATGTCGTCTGCTGAGCTTGACTCCGGGCGACATGGTATTTTTTATGTCTAGGAGAATTGAGATGTCACGTAATCATATTGTCTTGTTTGAACCTCGCATTCCGCAAAATACTGGGAATATCGCTCGTACCTGTGCAGCGACTAACAGCCCTCTTCATATCATTCGTCCTATGGGATTTCCAATTGATGACAAGAAGATGAAGCGTGCAGGCCTTGACTACTGGGATAAACTTGACATCACCTACTATGACAATTTGGCTGATTTTATGTCTAAAAATCAAGATGGCCGTTTGCATTTAGTCACGAAGTTTGCAGATAAGACTTATTCAGACGAGAATTATGCTGATGGCGGAGACCACTATTTTATGTTTGGTCGTGAAGATACGGGTCTGCCTGAAGATTTTATGCGTGAGCATCCTGAAAAAGCTATTCGTATTCCGATGAATGATGAACATGTGCGTAGTCTAAATGTGTCCAATACTGTTTGTATGATTGTTTATGAAGCACTTCGTCAGCAACAGTTTGCGGGGTTAGAGTTGAGCCATCGTTACCAGAATGATAAATTAAAATAGAGACTATTAATAGTCGTTGACTATCATTTGATTAGAAATCTATAAATCGAAAGCCTTGTCATCAAGGCTTTTTTGTGTTAATCTTAAAGGGTCTTCAGGGCAGGGTGAAATTCCCGACCGGCGGTGATTCTATGGATAAGTCCGCGAGCGCAAGCTGATGAGGTGCGATTCCTCAACCGACAGTACAGTCTGGATGGAAGAAGACCAGTCTTTTTGCGTAGTCTTTTTTGACATAGGCAAATACATTGGGAACTTCTTTCAAATTGTTAAAATTTGGAGGAATTTTTTTATGACAAACACACGTAAATTGGCTTATATTGCCATTTTATCCGCAGTTTCATTCTTATTGCTTTATTTTTCATTTCCATTGATTCCAGCAGCAGATTTTTTGAAGGTTGATTTTTCAATCCTTCCAGTTCTTATCGCCTTGGTTATCTTTGATTTTAAGAGTGCTATTGGCGTTCTCTTACTTCGTTCATTGTTGAAGCTCTTGCTAAACAATGGTGGTCCAGGATCAATGATTGGACTTCCTATGAATTTCGTTGCTCTAGGAGTCTTTGTTTGGGGCCTAAGCTATTTTTGGAAAAAGAATCAAACGAGTAAGAATTATATTCTTGGATCTGTTTTGGGTACTGTCTTGCTTACAGTTGTTATGGTTATTCTTAACTATATTTATGCAGTACCACTCTATGCTAAATTTGCCAACTTTGATATTGCGCAATTTATAGGTCTCTATAAATACCTTTTCGCTATGGTAGTACCTTTCAATTTACTTGAAGGTTTGATTTTTGCGCTAGCCTTTGCTTTGATTTATGCTCCACTTAAGTCTATTCTAGTAAAATTATAAATATGAAACACAAACACACACATTATACTTATGCTTCTTTTGCCTTATTGTTATTTGTTGCTCTCGGTTATATGGTTAAGTTCTATCCTGAAGCCTTGACAGGATTTGATAGCAACATTCAAACTTGGGTTCGAGGAGGATTACCAGCAGGATTGACACGCTTTTTTAAAACGATTACCATGCTTGGGAATACGCCTGTACAGGCTATTATTGCAATCGTAGCAGTCATCTGGCTTTATCTACGTCAGTATAAATCAGAAGCTATCTTTGTGGGAGCCAGTGGGCTTCTCGCTAGTATCTTGATTGTAAGTTTGAAGTATATTTATCAGCGTCAGCGCCCATCAATTACGCATTTAGTGCATGCTAGTGGTTATTCTTTCCCTAGTGGTCATTCTTTGGGAACTTTTATGATTCTTGGAGCAATTGCCATTGTCCTTGCTCAGCGTTTGGAGAAAAAAGAATCTAAAATAGTAGTTTATGCTATTAATGGACTTCTGATTTTCCTTGTTGGACTTTCGCGTATTTATGTGGGTGTTCATTATCCAACAGATGTTTTAGCTGGCTTTACCTTAGCCTTTGGTTTGCTTAATGCGATTTATCCAACTTATGACCGCATTCGCTTTGAATGGCGATTCCAAAGTAAACAGAAATAAAAAAACATGTAGTTTTGAACTGCATGTTTTTTGATACAAAGGAAGGTCTTTCCTATATAAAATGTATAAAAATAGCTTATTTTCACTATTGTTCTGTTAAAAATGCATTAATTGTATATTAATTATATTATAATTATGATATAATGTTTTTAAAATTTCGAAATAAAGGAGTGTCTCTTGAACATAAAAGACAGCATTGGACTAAGAATCAAAACTGAGCGTGAACGCCAGCAGATGTCACGTGAAGTGCTATGTTTAGATGGTGTGGAATTGACTGTTCGTCAGTTAATTCGCATTGAAAAAGGGGAGTCGCTCCCGTCTTTGGATAAATTATCTTATATTGCAAAACGTCTAGGAAAAAATATGTCTGATCTATTGGATCATGACAATATTACCATTCCTGACGAATATTATGAGATGAAGAATCGTTTGATTAAGTTTCCAACGTACAGAAATCCAGAAAGAATAAAGTCTAAACTTGCCTTAATTGAGGAAGTCTATGAGAAATTCTTTGAACTTCTTCCAGAAGAAGAGTTGTTAACTCTAGATATTTTGGAAAATATTTTGAGTTTTACTAATTGGGAGGAGAGCCCAAAGGTTGAAGAAATATATGAAGACTTGTTTGAACAAGTCAAAAGGAAGAAGAAATTCTCAACTAACGATTTATTAGTTATTGACTATTATTTCTTCCATCTCTATGGAAGAAAACAGTTTGACAAAAAACTTTTTGAAAGGATTGTAAAGAGAGTATTAAATCAGGAAATTTGGACAGACGATGTCTATAATATTGTTTTATTTAATGATTTGATGGCTATCGCTGCTTTGAAGATTTTTCACAATTCCTTTTCAGACTTCTTAACAGTTGTGGATAAAGCATTAGCCGTTATAGAAAAATCACAATTCTATAGCTATAAACCTAGTGTTTTTGTTCTCAAAGCTAAATATGAACTTCTGCATAAGGGAAATAAGAAAAAGGCTGCAGAGAATTACGATAAGGCCATAATGTTTGCTTCCGTTTTAGAAGACTCGGTTTTAGAAGAAAGTATAAAAGCAGGGAAAGCGGCAGATGGTTTATAGAAATGGTGGTGACATAAATGTCACTACTTTTTTAATGGTTAAATGTTTACTATAGAAACATAAATAACAGTTAAAAGGAGTTTTATTTTGAAAAAGCTAAATTTATTTACACTATTCTCACTACTTATCACTATCTTGCCTTATTTCACAGGTTGTCTTTAATAAGGAGTCACCATGTCAAAATATCCATATATTTCACAGGTTGATCAGCGTGATTGTGGTGTCGCTGCCTTGGCCATGATTCTTAAACACTATGGTTCATCTTATAGTTTAGCTTATTTGCGGGAATTGGCTCAGACTTCTCGTGAAGGCACTTCTGCGCTTGGTTTGGTGGAAGCGGCTAAGCAGTTGGGTCTTGAAACTCAGGCTATTCGTGCGGATTTAGACTTGTTTAAACAAGAAAGCCTATCTTATCCTTTTATTGCACATGTGGTTAAAGAAGGTGGACTGCAACATTATTATACAGTGTTTGGTCAAATCAAAGGGAAGCTTGTTATTGGTGATCCAGATCCTAGCAAGAAGGTCATTAAAATACCCTTAGAGGAGTTTGCCAAAGAGTGGACGGGAGTTGCTCTCTTTTTTGTTCCGGGAGAAACCTACACTAAATACAAAGAAGATGTGCCTGGGCTTCTTTCATTTTTACCAATTTTGTTTCGTCGTAAGGGTTTGATTGCAGTTATTGTCTTGTTAAGTTTTCTAGTGACCCTTGTTAATATTATTGGTTCTTATTATTTGCAATCTATTATTGACCGCTTGATTCCCCAGGAGGCTTACACTCTTCTGACCATGATTTCGCTAGGCCTATGTATCTCTTATCTAGCTCAACAATTATTTACTTTTTTCAAAGATTATCTTCTACATCGATTGGGGAATTACTTGTCCATTGCTGTCATTCTTCCTTATATTAAGCATGTCCTTTCCTTACCTATTAGTTTCTTTAGTTCACGTCGTACTGGTGAAATCACGTCACGTTTTGGAGATGCCAACACTATTATCGATGCTCTAGCTTCAACGATTTTATCAATTTTCCTAGATGTGACCATTGTGATGACTCTAGCTGTGGCCCTTATTTTACAAAATCAGTCACTTTTTGTGATGACACTCACGGTAGTTCCTCTTTATGTGTTAATCATTTTGGCCTTCTATAAGCTTTTTGAAAAGGAAAATTATCAATTGATGGAGGCAAATAGTCAGGTCAATACCGCTGTTATTGATGATTTGCGAGGCATTGAAACCTTAAAATCCTTGAGAGTTGAAGAGAGACGGTATCAGGAAATTGAGGTGAAATTCCATGACTATTTGAAGAAGTCTTTGTCTAAGGCTAAGTGGCAATTAACGCAGGATGGTTTAAAGACAGGGGTTCAGTTAGTTTCCAATGTCTTTATCCTCTGGTATGGGGCACAATTGGCCATGGAAGGACAGCTATCTGCAGGTCAGTTGATTACCTATAATATGTTGCTGAATTATTTTACAACTCCTTTAATTAATATTATCAATCTCCAATCCAAAATTCAGCAAGCCAAAGTAGCCAATAATCGTCTTCAAGAAGTTTATGTTGTGGATAAGGAAGAAAAAGGAAAACTTAAAGAGTTATCCTTTAAACAACTTGCTCTTAAGGGTATCAGTCACCGTTTTAGTTATCAGCAAGAGACGCTTAGTAAGATTGATTTAACGATTCATAAGGGTGAGAAAATCGCCCTCATGGGTAAAAGTGGATCTGGGAAAACGACCTTAGCGAAAATGTTGTCGGGTTATTACACAAAATCTAGTGGTCATGTAACCCTAGATAAAGATGCTATTGGCCATGCGGAGCTGCGTCAAATGGTGACTTACGTTCCCCAGCAGACCTATGTGTTTACTGGAACCATTTTAGAAAATCTGCTGTTAGGATTTGAAGGAGAAGTTGACGAGAAAGAGCTTCTTAAGGTTTGCCAACAAGCTGATATCTTAGAGGATATTCAAAAAATGCCACTAGGTTTTCAGACCCAAGTATCTGAGGATGGTGGTCTATCTGGTGGTCAAAAACAACGCTTGGCGATAGCGAGGGCCCTCTTGTCGAAGCAGCCTATCTTGATTTTTGACGAAGCTACCAGTGGTCTCGATAGTGATACTGAAAGCAGGGTCATGGCTAATCTTACTAAGATTAAACGAACAATGATTTTTATTGCTCACCGCAATAGTGTCCGTCAACATGTCAGTCGTGTGGTGACCATGGTGAGTGGCCAGATTGAGTCGGACAGTCCTAATTTCAATCCATTCCAGTTTATTTAAAATAATCTTCATATTATATATGTAGAATTATATATGTAGAAAACTTAAGTAGTCTAAATATTCACATCTTGCACCTATCTCCTTAATATAGTATACTGGTAGCATACTATTAAGAGGTGTAAACATGTTAGAGGCATATAAAAATTTTTGGTTAGGCTATATTGATTTTTATGGTCGTACAAAACGATCAGACTATTGGTGGGTTGTCTTGATTAATGGAGTTATTGGTACTTTAATTTTCCTACTGATGGACTTCCTTGGAGAAACAAAGGCTGCTGGCTTTACATTAACAGCTTTCATTTTATTTATAGCAGCAACGGCGCTTCCTACCATTTCTATGCAGATTCGTCGTCTACGTGATGCCAATTTCAATGTTGCATGGATTGTATTAAAAGCGACACCACTACTGGTAGTGCTTTGGGTGATGTATGCCTTTCCTACAAGAGATTCAAAATAACTCCAATATAAAAAGAGTGAAGCTAGTTAATCTAGTTCCACTCTTTTTTTCTTATAAAATAAAGTTACCTAAGAGGTTAACGAGGGTAAAGCTGATAGTTGCATAAAATATAGCGAGACGAGTTGCCTGAATAGGTTTATAGAGTCGAATAAGTGTTAGGACACACCAAATAAAGAGTACTGTGACAAACCAACCTGACAATAAGCGACGTGGCGTCACACCATAGAGTGCCATATAAACGCCAAAGAGTTTCCAGCCAGCGATAAGGGCAAAGAGGCTAGCAAAAGTAAAGAGTAGGGTGCTTAAGAAACGAAGCCCTTTGTGGGTGAAGAAATTTTCTTTAGAAAAAATGTAAAGTCCAGCTAGGATTCCTAAGTTGAGGGTAGAAACTCGAACCAATTGCCAGAAGCCTTGAACCGCAATATGTGAGGCTTGATGAGCTGGAATGCTGGCTTGGTTGAGAGAAAGGAGTTCTCCCATTTGACTAGTGGCAGTTAATATGAATAGGGCATAAGTGAAGCAGAGGCTTCCGAGTACGATATAAGCTGCTACTTTTGGGAACTGACGGGTCGCTTTAAGATGGCCTTCAAATCGTTTTTGACTGAGTGGCTTTTCCTTAACTAAATAGACTGCTGCAAGTTGAGCAAAAAGCCCTAGAGTCAGAGGGATACTGGCTATTAAACGAGAGAAAAATAATCCGCCGTCCTTGAAGTTGAGGGTGAAATCAAGTAGAGAAGTTAGTGTCTGGAAGAACTGTCGCCAAAGTTGGCCGAAAGCAGGTAAGACCTGACTAAGCTGACTAGCAACGAATATAGTCAGTACCAAGGCAATAATGATACTAATAAGAATCATCCATTTGTGGTTCTGAACTGCGTGTTTTTCTTCTTGGGAGAGCTCTTGTTTAGGTGCAGTTTTATAGAGTAGTGTCCAGGCTCCAATGAAGAAATATTTCAGTGGGAAGATGCAACTGGTATAAATGAGATCTGTCCAAACCATAATTCCCAAACGGTCCTGACTACTTTGTCCGGTACGTGCCATTAAGTAAAGGAGGATACTTGCATGAAGGCAAAGAATCTGAGCGCTGCCCCAGTTGTCGTGCAGACCCCAGAGACTAATTTGCAAGCCTTGGAGGAGACTAGTGACCATAAATATTCCCGATTCAAGTCGCATTCCCTTTGCTTTTCCACCTAATAGGCGACAGCCTAGCTCAATCGTACTGATCAAGACAAGGGTTGCTGGAAGGGCAAAGGAAAAATGGGTCAAGTAAGTGACATACAGGAAGCAGGACACAAGACAGGCGACAATCAGTCCCTTAATTTTCCAAATGTCTTTTGTTGAAAAATGTTCCAAGAATTTCTTGGTTTTGGTTTGAAGACTAGTCTTTTCATCGGAATATTCCTGGGAGACTAGCTGTAAATCAGTAGTGTAGTTATTTGTTTCCATCATAATTCTCCTTTTGGATGTTAGTCCAAAAAAGACTTTATCATAAAAAACGTTTGACTTTGTTACCCAACTGTAAAATTACTAAAAATAAGTTCATAGACTTAGGTCTGGAGAATGAGTTGGAAAAATAGGCGAGAAAAAATATTATGCTCACATTGAATGATAGATTGTACAGGCTATATTGTCAGAAACAGTCAAATACTAAAGAAAGCTTTTTATAGATTAACGGTTTGTGTCCATTCTTAGATATTGGAAATGACTTTTTCTTTGTCAAACAATTGATATTTTTAGGTGATAGTATTTTCTTATCACCTTGATTATGTTTAAGTATTAGTTAAGCTTAGTGAATTCTGTTACAATAAAAACAATCAATCTCAAAGGAGAGTATTATGAAACTTAAAAAAATTCTTGGAATTACAGGTGTAGCCATTGCTTCAGTAGCTTTGCTTGCTGCATGTTCATCTAAATCATCAAAAGAAGCCTCTAAATCTTCAGGTGCTAAAGAAACAATTAACTTTGCCACTGTTGGGACAACAGCACCATTCTCATATGAAGAAAACGGTGAATTGACTGGTTACGATGTGGAAGTGGCTAAAGCTGTCTTCAAAGACTCTGACAAATATGAAGTGAAATTCCAAAAAACAGAATGGTCTTCAGTCTTCACAGGTCTTGACTCAGCTAAATACCAAATGGCTGGTAATAATATCTCTTACTCAGAAGAACGTGACCAAAAATACCTCTTCTCATATCCAATTGGTACCACACCAGCTGTTTTGACTGTTCCAAAAGATAGTAATATTAAGAAATATGATGATATTGCTGGACACTCAACGCAGGTTGTTCAAGGAACATCGACAGCGACACAATTAACTGAATTTAACGATAAACATTCAGACAAGCCAGTTGAACTTAACTACACAAATGAAAATATTACACAAATGTTGACAAGTTTAAATGAAGGCAAGTACGACTTCAAGATCTTTGATGCACCAACTGTTAATGCAATCATCAAAAATAATAAATTGAGCAACTTGAAGACTATTGAGCTTAAATCTGATCAACAACCATACATCTACTTCTTGTTCGCAGATAACCAAAAAGACCTTCAAAAATTTGTAAACAAACGTTTGGAAGAACTCCAAAAAGATGGTACTTTGGCTAAGTTGGCTGAAAAATTCCTTGGAAATAAAGACTATATTCCAACTAAAGACGCTTTGAAAGTTCCAAGCAAAAAATAAGAAAGGAGCTGGGAATGATTCTCAGCTTTTTCATATAATTAAAATCTAGGACACGTTATAGTTAAAAACTATAGAGATATACAATTATAAACAATTTGCTACAATTCTCATCCTATGGGATAATAATTTTATACTTAAAACAATTAAAGGGAGTTCGTTATGAAACTTAAAAAAATTCTCGGAATTACAGGATTGGCAGTCGCTTCAACAGTAGCTTTGGTTGCTTGTGGTGCTGGTGGTAATAAATCAGCTAAAGATGATAAAACTTTGACAGTTGGTATCATGACTTTGGATGATACAACTGAGCCATTGTGGGATAAAGTTAAAGAATTGGCTAAAGACAAGGGTGTTACTATCGAGTTGAAAGAGTTCACAGACTACAACCAACCAAATGAAGCCCTTAAAAACGGTGAAATCGATGTTAATGCTTTCCAACACATTTATTTCTTGAACAACTGGAACAAAGAAAATAAAGGTGATGTTGTTGCGGCAGCTGACACACTTCTTAGCCCAATCCACCTTTTCTCAGGTACTGAAAACGGAAAAGCTAAGTATAAAGATGTTAAAGAGCTTCCAGAAGGAGCTACAATCTCAGTACCTAACGATGGTACAAACGAAAGCCGTGCTTTAACACTTCTTCAAACAGCTGGTTTGATTAAGTTGGATGTTAAAGATGGTGAATTGGCAACTATCAAGAACATTTCTGAGAATCCAAAGAAATTGGATATCAAAGAAATCTCAGCTGAACAAGCTGCCCAAACGCTTTCATCAGTAGATGCAGCGGTTGTTAATAACTCATACGCACAACAACAAAACGTTAACTATGATACAACTCTCTTCCAAGAAGAACCAAGTCAAGATTTGAAAGATTGGGTTAACATCATTGCAGCTAATAAAGATTGGGAAAAATCAAATAAAGCTGATGCTATCAAGACTTTGATTAAAGCCTACCAAAACGATGAAGTAGCACAAATCATCTATGATGCATCTAACAAGGTTGACCTTCCAGCATGGAAAGGTGCCCCAACACAAGATCAATTGAAAGCTAATTCAAAGAAATAAGCTAAGGACAGAGGGCGTGTGAGAGCACGCCATTTTGTCGTGTATGAAGGAGACGATTTGATGGCATTTTCAAGTGAAGAAGAGCAGTTACGAAAATTTCGTAACGATGAAATTGCTCAGCACTATTTTGAAGTCTTGCGGACTTTGATTTCTAAAAAATCTATTTTTGCTCAAAATATTGGTCTCTATGATGTGGCTGCTTACCTTGGTGAGATTTTCTCTGGTGTTGGTGCAGAGGTGACAATTGACGAGACCTATACGGCACCTTTTGTCTTGGCAAAATTCAAGAGTCCAAATCCAGATGCGAAAACAATTATTTTCTATCAACACTATGATACGGTTCCTGCGGATAATGATCAGCCATGGACAGATGAACCTTTCCGTCTGACAGTTCGTAAGGGCTACATGTATGGTCGTGGTGTTGATGATGATAAGGGGCATATTACAGCTCGTTTGACAGCCCTGCGGAAATATATTCGAGAGGTTGGCGACCTTCCTGTAAACATTACATTTATGATGGAAGGGGCTGAAGAATCTGCATCAACCGATCTTGAAAAGTATTTGGAAAAATACCGAGATGACCTGCTTCCAGCAGACCTATTGGTTTGGGAGCAAGGAAATCGAAATAGCAAAGGTCAATTGGAAATCACAGGGGGCAACAAGGGAATTATTACCTTTGACTTGTCTGTCGAGAGTGCTGATGTTGATATTCATTCTAAGTTTGGTGCCGTGATTGAATCGGCTTCATGGTATTTGCTCAATGCTATCTCAAGCATGAGAGATGATCAGGGACGTATCCTTATCGACGGCATCTATGAAAAGATTGTCCAACCAAACGAACGAGAGATGGATCTTATTGAAACTTATGCCATTGAAAATGCAGATAGTCTTCGTAAGATTTACGGCTTAAAACTACCCATTTTAGAAAGTGACCGCCGAGCTTTCTTAAAAACTTACTATTTTGAACCTGCCCTTTCCATTGAAGGTATTTCAACAGGTTATCAGGGGCAAGGGGTTAAGACTATCTTACCAGCTCAAGCTAGAGCTAAGATGGAGATGCGTTTGGTCCCTGGCTTGACGCCGGAGTACGTTTTGGAGTGTATCAAGGCACACCTCAAAAAAGAAGGATTTGACCGTATCAAGGTAACCTTCACTCTTGGTGAAGAAAGTTATCGAAGTGATATGTCTGATCCGGCTATTGTCAATGTTATTGAGTTAGCAAAAGGCTTTTATGAAGAAGGTGTTGCTGTGCTTCCAACGGCAGCAGGTACGGGGCCTATGCATATGATTCATCAGGCTTTGGGTGTTCCTATGGCAGCCTTTGGTATAGGAAATGCCAACAGTCGTGACCATGGTGGGGATGAAAATGTCAGCTTAGCAGATTATTACACCCACATTGAACTAATTAAGGAGTTAATTGCAAGTTATGAGTAATGTCATTATTGATTTGAAAAATATTGATATCACCTTTACGCAGAAACGCCGCACTATTCAAGCGGTTAAGGATGTGTCTATCCAGATTGAAAAAGGTGATATTTATGGAATTGTTGGTTATTCAGGGGCTGGTAAATCTACCCTTGTGCGCGCAATCAATCTTTTGCAAGTGCCTACCGCTGGTAAAATCACTATCGGTAAAGATGTGACTTTTGCAGATGGTAAGGTCCAATTGTCGACAAAAGAATTACGTCAGAAACGTCAAACGATTGGGATGATTTTCCAACACTTTAACCTTATGGCTCAAAAGACGGCTTATGAAAATGTAGCCTTTGCTCTTCGTCATTCTAAACTAAGCAATGAAGAGAAAGACAAAAAAATTCGTGGTCTTTTGGAATTGGTTGATTTGGCTGATCGTGCGGAAAACTACCCTGCACAATTGTCAGGTGGTCAAAAACAACGTGTGGCGATTGCCCGTGCCTTGGCTAATGATCCTGAAATCTTGATTTCAGATGAGTCTACATCAGCCCTTGACCCTAAAACAACTAAGCAAATTCTTTCACTTTTGCAGGATTTGAATAAAAAGCTTGGTTTGACAGTGGTTATGATTACCCACGAAATGCAAATTGTTAAAGATATTTGTAACCGTGTTGCCGTTATGCAAAATGGTCAACTTTTGGAAGAGGGTAGTGTCCTTGATATCTTCTCAAATCCTCAAGAAGATTTGACACAAGAATTTATTGAAACTGCAGCAGGGATTGAAGATGCCTTGGCTAAGATTAATGCACAACCTTTGGTGAAAAACTTACCAAGCTCAGCCCTTCTCGTTCAACTTAAATATGCTGGTTCTTCAACAGATGAGCCACTCTTGACCGAACTTTTCAAAGAGTACGGAGTTTCAAGTAACATCCTTTATGGTAACGTTGAGATTCTAGGTGATACTCCTGTTGGTGAATTGGTCGTTGTCTTGGATGGTGAGGCAGATAAGGTTCTTGCTGCTCAAAAAGCGATTGAAAATGCAGGTGTCAGCTTGCAAGTACTTAAGAAAGGAGCCCAATAATGGCAGATTGGATTCAACAAAACTTTCCAGATATTTATCGTATCGGTATGCAGGGGGTTAATTCTTGGCCAGACGCCATCTATGCGACTCTCTACATGACGGTTATTTCCTTCATCATTGGGGGACTTCTTGGTCTTGTTATGGGGCTCTTCTTGGTATTGACAGGTCCTCGTGGCGTTATTGAAAATAAATTTGTTTTCCAAATCTTGGATAAAATCACTTCAATCTTCCGTGCCATTCCTTTCATCATCCTCTTGGCGATTTTGAAAGGCTTCACTTACTTTATCGTGGGGACTAACCTTGGTATGACAGCTGCCTTGGTTCCATTGTCAGCTGCAACCTTCCCATTCTTTGCACGTCAAGTACAGGTGGTACTTGCAGATCTTGACCGAGGCGTTATTGAAGCAGCACAAGCTAGTGGTGCAACACTTTGGGATACGATTAAGGTTTACCTTAGTGAAGGGCTACCTGAGTTGGTTCGTGTATCAACCGTAACTCTGATTTCCCTAGTCGGTGAAACTGCCATGGCCGGTGCTATCGGTGCAGGTGGTCTAGGTTACATCGCCATCTACTATGGATATAACCGTTCAAGTACATCAGTTACCATTTTGGCAACTTTCTTGATTTTGATTTTGATTTTCCTTATCCAATTCTTGGGTGATTTCTTGACTCGTAAATTGAGTCATAAATAGGATTTGAGAGCCTGTTTGCTACAGGCTTTTCTCATGTCTTGACGATTTCAGATATTTATCATAGTATGGAAGCTATCGAATGCTTTATGGTTGACTAACCATAAAAAAGGAGTTAATGAGTTATGAAACGTTTTATTTCAACTTGGAATAGAACCAGTCTAATTAAGCGCATTGCCATTGGTGTGGTAGTGGGTGCTGTGCTTGGTTTGCTTGTTCCTAAGTTTACGGTTATTGGTCTCTTAGGAGACATGTTTGTTGGTGGTTTGAAGGCAATTGCCCCACTTTTGGTCTTTGCCTTGGTTGCCAATGCCCTTTCCCAAACGCGAGAAGGTCAACAAAGCAACATGAAGACAGTTATTGTTCTTTATCTCTTTGGGACCTTTGCGGCTGCTTTGACGGCAGTTATTTCTCACTATATTTTTCCAATTTCTCTGAAGTTGGGAGCAGCTGCAGCGACTAAAGCGACAGCACCTCAAGGTGTGGGAGAAGTCTTTAAAGATTTATTGCTTAAGATGGTGGATAACCCTGTCAATGCCTTGGCTCAAGCTAACTATATTGGTGTTTTGGTATGGGCAGTTGTCTTTGGTTTTGCCATGCGAGCAGCTAGCAATCACACGAAGGATTTGCTTAATACCTTGGCAGAAGTGACTTCACAAATCGTTCGTTGGATTATCAACTTGGCCCCATTTGGTATCCTTGGTCTTGTCTTTAATACTATTTCTGAGAATGGTGTTGGTGTTTTGGCAGATTATGGGGTCCTAATCCTTGTTTTAGTGGGAACAATGGCCTTTGTTGCCTTGGTTGTTAATCCAATCATTGCTTTTGTGATGATGGGCAAAAATCCTTTCCCACTAGTTTTCCGTTGTTTGAAAGACTCTGGGATTACAGCCTTCTTTACTCGCTCGTCAGCAGCCAATATTCCAGTTAACCTTCAACTTTGTAAGGATCTTGGTTTGAATCCTGATACCTATTCAGTTTCTATCCCTTTGGGGTCAACTATTAATATGGCTGGAGCAGCCGTGACAATCAATGTCCTAACGCTTGCTGCAGTAACGACTTTGGGAATTCAGGTCGATTTTGCGACAGCACTCATTCTTAGTGTGGTTTCAGCTATTTCTGCTTGTGGTGCCTCAGGTATTGCAGGAGGATCCCTCCTATTAGTGCCAGTGGCATGTAGCCTCTTCGGTATCTCAAATGATTTGGCTATGCAAGTTGTCGGTGTCGGCTTTATCGTAGGTGTCATTCAAGACTCTTGTGAAACAGCCCTTAACTCTTCAACAGACGTTCTCTTTACAGCAGTAGCAGAAAAGAGCCGTTGGAAGAAAGCATAGCTAATTGTATAAGGTCGGCCTATTTGGCTGGCTTTTTGATTTAGAGAAAACATAGTCAAAGACTATAGCTAGCTCAAGAATCTATCATCTTTAAAAAGCCCTTAAAATATGGTAAAATAAACCGTTCAAAGAGAAAAGGTAAAACATTTATGACTAATAATTTATTGGTGCTTCAATCAGACTTTGGTTTGGTTGACGGTGCTGTTTCGGCTATGATTGGTGTGGCCCTTCAGGAAGAACCTAGTTTGGGAGTTCATCACCTGACACATGATATTACTCCCTACAACACTTTTGAGGCTTCCTATCGTCTGTTTCAGACCGTTGAATACTGGCCTGAGGGGACAACCTTTGTTTCGGTAGTTGATCCGGGTGTAGGTTCCTCACGTAAAAGTGTGGTTGCCTTAACAAAGACGGGGCAATATATCGTCACACCAGATAACGGGACACTTTCTTATATCAAGAAGGTTGTTGGTATCGAGGCTGTTCGTGAGATTTCCGAGGTTGAGAATCGTCGTAGTAATACAGAGCTTTCCTATACCTTCCATGGTCGTGATGTTTATGCCTATACAGGTGCCAAATTATCTTCTGGTCATATCAGTTTTGAAGAAGTTGGTCCTGAGTTACCTGTGGACAAAATTTTAGAGCTTCCAGTGGTTGAAACCATCATAGAGGATAATTTAGTTCGTGGGGCGATTGACATTTTGGACGTCCGTTTCGGCTCTCTTTGGACCTCTATCACACGTGATGACTTTTACGCGTTGGAACCAAACTTTGGTGATCGATTCGAAGTAACTATCTTTAACAATGATATGTTGGTCTACCAAAACCAAGTTACCTACGGGAAATCTTTTGCGGATGTTCGTATCGGTCAGCCAATTATTTATATCAATTCCCTCTATCGTGTTGGCTTAGCCATTAACCAAGGGTCTTTTGCCAAGGCCTATAATGTTGGTGTAGGGTCTAACTGGCACATTGAAATTAAACGTTTAGGAGATTAAAGTAAGATTATGAAAAATAATTCAATTCGTACAGTAGTTGCGACAGGTATTGGTGCAGCACTCTTTATTATCATTGGTATGTTTGTTAATATCCCTATTTTTGGGAATACTAGCATCCAACTTCAGTATGCTGTTCAAGCCCTATTCTCAGTGATTTTTGGGCCTATTACAGGTTTCTTTATGGGTTTCATTGGCCATGCGCTTAAAGATGGCATCCAATACGGAAATATCTCATGGGCTTGGGTACTTGCAAGTGCTATTACAGGACTTGTAATTGGTCTATTCAACAAAAAATATGATGTGACAACTGGCAAGTTTTCTTTGATGAGTATGATTTGGTTTAACCTAGCGCAAGCATTGGCCCTCCTTATTGCCTATGGTATCGTTACCCCTATTGGTGATAGACTCCAATTTGCACAAGCCTGGTCATACCTTTATGCACAAAGTTTTGTAGCTGGCGTAGCTAACTTTATTACAATTGCAATTGGAGGAACCCTCCTTCTCGCAATCTATGCTAGCTCACGTACACAATCTGGTAGTCTTACAAAAGACTAGCATGAATCATAGGAGAGTGGGACTGTCAGTTTGTTTTGATACCTCCTCTCTTTTTTAGTAGAAACATGGATAAATACATTAGTTTTAATCAGTTTACATTTCAATATGATGCGCAAGCAGAAGCGACGCTTAAAGATATCAGCTTTGATATTGCCAAGGGCGAGAAAGTCCTCATCTTAGGTCCTTCTGGTAGTGGAAAGTCGACTCTAGCTCAGTGTCTCAATGGTATCATACCTAATATTCATAAAGGACAGGCACAAGGCCAGGTAAGGATAGATGGTCAGGATATTTTTAAGCAATCTATCTATGATAAGTCACAGTTGGTATCGACGGTATTGCAGGATCCGGATGGTCAGTTTATTGGCCTAACTGTAGCCGAGGATTTGGCTTTTGCTTTGGAGAATGATTGTGCTGATCAAAGTGAGATGAAAGATAAGGTAGCCCTCTGGGCTGAGCGTCTAGACTTGACCTCTCTTTTGAATCACCGCCCTCAAGATTTATCAGGTGGCCAAAAGCAACGAGTCAGTTTGGCTGGTGTCTTGATTGATGAGAGTCCTATTCTTTTATTTGATGAGCCTCTGGCAAATTTAGATCCTAAATCAGGACAGGAAACCATTGATCTCATTGATAAGATCCACAAAGAGGAGGGAGCTACAACAATTATTATTGAGCATCGTCTAGAAGATGTTCTTTATCGTCCTGTTGACCGGATTTTACTGGTCAATGATGGCACCCTCCTCTTTAACGGTAGCCCAGATGAGCTTTTATCAAGTACTCTCTTACTGGAAAATGGGATTCGCGAACCTCTATATGTGACGGTTTTACGTCAGTTGGGATTTGACACAAGGAGTGCACAAAATCTTAGTCAATTGGATGCTTTAGACTTATCTGACCTTGTTCTGCCAGATAGAGTTTTGAAAGATAAAAGAGACAGTTCAAGTGATTCTATTTTGAAGGTTGAGGGGCTTAGCGTTTCCTATGGGGATAATCCAGCGATTATAGAGGATATGTCTTTTAGCTTGAAAAAAGGTGAACGACTAGCGATTGTCGGTAAAAATGGAGCTGGAAAGTCGACGCTTGCCAAAGCTCTATGCGGTTTTGTCCCTAGTCAAGGGAAATTAACTTACAAGGGGCAGGATATCAGTCAGGATAGCATCGCCGAGCGTTCAGAGCGTATAGGCTTTGTTTTGCAAAACCCTAATCAGATGATTAGCCAAACTATGATTTTTGATGAAGTGGCTCTTGGTTTACGCTTGCGAGGGATTGAAGAAACTGAGGTTGAAGAGCGTGTTCATGAGGTCCTGAAGACTTGTGGTCTCTATAGTTTTCGTAAATGGCCTATTTCTGCGCTTTCCTTTGGTCAGAAAAAGCGCGTGACCATTGCATCTATCTTGGTTTTGAAACCTGAAATCATTATTTTGGATGAGCCAACCGCTGGTCAAGATTACAAGACTTACACAGATATCATGAATTTCTTGGACAGTCTTCAGAAGCAAGGTCATACGATTGTGATGATTACCCATGACATGCAGCTCATGTTGGAATATAGCGACCGTTGTCTCGTTGTGGTTGAGGGGAAAGTCATTGCAGACGACAAGCCTGTTACAATTCTTAATCAGAAAGATTTACTAGAGTCAGCTAATCTCAAGCAGACCTCTCTTTATACTTTGGGTCAGAAATTGTCAAGTGATCCAGTAGAAGTAACCCAGTATTATATCGAAAAAGGAGGCCCTAATGTCTAATCGTTTAATTGGTTATCAGTCAGGTCAAGGTTTCCTCTATGATTTGTCTGGGGCAAGTAAGATGCTTTTCTTTATCTTGGTTTCAGTTGCCTGTATGGCAACCTATGACCCCCGCTTTATCCTAGCAGTAGGCTTACTTTCCATTTATCTCTTTTATTTGGCTAAGATTCGTTGGCGAGATATTTCTTTTGTTGTTAAGATTATTGGATCCATTGCCCTCTTTAATTTACTTATGGTCTACCTTTTCGCACCTGGTTATGGTGAAGAAATTTACGGGGCAAAGACAGTTCTTATTGAAGGCTGGGGGCGTTTCTATCTAACCAGTCAGGAGCTTTTTTACCTTGCAAATCTATTGCTTAAATATTTTTCAACGGTTCCTCTTGCCATTCTTTTTCTTATGACCACTCATCCGAGTCAGTTTGCGGCTAGTCTTAATCAGATTGGGATTCCTTATAAATTTGCCTATTCCGTTAGTTTAACCTTGCGTTATATTCCAGATGTCCAAGAAGAATTCTTTACGATTCGTAAGGCTCAAGAGGCTCGTGGTTTGGATTTGTCGCAAAAGGCGGGACTGGTCAAACGTATTCGCGGGAATCTCCAAATTGTTCTTCCACTAATTTTTTCATCACTCGAACGAATTGATACCATATCGACAGCTATGGAGCTACGTCGATTTGGTCGCTATAAAAAACGTACCTGGTATGTGCATAAATCTTTGATAAAACAAGATTACCTTGTCATCGTGTCAGCTATTCTTTTATTGGGAATTAGTATAGGATTAATCTTCCTCAATCATGGTCGTTTTTACAATCCATGGGGATAATATTCTTTCCTTTTAGCAAAAGTATGCAAATAAGCACAACTAAAAACGTTCCAATCTTGTCCAGATGAACGAGATTGGAACGTTTTTTGTTATTTCAAATATCCTAAATAATCAAATTTTTCTAGTGTTCGATTGTCAGCGACAACTAGTATGATTCCTTCATCAGGTAGTTTCTTACTTGGGTCAAAGTGAGTGTTTAACTTGCCATTTTTCTCATCTCTAAAACCAATAACATTGACGTTATAATTTTGTCTTAGATTTAAAGTATGCAAGGACTTTCCAGCCCATTCACTAGGAATTTTAAGTTCAATTAAAGCTACATCGTCCTCAAAATGAAAAACATTTGATATGTTATAGCGGAGGATATTTGAAGCCAATTCTTTTGCTGTGCTACGTTCGGGAGTGATGACCCAGTTAGCACCCATTCCGTAAAGGACTTCCTCATAATTGTTATTCGTAGCTTTGGCAATAATATTCTTTATACCAAGTTTTTTGCACTGCAAGAGCGCTAGCGCAGACGATTCTAGGTGTTCTCCAGTTGCAATAATGACTGAGTCGCAAGTATCGATACCAGCAGAACGTAGAAATTCAATGTCAGTAATGTCCCCAACAGCAGCCTTAGTCACCTGATCAGCAAGGGAATCAATTGTTGTAGCATTATTATCTATGGCAATAACATCTTGTCCAAAAGAGGAGAGTTCGGTTGCAATAGTTTGTCCAAAGATTCCCAAACCAAGGACCCCAATAATTTGTGTTTTCATATAAAATCCTTTCAGAATATTGTCAATTAATAAAATAGTTTAGCCGACTGAAATGTCAGTTGGGGCATAAGAGATATGTTTTTCTTTTTTGGTCATCAAGCTCAAGAGAACAGTGATAGGTCCGACACGGCCAATGAACATCAGAGCCATGATAACGAGGCGTCCTAGGGTATTTAGATTAGGGGTCAAATCCATTGAAACACCAACGGTAGCAATGGCTGACACACTCTCAAAAAGTAGGCCTAGTGGCGAGAGAGTAGGATTAGTTTCCAGCAAAATAACATAGCCGACAAAGAGTATCGTTAGGAAAAAGAGTATAACTGTGAATGCTTGCAAAATGGTTTTGTTAGATATAATACGGTTTCGAAAAACCACGCTCGAGTTACCAGATAGCTCTGACTTAAAAAGTAGGAACATGATAGAGGCAGTTGTCACCTTGATACCACCCGCAGTTCCTCCAGGACCACCCCCAATAATCATTTGAATCATAAAAAGAAGATTTGTGGAGAAATCTGCATTGGTATAGGAAATAGTTGCAAAGCCAGCGGTACGCATGGTTACAGTCTGAAAGAAACTTACCAGAAGTTGTTGCCAGACATTGAGAGTACCGATTGTCTTAGAGTTATCCATTTCCAGTAACCAAGCAAGTAGTGTTCCTCCTAATAGGAGACAACCTGTACTTATAAGCACAAGACGGCTTTGATTACTGAAAGGTCTCCAAGCTAGTTTCCAATTCCTTGGACGATCTTTAATATAACGTCTTATTAGTTGAATCAAATCAATCCAAACTGCAAATCCCAAGCTTCCAGACATGATGAGAAAAGCTACAGCAAGGTTAATGGTTGGATTGGTTGCATAATCTTGTAAACTGTTAGAACCTAAGTTATCAAATCCAGCATTACAAAAGGCAGAGACAGCTAGAAAGAGACTATTAAAGATGCCATGACCAAGTCCAAAACGAGGAATGAAGTCAGTCATAATCACGAGTGCTGCTAAAGCTTCAATAGAAAAAGTTATTTTATAGACCTTAAAAAGATAAGCCTTCAAATCTTTTTGGTTATCCCTACTAAGTGCGGATTGAAGGAGATCTTGATCGCTCAGTCCTAATTTATTTTTAAGGGTATAGGTACTAAAGGCTATAAGAGAGACTAGTCCAAGTCCTCCCGTCTGCATGAGAAGCATAGAGAGAATTTGACCAAGACCATTGTATGCCTTACTGACCGGGACAACAGAAAGTCCAGTTACACAGACCATTGACACAGTATTGAAGAGATGGTCTAGGTAGCTTGTTTCTGGACTGTTAGCATAGTGGCTTATGGGAAGGCTAAGTAAAATACTCCCCACTATAATGACAAAGACAAAGCTGAGCACAAGCTTTTGCGTGACAGAAAGACGATTTATCAATGAAAACCTCCGAGTTATCATAAGAATAAATAATAATCCAAGGAGCAAGAAACATCCTTGGATAAACGTTATAACGGCTTCTTGTTAGGCATCCCAGCACGACGTGGGTACTTATTTGGGGTTTCTTTTTTCTTATCGACAATGGTGATATTACGTCCATCCCCATTTGGCAGTTTGTAGTTCTCGTTGAGAATAGGCTTGGCAAAAAGCAAGTTCAAGGCATTTTTAGCATCGGCTAGCTCTTCGTCAGCTGCTGCAGCTTTAAGTGCAATAAGTTGTCCACCCACCTTTAAGAAAGGAATGGTCAATTCTGAGAGAACCTGCATGCGTGCAACAGCACGGGCGGTTACAATATCGAACTGAGCACGGAAGGCCTTGTCTTGTCCAAAATCCTCTGCACGACCATGATAGAAGTGAACACCGCTGAGCTCAAGTTCATCGGCCAATAGATTTAGGAAATTGATGCGTTTATTAAGAGAGTCAATGATAGTCACATCAAGTTCAGGACAAAGGATTTTCATAGGGAGACTTGGAAATCCAGCTCCAGCTCCGATATCGAGAAGTCGAATAGTCTGATTTTTAATATGTCCTTGGAGAACAGGAGCTATGGAATCGTAGAAATGTTTGAGGTAGACCTCGTCTCTTTCTGTGATTGCAGTAAGGTTGATCTTTTCGTTCCATTCCACCAAGAGCTCAAAGTAGCGTTGGAATTGGTCTTTTTGTTTTTGGCTGAGATCGAACCCCAGTTCTTTCAGAGCCTTGTAAAAATCTTCAGGTGTCATTTTATATTCCTTTTATCTAGTTTCAATGCTCTTATTTTACCATAATTAAGAGCTTTCATCTAACGCTATAAGACAGATGGAAACTAGGTCTGAGTAAGTTTCTCATTAGCTGTGAAAAAAGTTCTAAGTTTAAGAAATATGTAATATTAAAGCTGTTATTTTTTCTTAAAAATTTGATATAATACTTATTAAGTCTAAAATCATAATCATGCTCTCTAATGAAAAGTGAATGTAGGGGATTATGGTCTTGTGGATTGAAAATAGACCCCTATGGGGAAATTTAATTTGAGGATTAAAAATGATTTACCTTTCAGAAGTTAGAAAGTCTCCAGAAGGGCTCGCCTTTAACGAAGCACCTTCTTTGTTGGAGTCTATTAAAGAACGCTATGATCAAGTTTTAAATCTTGAACAGATTCAAGCAAGTGGGCAGGTAGCCTATGACAATGGTTTGTACCTTTTGGATTATCAACTTAGCTATGATATTACCTTGCCATCTAGCCGTTCACTTGAACCTGTGACCCTTAGATTTAACTATCCGGTTTCAGAAACCTTTATACAAGAGGCAGATGCTGCTCTTCAAAAAGAATTAGTCGAAGAAAATCTAGTTCTTATCTTGGATGGGGATACTATTAATCTTGATGAGAGTATTCTAGATAATATTCTTCTTAATATTCCTTTGAGAGTACTAACACCTGAGGAAGAATCAGGACAAATTTCGCTCTCTGGGAATGACTGGGAAGTCTTATCAGAAGAGGACTTTGCCGCACTTCAACAGGAGAAAAAAGAGGCAAGTAATCCCTTTGCCCAATTGAACGGTCTCTTTGATGAAAATTAATTCAAAAAAACAAACTAAAAATGTTTGACAATTTTAAAAATCTATATTATTATATCATTAGAAGTTAATTTTCGGATTTATTCATTGGGTAAATCTACAGACTTTTTAAGGGAAATGGAAGTCAAAAAATTTTAAGAAAGTGGTAAATACTTATTATGAGCAAACGCATTTTGATTGTTGAAGATGAGAAAAACCTTGCTCGTTTTGTCTCTCTTGAACTTCAACACGAAGGATACGACGTTGTGACAGCAGACAACGGACGCGAAGGACTTGAAATGGCACTCGAGAAAGATTTCGATCTTATTCTCTTGGACCTTATGTTGCCTGAGATGGACGGTTTTGAAGTAACACGTCGTCTCCAACAAGAAAAAGATACTTATATTATGATGATGACAGCTCGCGATTCAATCATGGACATTGTTGCTGGTTTGGACCGCGGTGCTGATGACTATATTGTAAAACCATTTGCGATTGAAGAATTGTTGGCACGTATCCGTGCAACCTTCCGTCGCCAAGATATCGAAGCTGCTAAGAATGCACCAGCCAAAGCATCAACTTATCGTGATTTGAAATTGGATGTTCAAAACCGTACAGTTGTTCGTGGTGATGAAGCAATTCCATTGACAAAACGTGAGTTTGATTTGTTGAACACACTTTTGAGCAATATGAACCAAGTGATGACCCGTGAGGAACTCTTGCTTCAAGTTTGGAAATATGATGACGCCATCGAAACAAACGTGGTAGATGTTTATATTCGTTACTTGCGTGGAAAAATCGACGTTCCAGGTAAGGAATCATATATTCAAACAGTACGAGGAATGGGTTACGTTATCCGTGAAAAATGAGTAAATTACAAGATAAATTATTTGGTAAAGTAACCATTAGAAAAAAGTTGACCATGACAACTGCTGTGGTCTTCTTTCTTGTATTGTCGATGTTCACTCTGGTTGTTATTTTCTCAGCCAATACACTACTTTTACAACGTGAACGTCAAAATGTAAACACTACAATCTCAAAAGTTGTTACTTATATAGAAAAGGACTGGGACTCCGACGAAGAGTTGAGTCCAGAACCGCTTTTAGCTGCCCTTTATTCGCCTAAAAATATCTATGCATCGATCATTAATGGTGTGCTTTCCGAAAAGCACTCTTTGGATGGTCAGGTTGCGATTTCTAATAAATTATATTCTAACCAATCTGTTTTTGTTTATGACAAAAAGGGAACGTTTATCTTTACTTCTGAGGAGAACACAGACTCGCCTCCAGGTATGTCCGAGGTAAACAAATTGAAGTCAGTTTCCTATAAAGGGAAGCGTGGTTTCTTGCTGCAAGTTCCAATCTACGGTAAAGATAAAAAGACCATCGTTGGTTATGCCCAAATCTTCCATGATTTGGAATTCTATTATGCTCTGAAAGAGCGTTTGATTTTCTTATTGATTTTCCTAGAAGTGGGGATGACGGTCCTAGTTATCGCAGCGACTGTAGTTGTCTTGACATCTATTCTTCGTCCGATGAGACAGTTGCACGAAACGATGGGAGTTATCACCGATTCGCCAAGTGATTTGGAACTTCGTTCTAAGATTGAAAGTCACGATGAAATTGGTGATTTGGCGGTTAACTTTAACCGTATGATGGATAAAATCCAAGAAAATAATCAGATGCAGATGCGTTTCTTGAGTGACGTCAGTCATGAATTGCGTACACCGATTGCGGTTATCAAGGGGCATATGGACCTCTTGCAACGTTGGGGTAAAAATGACCCTGAGATTCTTGAGGAAAGTCTTGAGGCTGCCAGTCACGAGGCCAACCGTATGACGATTATGATTAATGACATGTTGGATTCTATCCGTGTCAAAGGGTCATTTGAAAATCACAGAAACGATACTTGTGATTTGAATTCTTCAATCCGTACGGTTATTGGTAACTTCCGTGTCTTGCATGAAGATTACCAATTCTATCTCAATGATTTCGAGAGTTCAGAGCGCCCTGCACAGATTTACAGCCAACACTTTGAACAGGCGATTACGATTTTGATTGATAATGCGGTCAAGTATTCTCCTGTTAACAAGGAAATCCAGGTTACAATTAAGGCTCTGGAAGATGAAATGTTGGTGCAAGTGCAAGATAATGGTGAAGGGATCTCTAAAGAAGATATTGAGCATATCTTTGAGCGCTTCTACCGTTCAGATAAGGCACGTAATCGTACAACAACGCAATCTGGTGTTGGTATTGGTTTGTCAATTCTTTACCAAATTGTGGAAGCTTATCGCTGCCGTATCGATGTTAGTTCTGAACTTGGTGTTGGAACACGTTTCGACCTTTACATTCCATTTGCAGATGGAGAAACGACGACACCTCAACTTGAGCTTTAAATCAATTTATAAGAGACTTAGAGTGATTCTTGGTCATGAGCACGCCTCGTTTAGGGCGTGCTTTTTATGTGTTTTTATGGTAAAATAGAGTACCGAATTTCAAAGATTGGTGGTGAAGTGCATGCGTTGTCCAAAATGTCAACACAATAAATCTAGTGTTATCGATAGTCGTCAGGCAGAGGATGGGAATACCATTCGTCGGCGTCGTGAGTGTGATTCTTGTCATGCTCGTTTTACAACATTTGAGCGTGTGGAAGAAGTTCCACTTTTGGTTGTCAAAAAAGACGGTACTCGTGAACAATTCTCTCGCGATAAGATTTTCAATGGTATCTTGATGAGTGCTCAGAAGCGTCCGGTTTCTAGTGAGGATATCGAAAATGCCATCACCCGTATTGAGCAAAACATTCGCCGTAACCATGATGGAGAGGTTGATAGTGATGTCATTGGGAATTTAGTGATGAAAGAACTCGCTGACCTTGATGAGATTACTTATGTACGTTTTGCCAGTGTCTACCGTTCTTTCAAAGATGTTGATGAGATTGAAGAGTTGCTTCAAGAAATCACCAAGACTGTACGTGCGAAAAAAGAGTCTAAAAAATGAGACCTATTGAAGAATTTGTCTATGTTGGCAATCAGGTTATCGTTCCCGATCAGGCAAGTTTGATGCGTTGCTATTATCCCATTATTGGAGGTGAGGGATACGCTCTTTACCAGTATTTCGTGGCTTTTTATGACAATGGTAATCACCGCCATAAGTTTGCGGCTATTCTGAATCACCTTAACTTTGGAATGCAACCCCTTCAGGAAGCACTGGCGGTTCTGACAGCAGTAGATCTCTTGGCCTTTTACCAGTCACCTCAAGGGTTTTATGTTATAGAGCTTAAGTCTCCCTTATCAATTGAGCAGTTTCTAAAACATGCCGTTTATAGTTCACTTCTCGAGCAAAAGATTAGTGAACCAGCAGTAGACGCTTTGAAACCGGCAGGTCTACAAGGCTTGCAAGATTTATCTAAACGTTTTTCGGATGTCTTTACCGATGAGCGTTTGGCTCAAAAGTCTGTGTCTGAAATCAAGCCTAAAAATTCGTTTGATTTAAGCAGTTTCAGGAATCGTATGCAGGCTGACGGATTTGTATTTACAGATGAAAAGACAGATGTGCCAGAAATCTATAAATTGTCTGAAACTCATGGCATGAATTGGTATGATACCTATCTCTTAGCGAAAAAGACAGCCGTGAACCACCAGATTATTGTCAAGCGTATGCAGGTGCAATTAGAACAGGCTCAGGCTCAAACATTGGGTGGTGATTCTGCTTTGACGGAGACGGAGAAAAAGATTCTTAAAGCGGTTAGGTCCGAAGAGCCTATAGATTACTTGCAAAGTGCTAAAGGCCCAAGCGGGACTGTGACTAATTCTGAGAAGCAGATTCTCACGGATTTGGCACAAAGAGGCTTTATGGATGAGGTCATTAACCTTATGGTTGCCTACAGTTTGGGACGGACACGTTCGACGAATGTGAATCGAGAGTATATCTCTAAACTTGCCAACGACTTTGCTTTTAAGAATATCGTCACTGCTGAACAGGGACTTTTAGCCTTGCGTAGTGGTTACGACAAGAAATCACAGCAAGCAAGAGCAGATTCTAAGAAGAAAACAAATGTGCCAAGCTGGAGTAATCCAGATTATGATAATCAAACCAGTCAGGCTGATCAGGCCAAGTTGGATGAAATTAGACGTCGAGCTTTGGCAAAACTAGAAAAAGGAAAGGAGTAGCCTATGGAAAGAGTTGGACAAACCCTAAACCGAACAGGGCATCATGGGTCTGGCAATGCAACAGATTTAACGAAGCAAATTTTAGCAGATCCAAGAGTGGCTAGCTTTATTCAAGAGCATAGCCTAAGCCAGGATGAAATCAAACGTAGTCTTCCTAAGTTTAATCAATTCCTGGTGGAATGCCGTAAGGTCAAAGAAGGTGATGCCTCGTATATTGCCAAAGGGTATGAGCCGATTCTGACCATGAATGAAGGCTACGCTGATGTCACCTATAAGGAGACGCGTCAGCTCAAAGAGCAACAAGAACAGCAGGCTATTGCTAAACGGATTAATTTGGTGAGTCTTCCTCAGTCTTATCGTAAGATTACCTTTGCGGACATTGCTCTAGATGATGTGGCTCGTGTTGATACCTTTGAGAGTCTCGTGGATTTTGTAGCGAATTACCCTAGTCCAGACCAGAAAGGCCTTTATATCTACGGAGACATGGGGGTTGGAAAATCCTTCATGTTGGCTGCTATGGCTCATGAACTTTCAGAGACAAAGAAGGTTGCGACGACCATTATTCATTACCCATCATTTACTATTGATGTTAAAAATGGAATCAAGGATGGTTCTGTCAAGGAACAAATTGATGCTGTCAAACAGGCGGAAGTTTTGGTTCTAGATGATATCGGTGCAGAACAATTTTCTTCTTGGATTAGAGATGATGTTTTGCAAGTTATCCTCCAGCATCGTATGATTGAGGAGCTTCCTACCTTCTTTACGTCTAACTATAGTTTTGCGGATTTAGAAGCGAAGCTATCCAATGGACGTCAAGGAGATGAGACTTGGCAGGCCAAACGTGTGATGGAGCGTATCCGTTTTCTAGCCAAAGAGGTTCACTTGAAGGGTGTTAATCGCCGTTAGGGTGATCCTAATAATGATAAAGAATAAGAGAGTTTGCTTTCCTTGGTGGAAGTGAGACTGCTAAATGAAGAAAGGAATCCCTATTTAATCAGGGACTTAAACATATGACATTACCTACAGTTGCTATCGTGGGTCGCCCAAACGTTGGGAAATCGACCCTATTTAACCGAATTGCGGGTGAACGTATCTCTATCGTCGAAGACGTTGAAGGGGTAACACGTGACCGTATTTATACCTCTGCTGAATGGCTTAACCGTCAGTTTAGCTTAATTGATACAGGTGGTATTGATGATGTTGATGCACCATTTATGGAACAAATTAAGCACCAAGCTGACATTGCCATGACTGAAGCTGACGTTATTGTCTTTGTCGTTTCAGGTAAGGAAGGCGTGACAGATGCGGACGAGTACGTTGCTCGTATTCTCTATAAGACCAACAAGCCAGTTATCTTGGCGGTAAATAAAGTGGATAACCCTGAGATGCGTGCAGATATCTATGATTTTTATTCTCTAGGTCTTGGTGATCCTTATCCAGTTTCATCTGTTCACGGTATTGGTACAGGGGATGTTCTCGATGCTATCGTTGAAAATCTTCCAACAGAAGTTGAAGAAGAAAATCCAGATATCATTCGTTTTAGTTTGATTGGGCGTCCAAACGTCGGAAAATCAAGCTTGATTAACGCCATTTTGGGTGAGGACCGAGTGATTGCCAGCCCAATTGCTGGTACAACTCGAGATGCCATTGATACAAACTTTGTGGACAGTGAAGGTCAAGAGTATACCATGATTGACACCGCTGGTATGCGTAAATCTGGTAAGGTTTATGAAAACACAGAGAAATACTCTGTTATGCGTTCAATGCGTGCCATTGACCGTTCTGATATCGTCCTTATGGTTATCAATGCCGAAGAAGGTATCCGTGAGTATGACAAGCGTATTGCTGGTTTTGCCCATGAAGCTGGTAAAGGGATTATCATCGTAGTTAACAAATGGGATACGATTAAGAAAGACAATCATACCGTTGCTAACTGGGAAGCAGATATCCGTGATCAGTTCCAATTCTTGAGCTATGCACCAATTATCTTTGTATCGGCTGAGACGAAACAACGTCTTAACAAGTTGCCAGAGATGATTAAACGCATCAGTGAGAGTCAAAATCGTCGTATTTCATCAGCTGTTTTGAATGATGTTATCATGGATGCCATTGCCATCAACCCAACACCAACTGACAAAGGAAAACGCCTTAAGATTTTCTATGGCACACAGGTTTCGGTTAAACCACCAACATTTGTTATCTTTGTCAATGAAGAAGAGCTTATGCACTTCTCATATATGCGTTTCTTGGAAAATCAAATTCGTCAAGCCTTTGGTTTCGAGGGAACACCAATTCATTTGATTGCTCGTAAACGTAAATAAAAAAAGAGACCAACCAGAATAGAATCTTTATGGGTTGGTCTTTTATCATTGTAAGGAGAAAACGATGTTAGAAAATATTCAAGCTTATTTGTCAAAACAGGGAGTTAAGTATATCAAACCTGAAAAAGCGGGCCCACATAAGGAAGAGATGGAAGACCTCAAAGCTTTGGGACAGGCTGCTCGTAAGGAGATGCAGACTTTAGCAAAACTTTTAGAGGAGCGTTTGGCGCCCTTTAAGATGGATCGTGTCAGTAATTGGGCTAATCAAGCACAAATATGCCGGCCACACTTTTGGTGCTATTACAGGGCCCCTGAGGATAGTTTAGACGATGTTGCCATGGCGATTCGACTTTATGGTCAGTCTGAAAAATGGGGGATTTCAGTAGAAGTTAGCTTTGTCGAACGTAAAAAATCAGATACTACTTTAGCTAAGCAACATAAGGTCCTAGACTTACCGATTGCACCCTCTCTATACTATTTTGCCCAGGAAAATGGTGTCAGTCATCGTGTGAAAGGAACTGAAGAAAATCGTCAGATGCTTAAAGAAGCAGTTAGAGATGGTCGTGTTCGTAAGGTGTTGGTCAAATATGATGTCCCTGTGACTGCTAGTGAAATAATGGAAGAGTTAGTAGAAGAACTCGTTGATGGATTCTATAAGTTGAAACCATACTACGAGGAAGCTAATCAAAACTAAAAAATCTCCAGTTTTTTCTGGAGATTTCTCTTATTTATTTTGGTGAAATTACTTCAGCACCACCCATGTAAGGGCGAAGAACTTCAGGGATAGTTACTGAACCATCTTCGTTTTGGTAGTTTTCAAGGATAGCGGCTACTGTACGTCCAACAGCAAGTCCTGAACCGTTAAGAGTGTGAAGAAGTTTTACCTTACCATCAGCTTCGTCACGGTAACGGATTTGTGCACGACGGGCTTGGAAATCTTCTGTGTTTGAACATGAAGAAATTTCGCGGTAAGTGTTTTGTGCTGGAATCCAAACTTCCAAATCATAAGTTTTCGCAGCTGAGAATCCCATATCGCCAGTACACAAAGTGATGACACGGTATGGCAAGTTAAGTTTTTGAAGGATGTTTTCAGCGTTAACTACCATTTTTTCCAATTCATCATAAGAGTCTTCAGGTTTTGAGAATTTGACCATTTCAACCTTGTGGAATTGGTGAAGACGAATCAAACCACGTGTATCACGACCAGCTGAACCAGCTTCTGAACGGAATGAAGGGCTCATAGCTGTGAAGTAGATTGGCAATTCCTTACCGTCAAGGATTTCACCACGGTAGTAGTTTGTCAAAGGAACTTCGGCTGTTGGGATAAGGACATAGTCAGTACCGTCAAGCTCGAAAGTATCTTCCTTGAATTTTGGATATTGACCAGTACCAAACATTGAGTCGTGGTTAACCATGTAAGGTGTGATCATTTCAGTATAGCCTTCTTTAGCATGCTCATCCAACATGAAGTTGTAAATTGCACGTTCCAATTTTGCTCCAAGGCCTTTGTAGAAGAGGAAGCGAGAACCAGTGACTTTAGCACCGCGTTCCCAATCTAGGATACCAAGGTCTTCCCCAAGATCCCAGTGAGCTTTAACTTCAAAATCAAAGTCACGAGGTGTTCCCCAACGACGAACTTCTACGTTTTCGTCTTCGTCAGCACCTACTGGAACAGAGTCATTTGGTGTGTTTGGAAGTGTCACAACGATGGCATTAAGCTTTTCATCGATAGCAGCAAGTTCTGCATCAATTTCCTTAATTTCTGTAGAGACTTTTTGCATTGCAGCGATTTGTTCGGAAGCATCTTCTTTGTTACGTTTAGCTTGAGCGATACCATCTGAAGCGATGTTACGTTGAGCTTTGAGTTCTTCAGATTTGATAAGAAGTTCACGACGTTTAACATCAAGCTCTTTGAGTTCATTTAAAGTTTCAGCAGCGACACCACGTGTAGCCAATTTTTCGGCAAGGGCATCGAAGTCGTTACGAATACGTTTTACATCTAACATAAGTTCCTCCAAAAAGTAAAACACTCCAGTGAAAGTGTTGGAGTGACTTAGGCCACGGTTCCATCCAACTTCACAGGAGTGCACTTGTTTATGTTTTTAATTATTAGAAACGGTAGAATTTCGTAGGTCAACCCTACCTGCTCGCAGCAACCGCAGGCTTTCTGTAAGAGTCTAGCTAGTACTTATCCGTCTGTTATATTATACAAAAATTATGATTTTTTGGCAAATAAACCTTTGAGTCGAGCACCAATAGTTTGAATGAGAGTTGGTAGCTTGACGACTTTTTCATTGCCAAGATGTTCCCTAGCAATCTTTAGAATCTTCCCAGAATCTTTAGAAGCAAAGAGGAATTTGCTCTTGTCTGTCAACACTTCAAAGTGACGGCTAATTCTCTTTCCTGATACATTCGCACCGATTTGAGTAATGCTAGTCCATGGAATTTGAATGTATTGCTCGACATTGACATCTGGGTAGAATTCAAGAGCCACATCTCCGATTAGAAATTTACCGACTTTCCCTCCGATAGCCATGTAGGAAACGCCTGTTGTATGCAATTCAACTGTTTTGTTTAGTGATTGTGCCATATCTATCTCGCTTTTTGATTGTAATACCTTTATTATAGCATAAGAAAAGAGTTCAGCTTTGCTAAACTCTTACTCTTTTTACATGATTCCGAAGAAGCTTGCAACAATACCAACTACAAAGAGTCCGATGATGATTGTGATTGGTGAAACTTTCTTCTTAAGCAACCACATACATGCAAAAGTAAGGAGAAGTCCCATCAATCCTGGAATCAATGAATCCAATTGTTTTTGGAGGGTATCAACTTGAATCTTATCGAAGCTAAGTTTGTCATTAACTTGGCCGAGGATAGTCTTAAGTTGGTCACCGCTAACATTGCCTTTAGGCCATTCGATATAGGCACCTTTAGACAAAACTTTACCTGGAAGGTTTACAGTGAAGACGATAGATACCCAACGTTCAACAAGGACAGCCAAGATGAACATACCAAGGATTGATGCCCCTTTAGTAATATCTTTCAAGATACCACCAGACATGTCTTTAGTGATTTCTGAACCTGCTTTGTAACCAAGTTCTTGAGTGTACCACAAGAATGCCATACGGATAAGGTTCCAACCGACGAAGAAGATAAGTGGACCAGCGATGTTACCAGCTTGTGCCAATGATGCACCAAGGGCACCAAGGATAGGACGAACTGTGAACCAGAAAACAGGGTCACCGATACCGGCAAGGGGTCCCATCATACCGATTTTAACCCCTTGGATAGCAGCATCTTCGATGTCAGTACCGTTAGCTTTTTCTTCTTCAAGAGCCAAGGTAACACCCATGATAGGAGCAGCTACGTAAGGGTGGGTATTGAAGAATTCCAAGTGACGTTTAAGAGCTGCGGCTTGGTCTTCTTTGTTAGTGTAGAGTTTTTTGATAGCAGGAATGAGTGAGTAAGCCCAACCCAAGTTTTGCATACGTTCATAGTTCCATGAACCTTGCAAGAATTGTGAGCGCCACCAAACCTTTTTACGATCCGCTTGAGATAATTGAATTTTTTCAGCCATGAGAGCACCCCTTCCTAGTAGTCTTCCAAGATATCGCCGATTGGGTCGCCTGAACCAGTTGAAGTTCCGCCACCATTTCCGCCACCTTGTTTAGAAAGGTTGAGGTAGATGAAGGCAATAGCGACACCGATAGCACCAAGAGCGATAAGTGTCAATTGGCTAATAGCTGCGAAAGCAAAACCGATGGCGAAGAATGGCCAAACTTCACGAGTTGCCATCATGTTGATAACCATGGCGTAACCAACGGCTACGACCATACCACCACCGACAACCATACCGTGGTTGAGCCAGTCAGGCATCAAACCAAGGGCATGTTGAACAGATTGTGCTGGGATAGCAAGAAGAAGGGCTGCTGGGACAGCAATACGCAACCCTTGAAGAAGAAGGGCAAGATAGTGTGCACGTTCAACACCAGCGATGTTTCCGCTTTCTGCTGCTTTATCTGCAGCGTGAACAAGGGCAACAGATGCTGTACGAACAAGCATAGTTAGGAAGAGACCGGCAACCGCAAGTGGGATAGCTGTTGCAGTCGCAACACCGATACCTTCAGTTGTGAAGTTACCACCTTTAACCAAAATAATGGCAGCAGCAACAGAGGCAAGGGCAGCGTCAGGAGCGACAGCGGCACCGATATTAGCCCAAGCAAGGGCAATCATTTGAAGAGAACCACCAAGCATGATACCTGCAGTGAGGTTACCTGTAGCAGCACCGATGAGGGTACATGCAACAAGTGGTTGGTGGAATTGGAATTGGTCAAGGATACCTTCAAGACCAGCAAGGAAGGCAACAACTACGACCAAAATTGCAGAAATAATTGACATATCTGACATGGTAATAATTCCTTTTCTATTGAGTTGTGATTAGCTGAGAGTATCAACTAATTTATCCGAATGAAGGTTATTGAACGTTAGCTTTTTTGATAAGGTCGAACAAATCTTTCTTAGAATCATTAGGTACCTTACGGACGTCGAATTCAACGCCAAGGTCACGCAATTTTTCGAAGCAAGCAACATCGTCTTTGTCCATAGACAAAACGTTGTTAACCATTGTTTTACCAGTTGAGTGAGCCATAGAACCAACGTTAAGTTCTTTGATTGGCACGCCACCTTCGATAGCACGAAGTGCGTCTTGAACAGTTTCGAACAAGATAAGCGCGTGTGTGTTACCAAAGCGAGGGTCCTTAGAAGCATCAATCAATTTTTGAATTGGAACAACGTTTGCTTTAACCCCATTTGGTGCTGCTTGTTTGATCAATTCTTTACGAAGCTCATCTTTAGCAACGTCGTCTGAAGCAACAATGATACGGTCTGCTTTAGAAGCAGGTGTCCAGTTAGTTGCTACTTGACCATGCAAGAGACGTGTGTCCAAACGTGCCAAGTTAATCTTGAGTTTACCATCTCCGATAACTGTCCCTTCTGGGATAGCTCCTTGAGGTGCAGCAGCTTCTACAGGAGCTGCTGTTGTTTCCTCAGCTGGATTAAGCTCCTCTGGAAGTGCCTTGATACCACCCTTAGCTTCCTTGATGATATTAGCAGCAACTTGCTCTGCAGTAGCGTTAGCATCCATCATACGTTCAGTGTATGCTTGGATAAGCATTGGCAAGTTAAGTCCTGTGATGATAGCAATCTTGCGATCTGGATTTTCTCCAGCAATTCGACTGGCTTGGTTAAATGGTGAACCAGACCAAAGGTCAGCCAAAACAAGAATTTCATCATCAGCATCGAATTGTGCAATGGCGTCGTTGAAGTGAGCGTACAAGTCATCAGGACCTTCACTTGGCATGAAAGTTACGACTTGAACTTTCTCTTGGTCTCCAAAAATCATAGAGCCTGATTGGTGGATTCCTTCAGCGAACTTACCATGGCTGGCAATAATAATACCGATACCCATTCGTGTTCTCCTCCTTATAAATTATTTTTTCCTAGGCTTAAAAAGACTATCTCCGATTTTTATCAAGACGCTAAAAAAAGCGTCTCTCAATCTTTTTAAACATAAGAAATCAAGAACAATTATATTCTAAAACGCTTTCAAGAAAATGTCAATAGCTAGTGAGATAAAATTTCAAAAGAAGTCAAATTCTTTCAAAAATGAGCAAAATATTATAAAAAGATTGTCCAATCATTAGATTGGACAACCCTTTTATAATATTCGGAGATTATTTCTTCTTGACAATGAGTCGGAAAAGATTTTTAAAGCCTTGTTTGAGGACAGCGATAAAGCTAGGTGCTTTTCGTAAACTTTCTCGAGGAATTCTTTTTTGAATTTCTTTCAAAGTTATTCGGCTTTTTCGACTGGCAAAACGGAAACGTCCATTTTGCTTAGTGCGGATTTCAAAGCGTGGGATGAACTTACCACCGAAGTAGATATCGGCAATCACATAAGTGATTTCATCCCAAGGAATTTGAACGTAGTCTTGCAACTTCGTATCATTGTAAAATTCGAAGGCCTTATCTCCGACCATGATATTTCCGTAAATAGGTCCTTCACGAAACCAAGTTCCCTTAGTTGTGTGAGCCATTTTCGTATTGAGCGATTTAACCATACCTTGCTCCGATTAGAGTAGACCAATAATGTGGAGCACAATAGCAAGGACAAAGATACCTAAGATGATAACGATTGGAGAAACTTTTCTCTTAAGAAGGTACATGCAGAGGAAAGTCAAACCAAGGGCAGCAAGACCAGGAATCAATTGGTTCAAGTTATCTTGCAAGGTTGTCACCTTGTTAGCGTCAAGAGAGCGACCAGCAGCTTGTTGATGGAAGGCTTCTTTAACACCGGCAATACCTTTTGGAAGTTTATCCCAATCGATATAAGCACCTTCTTGTTGTTTAACAGTAGAGACAACTGGTGTGAAGGTGATACTTACCCAACGTTGGATAAGAGAACCGATAACGAACATCCCCATCATTGATGCGCCACGAGTTACTTGTTGAAGAAGATTACCAGATACGTCGTCTGTAATCGCAGCACCAGCTCTATAACCGAACTCTTGAGTGTACCATTTAACGGCAGCGACCATAGCATTCCAAAGTACGAAGAAGACGATAGGTCCCAAGATGTTACCTGAAACAGCCAAACCTGCTCCTAATGAAAGGAAGATTGGGCGAAGGGTAAACCAGAAGAGAGGGTCACCGGCACCTGCAAGAGGTCCCATCATACCAACCTTAACCCCTGAGATAGCGGCATCATCGATGTCTGCCCCGTTAGCACGTTCTTCTTCCAAGGCAAGTGTAACCCCAAAGATTGGGTTAGCCATGAAAGGTTGTGTATTGAAGAATTCCAAGTGACGCTTAAGAGCAGCTACACGTTCTTCTTTTGTTTGATAAAGTTTTTTGATTGCAGGGATGAGGGTGTAAGCCACACCACCATTTTGCATACGTTCATAGTTGAATGAAGCTAAAAGAAAGTATGAGCGCAAGAAAGCTTTGAAACGATCTGCTTTTGTTAATTTAATTTTTGAATCAGCCATTTTCTTTCCTCCTAATTAAAAGTCTTCCAGAATTTCACCGAGGGGATCACCTGATCCTCCATCATTTGAAGAACCCAATGAACCACTAGCTTCAAGTGCAAGGTACATAACGGCAAGACAGAGGCCGATGATACCCAAGCTAATCAAGGTCAATTCTTTGAGGGCAGCCAAAGCAAAACCAAGGAAGAAGAATGGCCATACTTCGCGACTAGACATCATGTTGATAACCATGGCATAACCAACGGCTACAACCATACCACCACCGATTGTCATACCTGATGTTAACCATTCAGGCATAGATTCAAGACCAGATTGTACAAGGTGTGCAGGAATCAAGAGCAAGAGGAGGGCAGGGATAGCAACACGGAGACCTTGGAGGGACATACCGATAAAGTGCCATCTTTCAATACCAGCGATATCAGCATCTTCAGCACGACTATCCATAATGTGAGCGATGAAGACAGTTGCAGTACGGACAAACATTGTCAAGGCAAGACCGGCAACAGCCAAAGGAACCGCAAGGGCGATGGCTGGACCAATTCCTTTAGCTCCTTGACCACCCAAGATAAGAATGATTGTAGAAGCTACAGCGGCAAGTGAAGCGTCTGGTGCCATGGCAGCACCAACGTTAGCCCATCCCATAGTGATCAACTGCAAGCTACCACCCAACATTACGCCGAGTTCGAGATGACCAGTAACAAGACCGATAAGGGAACAAGCCACAACTGGCTGGTATGTTTCGATTTGGTCGTTAACTGAGCTACAACCGATGATGAAAGCAACAATTACGACTAAAATAATTTGTACTAAACTCATTTATGCATCCTCCAAAATTATTTCTTCTCTGCTAATTTAGTTTCAGCTGACTTAATCAAGGCATCAACGTTTGCTGGGCTATCACTTGGCACCCCACGAACGTCAAATTTGACACCCAATGATTGCAACTCTTTGATAGCATCCACATCTGTTTGGTCAAATGAAAGAGCCTTAGTAACGTTGACTTTTCCTTCTTTATAAGCTGAAGAACCAAGGTTGATTTCTTTAACATCAACACCTGCTTTAACAGCAGCAAGAGCATCTTCAACAGATTCAAAGAGAAGCATAGCACGTGTATCTCCAAAACGTGGGTCATTGTTTGCTTTAACCATGTTTTTAATTGGGATAACGTGAACTTGAACACCAGATGGAGCGGCTTGTTTAATCATGTTTGTACGAAGTTTATCATGACAAACAGTGTCTGAAACAACGATGATACGGTCTGGGTGAGTTGAGTGAGTCCAACCAGTCGCAACCTGACCGTGGAGGAGACGTGTGTCAACACGAGCCAAAACGTATTTGATTTTTCCATCACCAAGAACGGTTCCTTCAGGAATGGTACCTTTAGGAACAGAAGGCTTAGCGTCTGCTGGTTTAGTGTCTTCTTCAGGAATAAGGCCTTCTGGAAGGACTTTAACGCCTTCTTTTGTTTCCTTATAAATGTTAGCGACAATCTCTTCAACCCCAGCATCAGGAGCTACCATACGTTCTGTATATGCTTGGATAAGCATTGGCAAGTTGAGTCCTGTCACGATAACCATCTTGCGATCAGGATTTTCTTCCTTGATTCGGCTTGCCTGGTTAAATGGTGATCCAGACCAAAGGTCTGCAAGGACTAGAATTTCGTCGTCAGCGTCAAATTGAGCAATGGCATCTTTGAAGTGAGCGTACAAGTCGTCAGGACCTTCATTTGGCATGAAAGTAACCACTTGAACTTTCTCTTGTTCACCAAAAATCATAGAACCTGATTGGTGAATACCTTCAGCGAATTTACCATGGCTAGCAATAATAATACCGATACCCATTAGTGTTCTTCCTCCTTTTATATATTGCTTCTTAGGAATAGAAAAATGATTATTGGTATTATCATTCATGACATGAAAATGACAACAATATTTTTTTAGTCCCTCGAAAATTAGAACAATCTAATTGTAAAACGTTATCATAGATTTGTCAATGCTTTTCGTAATAAAAGTGTCATAAAATTGAAAAAAATATCAAATTATCGCAAATATACTTTCTTTTCAGACAATCAGACAAAAGGTGTTAGATATAGTTTGAAGCTATATTTAAATAGAGGAAATGGGATTATGATAAAATGAGATAAATGCTTGTAATAGCTAGTAATGGCTGCTATAATTTCGTCAATTAACTGTTTAATGTTAAATCTATAAGAAAAGAGGACCTCCTTATATCAGATTTACTAAGTATTTATAAAGAATTGCAATCTAAGAAATGGGTTGACTTGACCCACAAAATTAATGCAGAAAGTCCACACTTTCCAGCTCTCCCAGCCTTGAAACAAGAAGACCTTTTTACATTAAAAGATGGTTTTCATGTTCAAAAATTTACAGTGGTTGGTCAATACGGAACGCATATTGATGCACCGATTCACTTTGTAGAAGGTGGTCGTTGGTTGGATGAGATTGCCCTCAAAGATCTTCTTTTACCACTCTATGTTATCGACAAGTCTAAAGAAGTTGCTGCCAATCCAAACTTTATTTTGAGCAAACAAGATATCTTAGACTTTGAAGCAGAATATGGACAAATTACTGAAGGGGCCTTTGTCGCTTTTCGTAGTGATTGGTCGAAGCGTTGGCCAGATCAAGATGCTATGCGCAACCTTGATGAAAATGGGGTTCAACAGAGTCCAGGGTGGAGCCGTGAAGCTCTAGAATTCTTGATTTATGAACGTCAGGTTAAGGCTGTCGGTCACGAGACTTTTGATACAGATGCTGGCATTCCAGCAGCAGAACATGGTTTGGTAAACGAATACTACCTCTTGGAACAAAACATTTATCAGGTAGAAGTTTTGAATCAATTGGATCAAGTTCCAGCCGTTGGTGCTTTGATTTCGATTGCATTTCCTCACTGGGACAAGGCGACAGGCTCCCCAGTGCGTGCAGTGGCTATTTTACCTTAATCATAAGAAAAAACACCGAAGAAATTTTCGGTGTCTTTTGTTATTTATAAGAAGAGTTCCTGGAGTTTGCGAGCAACGCCATCCTCTTCATTAGTCCACTCAATTTGTTCGTTAGCGTGGGGGAGAAGGACAGAGCTAGCATTCTTCATGGCATAACCAGTTTTAGCAAGTTCCAACATCTCTGTGTCGTTGTGTTCGTCTCCAAAAGCAATCAGATCATCCGTTGATTTGCGCATAGCCTTAAGTAAGTAGTTTAGGGCGTAGGCCTTGTTAATACCTTTAGGTGAAAACTCCAAAATATTAAGCGGGCCACCCCAAGAATCAACTTCAATTTCTTCCTTGAAGTCTTTCTTGATATCATCGGCTAGCTGGTACTTATCTTCGTGACGAGTTTGCATAAGAAGAGCATTTGGGTTGCGCGTGATTTTAGTTGGTTCTAAACGCATAGCCTCAATAATTTTATCAACACCAAAGAGTTGTGGTTGGATACGTTCTGGGTGATTCATAGTGATATAGAAGTGTTTTCGATATTCACTAGCCAGAAAATCCATCTCTAATTCATCATGGCGTTGTAAGAGGCTAATCAGATATTTCTTATCTAATTTAACCGAATGCTCATAAGCCCAGTCTTGGTCTGGAAGATTGGTCAAAGAGCCGTTGAAGGTGATGAGTGGTGTTTCTAACCCTAGTGTTTTGTAATGGTCAATAGCCATACGATAAGGACGACCTGTAGCAATAACGACTTGGTGTCCTTTGTTTTGTACGTCTTTAATCGTTTTTTGTGTAAATTCTGAAATAGTTCCATCTGGGCGTAATAACGTTCCATCAAGATCTAGTGCAATCAATTTTTTTGTCATGTTCCTATTATAGCAAAAATCTGTCCTTTGTTGGTGATTAAGAAAGAGCTTTCTAAGAACGTTCGGTTTTTCATAAGAAAAGTCTCAGGAAATAAACCTTGCACCGTCAAATGATTTCATGTAGAATAGTAATGTTGCATTCTACATGAGAATGTTCCGAAATTATTCGGATTTTGACAATATTTTTTATTAAGGAGTCTAAACTTTCATGGAAAAGTTTTTCAAATTGAAAGAACATGGTACTGACGTCCGCACAGAAGTGACTGCCGGATTGACAACTTTCTTTGCCATGTCTTACATCCTCTTTGTTAACCCAGCGATGTTGGCCCAAACAGGAATGCCTGCACAAGGTGTTTTCTTAGCAACAATTATTGGTGCGGTTGCAGGGACATTGATGATGGCATTTTATGCTAACCTACCATACGCTCAAGCGCCTGGTATGGGGCTTAATGCCTTCTTCACCTACACAGTGGTCTTTTCTTTGGGTTACACTTGGCAAGAGGCCTTAGCAATGGTCTTTCTATGTGGTGTTATTTCATTGATCATCACGGTAACTAAAGTACGTAAGATGATTATTGAGTCTATTCCAACAGCTCTCAAATCTGCTATTTCAGCAGGTATCGGTGTTTTCCTTGCCTATGTTGGGATTAAAAATGCTGGTTTCTTGAAATTCTCAATTAATCCACATACCTACACTGTAGCAGGCAAAGGTGCTGACATGGCTAAGGCTTCAATTACAGCTTCATCGTCAGCTACACCAGGTTTGGTTGCTTTCAATAACCCAACTGTAATTGTAGGTTTGATTGGTCTTGCGATTGCGATTTTCTTTATTGTTAAAGGTATTCGTGGTGGTGTTCTTCTTTCAATCCTCGTAACGACTATCATTGCTATCTTTGCTGGTGTCGTTGATCTTGGAAGCATTGACTGGCACGCAGCTAGCTTGACATCATCTATTAAGGATCTTGGTCAGGTCTTTGGTGCAGCGCTTGGATCTAAGGGATTGGGATCACTCTTTGCAGATGTTTCTCGTTTGCCTGGTGTCTTTATGGCTATTCTTGCCTTTTCATTGACTGATATCTTCGATACTATCGGTACCTTGATTGGTACTGGTGAGAAGGTTGGTATCATTGCTTCAACAGGTGATAACAACGAATCAAAAGCTCTTGACCGTGCTCTTTACTCTGACCTTGTTGGTACAAGTATTGGTGCCATTGCAGGGACTTCAAACGTTACAACTTACGTTGAATCTGCAGCAGGTATTGGTGCTGGTGGACGTACTGGTTTGACAGCTCTTGTGGTTGCTGTACTCTTTGCCATTTCTAGTTTCTTTAGTCCAGTGGTGTCAATCGTTCCAAATGCGGCAACAGCGCCTATTCTTATTATTGTAGGTGTTATGATGCTCTCTAACCTTAAGAGTGTCGATTGGGAAGACTTGTCTGAAGCTATTCCTGCCTTCTTCACTTCTATTTTCATGGGATTCTCATATAGTATTACTTATGGTATCGCAGCTGGTTTCCTTACTTATACTTTGGTCAAAATCGTCAAAGGTCAAACTAAGGATGTCCACTTTATTATGTGGATTTTGGATATCTTGTTTATCCTTAACTTCATCAGTATGGCTGTGTTCTAAAGCTTGAAAGTTAAAAGTCTGTATATTTGTCAGGCTTTTTCTTTTGCGATTTTATCTGGGGAATGTGAGAGAGTTACTATTGGTTAACTTTTGAAACTATAGTAAGTTTTACAAAAACATTTCTAATCTATGAGTGGTTGATGTGGTTAAAATAAATTGAAGATTAAAATACACATCTTAACTTCTTACTTAAATGATTCGATATTTATAAGTTTCTACTGTATTTTTACAGTGGATTCTAGTCCATATTTTTATTTTTTGATATAATGAAAACATGATTTACAGTCAAAATGAAGAAGAATTGATTAGTATCGGCCAAAAGTTAGGTCGACTGCTCGATTCTGGAGATATAATTGTTCTCTCAGGTGATCTGGGAGCTGGCAAAACAACCTTAACCAAGGGGATTGCCAAAGGTTTGGATATTTCACAGATGATAAAGAGTCCAACCTATACTATTGTAAGGGAGTATGAGGGGCGGCTGCCACTCTATCATTTAGATGTCTACCGCATTGGTGATGATCCTGATTCTATTGATTTGGATGATTTTCTGTATGGTGAAGGTGTGACCATCATCGAGTGGGGTGAGCTCCTAGACGAGAGTCTGTTAGGGGATTATCTCCTAATTTCGATATCTCATCATGGAGATGGACGTCAGTTGCTTTTTGAATCTTTCGGTCCTAGAAGTAAGGAGATTCAGGAGGAAATGGTAAATGGCTGAGCAAGAATTAGTCATTGAGGAAGCTCAAAGAGAGGATGCTGCCTCTCTAGCTCGTTTACTAGAGACTGTAGCCTTGGAATCGGATTTTCTAGCACAAGATGATAGAAGTTCTATACTGAGTGTTGAACAGTTAGCCACTTATATTGAAAGTCATCAGCATAGGCTTAATGAGATTTGTTTGGTGGCAAAATTGGGTCATGAGGTCATTGGTGTTTGTAATGTTACCTCTGATCAAGATACTAAGACCAGTCATATCGCCGACGTATTTATTGCGGTTTCTAAACCCTACTGGGGGAATGGTGTTGGCCAGTTTCTTATGGAAACAATGATTGACTGGGCAGATCATACACCAACTATCCGCCGCTTAGAGTTGACGGTTCAAGCACGTAATGAACGGGCGGTTCATCTCTATCAAAAATTCGGATTTGACATTGAAGGCACTAAGAAACGTGGTGCAAGAACTAAAAATGGAGAATTTCTAGATGTTTACCTTATGGCTAAACTCATAGATTAGGAAAAAACATGAAACTTGGACGAAAAATTTTATTGATGTTGTTGGCGATTTTTGCAACGACAGTAGTAGCTGCTGGTATTTACCTAACGACAACTTATAATTACGCCACAGGCGAATTGTCAAAAACGTTTAGGGCTTCTAAAGCAACTTCAGGGAATAGTAAGGCTATTCAACAGACTAAGCCTATAACTATTCTCTTGATGGGGGTAGATACAGGATCCAAAGAACGTAAGGAAACCTGGGAAGGAAACTCTGATACCATGATTTTGGTAACAGTGAACCCTAAGACTAAGAAAACAACCATGACCAGTTTGGAACGTGACCTTTTGACAGATATTGAGGGGTCGGGTGAAGCAAAACTAAATTCAGCATATGCTGAGGGTGGTGCTGACTTGGCTATTTCAACCATTCAAAAGGTTTTAGATATTGATATTGACTATTATGCACTGATTAATATGCAGGGTATGATTGATTTGGTAGATGCTGTTGGTGGTATTGAGGTAACGAATCATTTTGATTTTCCAATTTCGATTGCAGAAAATGAACCTGAATTTCAGGCAAAAGTTGAGCCCGGAACCCATAAAATCAATGGTGAGCAAGCTTTAGTCTATTCACGTATGCGTTACGATGACCCTGATGGTGACTATGGTCGCCAAAAACGTCAACGTGAGGTTATTCAAAAAGTTGTAGCTAAGCTCTTGAAGATGGACTCTATTGGTTCTTACAAGAAAATTTTGTCGGCTGTAAGTTCAAATGTTCAAACCAGTATCGATCTTGGTGATACCAATACTTTGCGTAGCTTGATGGGTTATAGTGATGCCCTTAAAAATATTAAGTCATACCAATTGGCTGGTTCGGATGCCATGATCGATGGAGGAAGCTATCAAGTAGCCTCCACTGAGGATATTCTTAAGGTGCAAAATCGCATTAAGCAGGAAGTTGGTAAGAAGAAAGTTTCTGAATCTAATCTTAAGACTAGTTTGGTTCTCTATGGTTCTGGTAGCTCTAACTATGGCTCAGATGATTTCGTTAATTCTAAAGGAAGTGCGGCTTCGAGTGAGGCATCTTCAAATTATGAGGGCGGGACATCTGAGGCAGCTGGTGGTGGGTCAGTAAGTACCTACAATGGAGGTACTACCTATAGCAATAACTATAGTGAAAACACAGGTAATTATGTTCAGGAACAAGGTACGACAACCCCTACATACAATAATAATGGATCGGGTGTGACTACTTATAGCACTGTTCCAGCGGCGCAATAAATAAGGTTGGGTGATTCCCAACCTTTTTGCTTTGAAATGATAGCAATATGGTTATTCCTTGCAATGGCTTTTGACCTATGCTATAATATAGGAAAATAACGAAAGAGAGGCGGAGTAGAAACTTCGTCTCTTGTGTGTGTAAGGAGGTCATAATGTCGCAAAAAATTATTGATCTCGTGACGGCAGTCGTAGCTCCAGCTATTCCTGAGCCATACGAACTGGTCGATATCGAGTACGAAAAGCTTGGCGGTGACTATGTCTTGTCAGTTTTGATTGATAAGCCAGGAGGTATTACTGTAGAAGATACTGCAGACTTGACTGAAATTATCAGTCCCCTCTTGGATACTATTCAGCCTGATCCTTTCCCGGATCAATACATGCTGGAAGTTTCTAGTCCAGGGTTAGAGCGTCCCTTAAAAACCAAAGAAGCTTTGACAAATGCTGTTGGTCAGTATATCAATGTTAGTCTTTACAAGGCTATTGATAAGATCAAGATTTTCCAAGGTGACTTGGTGGCCTTTGATGGGGAAACCCTAACAATTGATTACCTTGATAAGACTCGCCATAAAACTGTTGAGATTCCCTATCAAACAGTTGCTAAAGCTCGTTTGGCAGTCAAACTCTAAAACTCTTAGTGTAAATAAAGAAAGGATGCCAGTTTTAGCCTTTAGAGGCTAAAACAACAAAGAATATGAGCAAAGAAATGCTAGAAGCCTTCCGTGTCTTGGAAGAAGAAAAACACATTAACAAGGAAGATATCATCGATGCTGTGGTTGAATCGCTTAAGTCAGCCTACAAGCGTCGTTATGGTCAGTCAGAATCAGCTGTAGTTGAATTCAATGAAAAAACAGGTGATTTTCAAGTTTATACTGTTCGTGAAGTTGTAGACGAAGTCTTTGATAGTCGTTTGGAAATTAGCTTGAAAGATGCCCTTGCTATCAGCTCTGCTTACGAGCTTGGTGACAAGATTCGTTTTGAAGAGTCAGTTGATGAATTTGGCCGTGTTGCAGCGCAATCTGCCAAACAAACCATTATGGAAAAGATGCGCAAGCAGATGCGTGAAATCACTTATAATGATTATAAGCAACATGAAGGTGAAATCATGCAAGGAACAGTTGAACGCTTTGACCAACGTTTCATTTATGTGAATCTTGGAACGCTCGAAGCTCAATTGTCACGCCAAGACCAAATTCCTGGCGAAAGCTTTAAGTCACACGACGTCATCGATGTTTATGTTTATAAAGTTGAAAACAACCCTAAAGGTGTTAACGTCTTTGTAAGCCGTAGCCATCCAGAATTCATCAAACGTATCATGGAACAAGAAATTCCTGAAGTATTTGATGGAACTGTAGAAATCATGAGCGTGTCTCGTGAAGCTGGTGATCGTACCAAAGTTGCTGTTCGCAGTCACAACCCTAACGTTGATGCTATTGGTACTATCGTTGGTCGTGGTGGAAGCAACATCAAGAAAGTTGTCAGCCGTTTCCACCCAACACGTTTGGATGCTAAGACAGGTATTGAAGTTCCTGTTGAGGAAAATATTGATGTTATTCAATGGGTTGAAGATCCAGCTGAATTTATCTACAATGCTATTGCACCGGCTGAAGTGGACTATGTTCTCTTTGACGAAGATGATAGCAAACGTGCGACAGTGGTTGTACCAGATAACAAATTATCTCTTGCAATTGGTCGTCGTGGACAAAACGTTCGTTTGGCAGCTCATTTGACTGGTTACCGTATTGACATCAAGTCAGCTTCTGAATATGAAGCACTCGAAGCTGAAAAAGCTGAGGCTGCTACTGAGGAAGTTGTTGACGAGATTGTTGCAGAAGATGCTACACCTGTTGAAGTCACAACAGAAGAAGTAACTGAAACAACAGAAGCAGAATAAGAAGAACATAGAGGTGTTTGATGGCTAAAACACGAAAAATACCTTTACGCAAATCAGTTGTCTCAGGAGAAATCATTGATAAACGTGATTTGCTCCGCATTGTAAAAACTAAAGATGGTGAGATTTTCATTGATCCAACAGGAAAGAAAAATGGCCGAGGTGCTTACATTAAATTAGATAATGAAGAAGCTCTCCAAGCTAAAAAGAAACGTGCTTTTAACCACAGTTTCTCCATGGATGTTCCTGAAAGTTTTTATGATGAACTCATTGCTTATGTGGATCACAAGGTCAAAAGAAGAGAGTTAGGTCTTGAATAACACAGAAAAATTGTCAAATATGTTGGGACTAGCACAAAGAGCTGGAAAACTTATTTCTGGTGAAGAACTTGTCATCAAGGCAGTTCAATCAGGGCAGGCGAGACTAGTTTTTCTTGCCAATGATGCTGGTAGTAACGTGACTAAAAAGACGACTGATAAATGTAACTACTATAATATAGAAGTCTCCACAGTGTTTAACGCACTGGAATTAAGCATGGCTATTGGTAAACCAAGAAAAACGGTTGCTGTAGTTGATGCTGGATTTTCAAAGAAAATGAGGACTCTTATGGAATAAAGAATAGGAGGACATCACGTGTCAAAGAAACGATTGTATGAAATCGCAAAAGAGGTTGGTGTAGAAAGCAAGGTTGTTGTTGCAAAAGCTCAAGAACTTGGTCTTTCTGTGAAGAGCCATTCCTCATCAGTTGAAGAAGCTGATGCTAATCGTATCACTTCAAGTTTAAAAGGGAGAACAGCTAAGGCTGAAAGCAAGCCAGCTCCTAAAGCGACACCAACTCCTAAAGAGGAAAAGGTAGCGCCTAAGGTTGATAAGGTACCTGTTGCCAAATCAGCTCCAGCTAAAGAAACATCAAAGGCTGAAGTCAAAGAAGCCCCTGCGACTCCGAAAAAACCACAAAGCCGTAATTTTAAGGCAGAACGTGAAGCACGTGCCAAGGCAGAAGCAGAGCGTCGTCAAAACGGCGGAGGCCGTGACAACCGTAATCGTAACCGAAATCAACAAGGAAACGATCAAGGTAAACGTCAGAATAATAATCGTCGCAACCAAAATGTAAATGGTCAAGGCAACCGTAATAATGGGAACCGCGGTAACAATAGTAATCGTGACCGTAATTTCCAAGGTAAACAGCGCAATGATCAAGGTCGAAATAAACGTAACGATGCTGCCCGCAACAATCAGGCAGGTCCACGTATTGACTTTAAAGCGCGTGCAGCAGCCTTGAAAGCAGAGCAAAATGCAGAATATTCACGTCAAAGTGAAACACGCTTCCGTGAAGAAAAAGCTGCAGAGCAACGCCGTGCGAAAGAGCAAGAAAAGGCAAGAAAAGAAAAACAACAGGCTGAAGTCGCTGCTCAAAAAGCAGTTGCTGAAGCTAAGCCAGCTCCCAAGCCAGCACCGGCTGCTCAACCAGCTCCAGCTGCGCAAGCACAAGATACACGTCGTAAAAAGGCACGTCCAGATAAATCACGTGATAATCGTCGCGAGAATGAAGATGGACCTAAGCAAACAAGAAATAATAAGTGGAATAATCAAAACCAAGTGAGAAATCAACGAAATAGTAACTGGAATAAAAACAAAAATAAAAAAGGTAAAAATAACCGTGGTAATTCAGCTCCAAAACCAGTAACAGAGCGTAAATTCCATGAATTACCAAAAGAATTTGAATACACTGAAGGCATGACGGTTGCAGAAATCGCAAAACGTATTAAACGTGAGCCAGCTGAAATCGTTAAGAAACTCTTCATGATGGGTGTTATGGCAACTCAAAACCAATCTCTTGATGGGGATACTATTGAGTTGTTGATGGTTGACTACGGTATTGAAGCAACCAAGAAAGAAGAAGTCGATAATGCTGATATCGAACGTTTCTTTGTTGACGAAGACTACCTCAATAAAGATGCTATGGTAGAACGTGCACCAGTTGTTACTATCATGGGACACGTTGACCATGGTAAAACAACCCTTCTTGATACCCTTCGTAACTCACGTGTTGCGACTGGAGAAGCTGGTGGTATCACACAGCATATTGGTGCCTACCAAATTGAAGAGGGTGGTAAGAAAATCACCTTCCTTGATACTCCAGGACACGCGGCCTTTACATCTATGCGTGCCCGTGGTGCTTCTGTTACAGATATTACTATCTTGATTGTCGCTGCGGATGACGGTGTTATGCCACAAACTATTGAAGCCATCAACCACTCTAAGGCTGCTGGTGTTCCAATCATTGTTGCGATTAACAAGATTGATAAACCAGGTGCTAACCCAGAGCGTGTAATCGGTGAATTGGCAGAGCATGGCGTTATCTCAACTGCATGGGGTGGGGATAGCGAATTCGTTGAAATTTCAGCGAAGTTTGGTCAAAATATTGAAGAATTGCTTGAAACAGTTCTTCTTGTGGCTGAAGTGGAAGAACTTAAAGCTGACCCAACAGTTCGTGCCATCGGTACCGTTATTGAAGCGCGTTTGGATAAAGGTAAAGGTGCGGTCGCAACCCTCCTTGTTCAACAAGGTACCTTGCATGTTCAAGACCCAATCGTTGTTGGTAATACCTTCGGACGTGTCCGTGCTATGACTAATGACCTTGGTCGTCGTATTAAGACTGCAGCACCATCAACACCAGTTTCAATTACTGGTTTGAACGAAGCGCCTATGGCGGGTGACCATTTTGCCGTTTATGAAGATGAAAAAGCAGCTCGTGCAGCCGGTGAAGAACGTGCCAAACGTGCCCTTATGAAACAACGTCAACAAACACATCGTGTTAGCCTTGATAACCTCTTTGATACCCTTAAAGCTGGTGAATTGAAGACTGTTAATGTTATCATCAAGGCCGACGTACAAGGTTCTGTTGAAGCCTTGGCAGCATCACTTCTCAAGATTGATGTTGAAGGTGTTCGTGTTAATGTTGTTCACTCAGCAGTAGGTGCTATCAACGAATCTGATATTACTCTTGCGGAAGCTTCAGATGCTGTTGTTATCGGATTTAACGTTCGTCCTACACCACAAGCACGTCAACAAGCGGAAACTGATGAAGTTGAAATTCGTCTTCACAGCATCATCTACAAGGTTATCGAAGAAATCGAAGATGCCATGAAAGGGATGCTTGATCCTGAGTTTGAAGAAAAAGTCATGGGTGAAGCTATTATCCGTGAAACCTTCAGAGTTTCTAAAGTCGGAACAATCGGTGGGTTCATGGTTACTAGTGGTAAAATCACTCGTGATTCAAGTGCCCGTGTGATTCGTGATGGTGTCGTTATTTTTGATGGTAAATTGGCAAGCTTGAAACACTTTAAAGATGACGTTAAAGAAGTCGGAAACGCTCAAGAGGGTGGTTTGATGATTGAAAACTACAACGATATTAAAGTTGATGACGTTATCGAAGCTTACATTATGGAAGAAATTAAACGTTAATTTTGTTAGCTTAAAAAAAAGCTTACTTAGGAGACAAAGCTAGGTCATCTGGCCTGGCTTTTGTTCCATCATAATAAGAGAGAAAGGATAAGACTATGGGAAATTCATTTCGTGTAGACCGTGTTGGTATGGAAATCAAACGTGAGGTCAATGAAATTCTTCAAAAGAAGGTTCGTGATCCACGCGTGCAGGATGTCACTATCACAGATGTACAGATGCTTGGTGATTTGTCAGCTGCTAAGATTTTTTACACCATTCATTCAACCTTGGCCTCAGATAACCAAAAAGCACAAACTGGTCTTGAAAAGGCTACTGGTACAATCAAGCGTGAACTTGGTAAAAAATTGACCATGTATAAGATTCCAGATTTGACCTTCATTAAGGATGAGTCTATCGAATACGGTAATAAAATTGATGAAATGCTTCGTAATTTGGAGCGTAAAGACTAAGAAAAAATTCCTGTCAGTTATGGCAGGAATTTTGCGTTATAATAGAATAAAAAGGAGGGCTTCAATGAAAGTAACGGTCTATTTGGGTGCTAATATGGGTGATAGTCCTAGCTTTAAGAAAGCAACAATTACCTTGGGTCAGTGGATTGCTAAAAATGGGCATACCTTAGTCTATGGTGGCAGTAAGATGGGACTTATGGGAGTTCTTGGTGATACGGTTTTGGAAAATGGTGGACAGGCTCATGGCATTATGCCACAATTTCTCAAAGATAGGGAGATAGCTTATGAGGGATTAACCTCAATGACGATAGTAGAAACTATGGCAGAACGAAAGACTGCCATGCTAGAGCAAGGAGATCTCTTTATCGCACTTCCAGGAGGTCTAGGGACATTGGAAGAAATCTCTGAAGCTATTGCAGCTGCTCGAGTCGGTAGGTTGGACAAACCCTGTGTTTTCTTCAATCTCAATGGCTATTATGATGTTATGAAAACGATGTTAGATACCATGGTTACTCATGATTTTTTGGAGGCTGAAACAGCAGCAAAATTCCTCTTTACAGATGATTTTTCAGAAATTGAAGCTTTCGTCCAGTCTTATGAACCACCTCAATTGAGACGTTATCGGTAGTATTGCTTTAATTTGTAAAAATGAGATGAATTAAAAAGATTCAATGACACATCATTGAATCTTTTTAATTAAATCTTTACAAATATTTCTTAGCGACTTCAATATCGCCAGCATAGTTATCACGTTTTCCATTTACGATTTGGAAGGCATCGGCACCTTTACCAGCGATAACCACAGCGTCTTTGGAGTCTATAGTCTCAGACATTGCTGTTTTAATAGCTTTCTCTCGATCAACAATGATACGAACCTCACGACTGATGTGGCTAGCAATTTCCTGACAGATAGCAAGAGGATCTTCCTTGTTAGGATCATCAGCTGTTAGGATGACATCAACATCAGGGTAGGTATTGAGGACATGTCCAAAGTCTTTACGACGACTTTCACCCTTATTTCCAGGAGCCCCTAGAATTAGACTAATACGACCATCTTGATGGCTGGTTACGACTTGTAAGAGTTTATCTAGGCTATCCCCATTGTGAGCATAGTCAACAAATGTCTTAGCTCCATTAGTTTGGGTTAGAACCTCCATACGCCCTGGAACAGAGGTTTGAGCGATTCCTTCCTTGATGTCTTGAAGGTTAGCTCCGAGACGTAGGCAGGCCAGACCAGCAGCCATAGCATTGTCCTGGTTAAAGTCACCGATGAGTTGGATATCATAGTCACCGGCTAACTTCCCACTTGCCTTAAAGCTAAAACCTGAGCCATGTTTAACAGCATTGTCAGAGTTTTTACCATAGAAGTCATGCTCTTTATCCGCAACTTCCTCAGCGATAAAATCAAAGTGATCCATACCGCTATTGACGATAACAACTCGACTGTTTTCCAAGAGGAGACGCTTATGGTAGAAGTAGTCTTCAAAGGTTGGGTGTTCAATAGGCCCAATATGGTCTGGGCTGATGTTAAGAAAGACACCTACATCAAAAGTCAATCCATAGACACGCTTTGTCAGATAGGCTTGACTTGAGACTTCCATAATCAGATGGGTCATGTCATTAGTAACAGCTTCAGCCATCATACGGAAAAGGTCCAAACTCTCAGGTGTTGTTAAGGTAGACTTGAAGAAGGTTTTTCCGTCTAGTGTTGTGTTCATGGTTGAAAGCATAGCAGGTTTATGACTTTGCTTGAGAATATTGAAGGCAAAGTAGGCTGCTGTTGTTTTCCCTTTTGTCCCAGTAAAGGCCAGCAATTTAAGCTTGTCTTGAGGGTATTGGTAGAAGGCCTGAGCAACGAGGCTCATAGCCTGTTTGATATCTGATACGATAATGGCAGGAATTTCCACTTGATAATCTTTTTCAGCCACGTAGAAACGCAAGCCAGCTTTGACAGCATTCTCTAAAAATTCAGGCTTGAAGGCAGCTCCTTTGGCAAAGAAGAGGGACAATGGTGTGACATCACGACTATCATAAGAAAGATGATCAAAAGTCACCCCAGTCCATGAATAGTAGTAGTTGTCTTGGTCGATAATATCTCTAAAATTATGGTCCTTTTTAAGAACCTCTAGAACTTGTTCAATAGTAATCATAGTTCCTATTTTAGCCTTAATGTTCTTGTTTTACAAGTCACAGCCAAAAGTTTATAATAAACTAGATTATATTTTATTCTCTAGAAAGAAAGTTATGACTGAAACTAAAACTGATACACAGCAGCAGCAGATGCTAAGAGGGACGGCATGGATGACAGCATCCAATATTATCAGTCGTCTATTGGGGGCACTCTACATTATTCCTTGGTATGCTTGGATGGGTAAACAAGGTGACCAAGCCAATGCCCTCTTTGGTCAAGGGTATAATATTTATGCTCTTTTCCTCTTGATTTCAACAGCAGGTATTCCAGTCGCGATTGCCAAACAGGTGTCTAAATACAACACTCTTGGAAAAATGGAGACGAGTTTCTTCTTACTCAAGCGTATCTTGTATTACATGATTGGTCTCGGACTGATCTTTGGCGTTTTCATGTACTTTGCTTCGCCGTGGATGTCTTACCTTTCTGGGGGAGATGAGGATCTGGTTCGCGTCATGCGTAGTCTTTCTTGGGCAGTTGTTATTTTCCCATCCATGTCTGTTTTACGAGGCTTTTTCCAAGGCTTTAACAATATGAAGCCTTATGCCTTAAGTCAAATTGCGGAACAGATTATCCGTGTTATTTGGATGCTGTTGGCGACCTTCTTTATCATGAAAATTGGGACAGGCGATTATGTGACAGCAGTTGTCCAATCGACTTTTGCTGCTTTTATCGGTATGTTGGCTAGTTATGGGGTGCTTTTCTTCTACCTTTGGAAGGAGGGCAAGCTCAAGAGTCTTTTTGGCAAGCAGGCTGTTCATCCGGATATCAATCCAACTGCAATTGTTATTGAAACCTTTAAGGAAGCTGTCCCTTTTATTATCACTGGATCTGCTATTCAGCTTTTCCAACTGATTGATCAATGGACCTTTATCCGTACTATGGAGAAGTTTACAAGCTATAGTAACAGTCAACTTCAGGTTCTCTATGCTTACTTGTCTTCAAACCCAAGTAAGATTACCATGATTTTGATTGCCGTTGCTCTTTCTATTGCCGGGGTTGGGATTCCACTCTTGACGGAAAATATGGTTAAGAAAGATCTTAAGGGAGCGGCTAAACTGATTATCAATAACTTACAGTTGCTTTTGCTCTTTATTGTTCCTGCCATTGTAGGATCAGTGATTTTAGCTAAACCACTTTATACAGTCTTTTATGGTGCGCCAGATAGTCAGGCCCACTTGCTCTTTGTAGCCAGTCTGATTCAAGTTATTTTCTTGGCCTTGTACAGCGTTTTAGCACCAATGCTTCAGGCAATCTTTGAAACCCGTAAAGCTATCAACTATTTTGCGATTGGGGTTTTAGTTAAGGCAATCCTACAGTTACCATTGATTATTTTCCTAGGAGCCCTTGGCCCGGTTATTTCAACAGCCATCGGTTTAGGTGTTCCGATTGCTCTCATGTATAATCACCTCCACACTGTTACGCACTTTAGTCGTAAGACAGTGTTTAGAAAAGCCTTGCTCATCTGTATCCTTACAGTGCTCATGGCTATCCCAGTTGCGGTCTTCTATTGGTTGTTCCAGTTTGTACTGTCACCAATAAGCCGTATGGGTAGTGTGATTTACTTGGTCATTGGAGGAGGCCTTGGAATCGGTGTCTATGGCGTTCTTGCTCTTGTAACTCGTATGGCTGACCAATTGCTTGGTGCCCGAGCAGCTAGTCTGCGTGCTAAATTACATATTAAATAAAATTTAAACCAAGTCATGTGGCTTGGTTTTTTTCTTTTCAACCTTTTCTGAAAAAGGAGTATAATAGGGGTGAAAAAATGAAATCGTTTTAATGATTTAGAATCGAGGAAAGGATTATGGTTGATTCTAGACAAGAACATATAAAATTAGGGACCTATCCTCCTGAACAAGTTTACCAAGTCTTGCAGACAAGCCCTCAAGGTTTGAGCTCACAAGAGGTTAAGGAGAGGCAGGCGACGTATGGTCCTAATCAATTGAAGGAAAGTAAGAAGGAGCCTATTTGGCTGACCTTTTTCAGACATTTTACTAGTCTTATGGCGCTCTTATTGTGGGTTGGTGGCTTTATCGCCATGCTTTCTCATAGCTTAGAGTTGGGGATTGCAATTTGGTTGGTCAACATTATTAATGGTCTCTTTAGCTTTATTCAAGAATATAGGGCGAGTCAGGCTACGGCAGCTCTTAATAAGCTTCTTCCATCCTATGCGCGAGTTCTTCGTGATGGTAAGGAGGATAAGATTCTAGCTCAGGACTTGGTGCCAGGTGACTTGGTTTTCATTGAAGAAGGAGACCGTATTTCTGCAGATGGACGCTTGGTCGCTGTGACAGATTTGCAGGTTAACCAGTCTGCCCTCACTGGTGAGTCTAATCCTATTTATAAGTCAGATCAAGCAGATTTGACTCCCGACAAGACTGAGTTAGAGTATGACAATATGGTGTTTGCGGGGACTACAGTCTCTTCTGGTTCTGGACATTTTATAGTATCTGCTATCGGGATGAAAACTGAGTTTGGACAGATTGCGGATTTGACACAGAATCTTGCTCAGGAAAAGAGTCCCCTTCAGAAGGAATTGGACCATTTGACTAAACAGATTTCAGTTATTGCGGTGTCTGTAGGTCTCTTCTTTATGGTGGCAGCGACTCTATTTGTCCACCAACCTTTGTCTCAAGCCTTTATTTTTGCATTGGGGATGATTGTGGCCTTTATTCCTGAGGGGCTTCTTCCCACAGTTACTCTTTCTCTAGCCATGGCCGTTCAGCGCATGGCTAAGGACCATGCTTTGGTTAAGAAGCTGTCTTCGGTTGAGACGCTAGGAGCAACTTCTGTTATTTGTTCGGATAAAACAGGGACTTTGACGCAAAATGCCATGACGGTTAACCACTTGTGGACTTTGTCAGACAGTTATGAGGTCACTGGGCTAGGTTATGCATCAGAAGGACAGATTGAGCAGGAAGGACGGCCTGTTTCTCTTGAAGAAAATGAGCTTCTTAATCGTTTGGTCAGATTCTCACATTTGGCTAGCAATGCTCAAGTTGTAGCTCCTAGTGCTGATAATCCCAATTATACGATTTTAGGTGATCCAACTGAGGCTTGTCTTAATGTTCTCGCCGAAAAAGCAAGAATAAATTTAAATGACAATCATACTTGGGCCCCTCGAATCAAGGAAATTCCCTTCGATTCTGATCGTAAACGGATGACAACAGTGCATAAGCTTGAGTCAGGATTGGATGGTAGTTATCATATATCTATCACCAAAGGTGCTCCAAAAGAAGTGATGGAGCTTTGCTCAGATTACTATGATAATCAAGGGATGATTAAATCATTGACAGCTACTGAGCGTCAGGCTATCCTTGCGGCTAACGATAAGTTTGCCCGTGATGGTCTACGTGTTTTAGCTGTGGCCTATAGACCTTTAGATAGCGAGCATATTGGAGAAGACCGGTGGGACATGCAGACCCTGGAGGAAAATATGGTCTTTCTAGGTTTAGTTGCCATGAGTGATCCGCCACGTCAGGGGGTGCGAGAGGCTATTGAAAAATGCCATCGAGCCAGTATTCGTATTATCATGGTGACAGGTGACTATGGTTTGACAGCTCTCAGTATTGCTAAGAAAATCGGAATTGTACAAGGGGATGACGCGCGTGTTGTTTCGGGACTTGAACTAGCTGCCATGGATGACGACCAGCTCAAAGAAGCGCTTAAAGGGGAAATTGTTTTTGCTCGTGTAGCGCCTGAACAGAAATACCGTGTGGTCAATGCACTTCAGGAGCTTGGTGAGGTTGTCGCTGTTACTGGTGATGGTGTTAATGATGCCCCTGCCCTTAAAAAAGCTGATATCGGTGTAGCTATGGGGGTATCGGGAACCGATGTTGCCAAGGAATCTGCGGATATGATCTTAACAGATGATCATTTTGTTTCGATTGTACATGCTGTTGAAGAAGGTCGTGCGGTTTATAGAAATATTCAAAAATTCCTGACTTATATTTTTAATTCCAATACACCTGAAGCTGTACCCTCTGCTTTCTTCTTGTTCTCTTTGGGACGCATACCTCTTCCCTTAACGGTTATGCAAATCCTAGCTATTGACTTGGGGACAGATATGGTACCTGCTTTGGGATTGGGGGTTGAACCACCTGAAGAAGGAGTGATGGATAAGCCACCAAGACGTTTATCAGACCGCTTACTCAATCGCCAACTATTGATTAAAGCTTTTGTCTGGTACGGACTGATTGAAGCAGCCTTAGCTATGGGGGCTTTCTTCCTTAATTATTGGGTTAATCAAGGTAACTTAAACCATTTGGCTAGCTCAGGTCCTCTCTACCGAGAGGCAACCACAATGACCTTAGGTGCTATTATCTTTACCCAAATTGGTATGGCTATGAATAGCCGTAAGGGTAGGGGATCTATTTTCCAACTTAAACCATTTGCTAATCGGATTATTAGCTTAGGGATTGTTTTAGAAATTGTTCTCTTTATCATCCTGTCTTACGTGCCTCTCTTCCACACGCTATTTAACACTGCGCCTATTGGACTTGATGATTGGCTCTATTTACTCGCTTGTCCGTTTGTTATTATGGCTTTGGAAGAAATTAGATATCGCTTATTTGATAAAAAGTAAGTCAGTGGCTAACCTCAGATTGAAGCAAGACTTTTAAATCATTTCTTAGTGCTTGAAACTATAATGTTTTAGGCACTTTTTGACGTTTGAAAACTTATTTTCGACATTCTCAAAAATTGGGCTTATTTTAAATTATAGACAGCATCTATCTGTATTTTTAGGTTATAGAAATAAACTATAGCTAACTATCAAGAATCCGTATGATGAACTTACCATTATTTTCAGAAAATAGTGATAAAATAGAGGTCATAGATATGGATTATATCCACTTTACCATGTAGAAAGGGCACATTATGACACAAGAATATCAATTAGAAACCATTTTGGCACACGCAGGAATCAATTCGGATGAAGCAACAGGAGCCTTGGCTTCACCGATTCATTTTTCAACAACCTACCAACATCCAGAATTTGGCCATTCTACTGGTTTTGACTATACACGAACTAAAAATCCAACACGCGCAACAGTGGAAAAAACACTTGCAGCTATTGAAAAAGCAGATTATGCTATTGCGACAAGTTCAGGGATGAGCGCCATTGTTTTGGCCTTTGAAATTTTCCCAGTAGGTAGCAAGGTTGTAGCTGCGCGTGACCTTTACGGAGGCTCTTTCCGTTGGTTTAATGACAAGGAAAAAGAAGGGCGCTTCTTTTTTGAATACACTAATACCGAAGACGAGATGATTGCGGCTATCACTGATGATACTGATATTGTCTACATCGAAACACCAACAAACCCACTTATGATTGAGTTTGATATTGAAAAAGTGGCAAAAATTGCTCATGATAAGGGTGCAGTGGTTATTGTTGATAATACTTTCTATAGCCCAATCTATCAAACACCGATTACTCAAGGTGCTGATATCGTTGTACATTCAGCTACTAAATACCTATCAGGTCATAATGATGTTTTGGCTGGTGTTGTTGTGACTAGCAACCAAGAATTTTACGATAAACTTTATTATAACCTCAATACTACGGGCCCTACCTTATCACCATTTGATAGCTATATGCTCATGCGTGGTCTTAAGACCTTAAAACTTCGTATGGAGGCATCGACAGCTAATGCTCAAGAAGTTGTAGCTTTCTTAGAAAAGTCACCGGCTGTTAAGGAAATTCTCTATCCAGGCAAGGGTGGGATGATTTCCTTCAAAGTGGCTGATCAAGACAAGATTCCAACCATTATCAATTCTCTAAAGGTCTTTACCTTTGCAGAGAGCCTAGGTGGTGTTGAAAGCTTGATTACCTACCCAACGACACAAACCCACGCAGATATTCCAGGTGATGTGCGTGCTTCCTATGGTTTGACAGACGACTTGCTTCGTCTTTCAATTGGTATTGAAGCAGCACAAGATTTGATTGCTGACTTGGAAAATGCCCTTAGTCTTTAAGGAGTTATCTATGACACGTTATGATTTTACAACACAACCAAATCGCTTGGATCAAAATACCATGAAATGGCACGAAGCCGAAAGCAATCCAGAACTACTTGAGCTTTGGGTTGCCGATATGGACTTCCTACCTGTTCCTGAGATTAGGGATGCAGTTATCAACTATGCTGAGACACATATTTTTGGTTATCCTTATCCAAGTGAAGAGCTTTATCAGTCCATCATTAATTGGGAAAAAAACCAACACGGTTACGTCGTTGATAAAGAGAGTATTGTTCTCATTGAAGGTGTTGTTCCAGCCATTTCAACGGCTATTCAAGCCTTTACCAAAGAAGGTGATGCTGTTCTCATCAACACACCAGTTTATCCGCCTTTTGCTCGTTCTGTCCGTTTGAATAATCGTCGATTGATTGAAAATAGTCTTGTTAAGGTTAATGGGCATTTCGAAATTGATTTTGAACAATTGGAACGTGATATCGTCGAGAATGATGTTAAACTTTATGTTTTTTGTAGCCCACATAATCCAGGTGGGCGTGTCTGGACCAAAGAGGAATTGACCAAGGTAGCAGATTTGTGTCAGAAACATGGTGTCCTCTTGGTATCTGATGAGATCCACCAAGACTTAGCCCTATATGGGAATAAGCACATCTCTATGAATACCATTTCAGATGCTTACAAGGACTTTACCTTGGTGCTTAGTTCGGCTACTAAAACCTTTAATATTGCTGGTACCAAAAACAGTTTTACTATCATTGAAAATGAAGACTTACGTAAAGCCTTTAAACAAAAGCAGTTGGCAAATAATCAACATGAAATTCCAACCATTGGTTTGATTACAACCCAAGCAGCTCTGACCTATGGGCAACCTTGGTTAGAGGAATTGAAGACTGTCTTTGAAACTAATATTGACCTTTTAACCAAGGAACTTAGTGAAAAGACTAATATCAAAGTCATGAAACCTGAGGGAACTTACTTGGTTTGGCTTGATTTTTCAGCCTATGATCAAGACCATAATGAACTTGGACGTTTGCTTAAAGAAGAAGCCAAGGTAGTGCTAAATGACGGTATTACTTTTGGTTCTGAAGGAGAGAAACATTTCCGCTTTAACGTAGCTACGCCAACTACAGTTGTTGCTGAAGGAGTTAAACGTCTCGTTTCTGTCTTTGGAAAATAATAAAAGTGATGCAAATAGCATCACTTTTATTATTGTTATGAGTGTACATCGTAGATTTTCAAGTTTAATAGTAGATCTTCCTGAGTGGAGAAAACCTTGACATCCTGCTTGCCAGAGGTATTAAATCTGGCTAGAGTGTAGGTTTGGCCATTGGGGAAGAAAATTTCCAAGCTACGATTGTCTGTAATAAGCGTTATAGTGATATTATCATTTTCCTTATAGAGACTGTCAGCTTTATAACCTTGACCGTTACCTAAGAGTCCATCGTAATAGTAAGAAGAGGCAGTTTGACTACCATCCATGCTGTTGTTCAGTTCAGCAGCATAGGTAGAGACCTGATAGGTACCACTTGTTATTTGGTAGGCGATTTTAACGTAATCAGAGCCTTGCCAGATATCAATGTAGATATAGCCTCCTTCTTTCTTAATATTTGAAAAATGCAGTTGGTAATACCCCGCACTATTTTTTTCAGCAAGGTCAAGAAGGCCATTAGCATTCTGATTGTGACTTTTATCAATCCAAGGTTTTCTATTGTCACTGGTGAGTGGTCTTTGACTCGAAATGTTGCCGTTTTGATTTTTGAGGGTTAATTGTTCATTTTTATAGAGGGGAGCAGACTGAATAATACCGTTCTTATCCAGTTGTAGCTGTCTGGGTGTAGTGTAAAAACCGATAGTTTTTAGAAAATCACTCTTGGCCTCTTGGTCACTGTGAATGCCTGACGTGAAGTAATTCCAATTACCAACCCAGCCAAGACTGATAAGGTTATGATTGCTTTCTTCGATTCGATTGCTTCCAGTGAAGTTAGCGCCATAATAGTCTGAGCCTTGATCTAAGCGTTTTGTTTCTGTATCTGCAATAAATAAGCCGTTACCATCTAAATGCCCTACAGTATAGTAGGTTCCAGTTGTTTCGCCTGAAGCTGTATCCTTAGCTCCAAAAAAGAGAACTTGCTTGTCCTGACCGTCAGTTGTTGTCATTGTTTTGAGAACGGGACACTCGATAGGAGCGTTGTCCTGCCAGTTACGACCCTTAAAAAATGTTTCGGGTAGGATTTTGGAGTCTCCCTTGCTATCTTCTTTGGTCCAGTTGATACCATCTTGAGATTGATAAATACCTAAGGCGTTACCTTCAGCGACATACATGAGTAATTTGTCTTTGAAGTGGAAGACATAAGGATCGCGGAAATCTTTACCGTTATAGGATTGTTCCTTTGTCAATAAAGGTTTACCATCTTTTAGGGAATTAGTAAAGCTAGCTCCCTTGTCATTTGATGCACTAGCATAGATTGCCTGGCTTCCATCATCCATGAGTCCAGTAAAATAGGCGACAGGTTCTTCGTTTTGGATACCAGAAATCCCCTGACTATCTGTGACTACACTACCTGTCCAAGCAGAATGCCACCCCTCTTTAGGGTCACCACCCTTTGCTGGTATAGCAGTCTCTTGTTTACTATAGGTGATAAAATCTTTAGTCGTTGTATGTGTCCAATCTTGACCGTTGGGTCCAAAAGGATCAGTAGCCCCATCCACAGAGTGTAGAAAATAGATATCATAGTAATTTTTTTCTTGATTCCACACGATAGTCTGTAGGTCGTTAGACCATCCTTTATGAGATGCTAGATGAAAGGTTTGACTCACAGAAACCTTATTTGTTTTTTGGGAAGGATTGTTAGCGTTCTCATTTTTTATTATAAAAACAAAAAATAAAATTAAAAAAACGAGAGCTAAAATTAGAGGTGAATATTTTGATTCCATATAGTGATATTTCCTGATAAAATTACTTATTTTGTAGTTATTATTTTAACAAAAAAATAGTTTTTTACAAAAAATATCAATTTGTCATTAAAAAAAGATTGGAATTTAGATTAAAAAATGATAGAATAAAACATGTAAAAACCTAAAAGGAGAGTTTTATATGGATAGTACAGTTAATTCACAGTCAAATACAGTAGCACCAAAGCAAGCAGAGTGCAAAAAGATGCGTTATAGCATCCGTAAGGTTGCCGCAGTAGGGGCAACATCAGCACTTGTTGGTACCTTGGCATTTTTAGGTGCCACTCAGGTAAAAGCTGATCAAGTTACAGAAACAGCACCAGCTGTAGCTACTGCGACAGCAACACCAGAAACAAGCACAGCATCTCTAACGGTAGCCAGTGAAACAGCAACAAGTGTGGCAACTTCAGAAGCAGTTGAATCTTCAGTTGCACATTCAGAGGTTACAACTACACCAGTTACAGAGACACAACCAAGCAACACAACTCCATCAGTAGTCGAAGAAAAGGCGTCTAGCACAGTAGTGACATCTTCATCAGATGCAACAACACCTTCATCAACAGTTGCTGCGGTTTCTGCTCCAGCTCATACATCAGAGGCTGCAGTAGAAGCACCAACTTCAACAGCAAGCTCAGAAACAGCTGATACACATACTGAAGTAGCCCTTAAACCTACTGAAAACAGCGCTGCTAATGCAAACCTTAGCAAACTTAACGGTCGTATCAAGTCTATTGTTGAAGATAATATGACCTCAGATCAAATCGTTGCCTTGACTGAGGAAGAAATTAAAGCACTTAATAAAGTTGACTTTAGCGATGATGCTATCAAGGGTACAGGTACTAGCTTGACTTACCGTAACTTGAAAGATATCGTTGCTAGCTTCTTGAAGCAAGACAGCAAATTGGCAGTTCCTTACTTTAAAGCAGATACAATCATCAATATGCCTGCTTTCAACACTGTTGATGCCCAAACGATGAAAAAAGAAGAAATCGACGTTTGGGATTCTTGGCCAGTCCAAGATGCTGAGTCAGGTGTAGTAAGCAACTGGAACGGTTATCAGTTGGTTATCTCAATGGCCGGTGCACCAAATAAAAACTCAAACCACATTTACTTGCTCTATAGTAAATACGGAGATAATGACTTTACGCATTGGAAAAATGCGGGTCCAATCTTTGGTTATAATGCCCTTGAAGATGACCAACAATGGTCAGGTTCAGCGACGGTAAACTCTGACGGTAGTATCCAACTTTACTACACTAAGAATGATACTAGTGGCGGTAAATTGAACTGGCAACAATTGGCTAGTGCTACACTTAACCTAGCTGTTGAAAACGACGAAGTTGTTATTAAGTCAGTTGAAAATGACCACATTCTCTTTGGTGGGGATAACTATCATTATCAAAGTTATCCAAAATTCATGAGTACTTTCAACGATGACCACAACCACGATGGAAATCCAGACCGTACAGATAACTACTGTCTTCGTGACCCACACATCATTGAAGATAACGGTAGCCGCTACCTTATTTTCGAATCAAATACAGGTGACGAAAACTACCAAGGCGAAAAACAAATCTACAACTGGTCAAACTATGGAGGAGATGACGCCTTTAACCTTAAGTCATTCCTCAATATTGTCAATAATAAACACCTTTATAACCTTGCTTCATGGGCAAATGGTTCTATTGGTATCTTGAAACTTGACGACAATGAGAAAAATCCATCTGTAGCTGAACTTTACACACCACTTGTTACTAGCCACTTGGTTACTGATGAAGTAGAACGTCCAAGTGTTGTTAAGATGGGTAACAAGTATTACCTCTTCACTGCTTCACGTATCAATAAATCTACGGATGCTGAAGGTACTGTAGCAGCGCGTGAAGCTGTCGGTGATGACGTTGTCATGCTCGGATTCGTATCAGATAGCCTCCGTGGAGAATATCGTCCACTTAATGGCTCAGGTGTGGTTTTGACAGCCTCTGTACCAGCTGACTGGCGTACATCTACCTATTCTTACTATGCGGTTCCTGTTGAAGGCTCATCAGATACTCTTTTGGTAACTTCTTACATGACTAACCGTGGTGGAATTGCCGGTGCTGAGAATAAATCAACGTGGGCTCCAAGCTTCCTTATCAAGATGAATGCAGATGATACTACAGAAGTTCTTCCTAAGATGACGAATCAAGGTGACTGGATTTGGGATAAATCTAGTGAAAGCTTGGTACACGTAGGCGATCAAAACAGTGCTAAATTGCCAAACGAGGACTTTAATGTAGATTATTATGCGGTATCGGGTTATGGTCTTAAACCACATACTTATCCTACAGTTGATGGTTCAACAGGCGTTTCTGAAGCTCACGGTGTCTTGACTGTAACTGTTAAAGATGGTAAAGACAAGAAGGCAGATAAGCCAGAAACACCAGTAAGTCCAACAGAAGGTAATCATTCTGTTGATGATAAGTCTAACAAACCAGATACACCTTCTAAACCAGCAGACAATAATCAACCATCAACTAATAAAGAAGATAAACCAGCAACGCCGACGAATCCAGATTCTCCAGTTCGTAATCCGTTCCCTTATTTCACAGATCGCCCATCTAATGATAATAATTCATCAGATGATCATCATGTAGAGGTTCCTGCGAAACCTTCAACAGAGGGTTCTGTGGGTGACCGTCGTCCAGTAGCTCAAGCTACAGAGATTGCGTCACCAGTACCAGAGGCTATTGTAGCAACTGGACCAACTGTTTCAACGACTCCTGTTAAAGAAGAGTCTGTCACTGAAACAGAAGCTCCAAAACCAGCGAAGTCTGAAGAGGAAGTTCAGTCTCACGGAGTCGCTAAAGCTGATGAAGTAACTAAGTCTGATGAGTCAAGTAAAGACAACAATACTAAAGTTGCTGCCAAACTTGCTACGACTCCTAAGACACCAAGTGATTCAGAAGGTTCAAAGAGCAACATTCTTTCAATCTTGGCGACTATCTTTGCAGCAATTGCAAGTCTAGCTCTTCTTGGCTATGGTTTGGTCACAGGAAAGATTCATTTGCCTAAAAAATAATCCTTTTCAAAAACGTTTGCAGTAAAGCAAGCGTTTTTTTTGCCTTTTTGATATAATGGAGTGAGTATAAAGCAAAGGAAGAAACTATTATGGGTAAATTTCAAGTTATTTCACATCCACTGATTCAACATAAACTTTCAATCCTCCGTCGTGAGGATACTTCTACTAAGGACTTCCGTGAGCTAGTTAATGAAATTGCTATGCTCATGGGTTACGAAGTGTCTCGTGACCTTCCTCTCGAAGAGGTTGAAATTCAAACACCAATTACCAAAACTGTACAAAAACAACTTTCTGGTAAGAAATTGGCGATTGTTCCAATTCTTCGTGCGGGTATTGGTATGGTCGATGGTTTCCTTAGCCTTGTACCAGCAGCTAAAGTTGGTCATATTGGTATGTATCGTGACGAGGAAACTCTTGAGCCGGTTGAGTACTTGGTTAAATTACCAGAAGACATTGATCAACGTCAGATTTTTGTAGTAGACCCTATGCTTGCGACTGGTGGTTCAGCAATCTTGGCAGTAGACTCACTTAAAAAACGTGGTGCAGCTAATATCAAGTTTGTTTGCTTAGTTGCAGCACCAGAAGGTGTCAAAAAATTGCAAGATGCTCACCCAGATATCGATATCTACACAGCATCTTTGGATGAGAAACTTAATGAAAACGGTTATATTGTTCCAGGTCTTGGAGATGCAGGTGACCGTCTCTTTGGTACAAAATAAGTTGAAAAGGGAAAATTTCCCTTTTTTTACTAGATTAATAAGTTTTAAGTGAGATTGGTTTAGGAGAGTTTAGCACTCTTTTAGAAAGAGTGCTAAGAATGATGTTTTTTATTTGACCTAATTTGACTAAAATCATATAATAGCATCAAGACAATATTAAAAGGAGGATTCATATGATTCCTGTAGTAATTGAACAAACATCACGCGGTGAGCGTTCTTACGATATTTACTCACGTTTGCTCAAGGATCGTATCATCATGTTAACAGGTCCTGTTGAAGATAATATGGCAAACTCAATTATCGCCCAACTCTTGTTCTTGGATGCTCAAGACAATACAAAAGATATCTATCTTTATGTTAATACACCAGGTGGATCCGTTTCGGCAGGTCTTGCCATTGTTGATACAATGAACTTCATCAAGTCTGATGTTCAGACTATCGTTATGGGGATGGCAGCATCTATGGGAACAATTATCGCTTCAAGCGGTACAAAAGGTAAACGTTTCATGTTGCCGAATGCAGAGTACATGATTCACCAACCAATGGGTGGTACTGGTGGCGGTACGCAACAAACAGACATGGCTATCGCAGCTGAACACTTGCTCAAGACACGTAATAACTTGGAGCAAATCTTGGCAGATAATTCTGGACAACCAATTGAAAAAGTTCATGTAGACGCTGAACGTGACAATTGGATGAGTGCTCAAGAAACGCTTGAATATGGTTTCATCGATGAAATCATGGCTAATAACCAATTAAAATAAACTGAGCTTGTCTTAAACAAAAGTCAGATGCAAATCGGTTGTATAAGGACCGTTTCATCTGGCTTTTTGTGTTATAATAGAAAACATGTTAATAATCAATGAGGAGTTGCTTGCGATTGATCAAGCTATAGAGTATCTTGTTTCGTATTTTCTAAAGCTACCTGAGGTAGAGAATTATCGTTTAAAACGCCAGAAATTCGAAAATGATAGAGAACTTCAAGAGCAACTCTTTGCATTTCAAAAATTAAAGGATAGCTATGATACTGCTAAGGCGTATGAGGCTTTTAGACCAGATGTGAGAGAGTTGAAACGTCAGGTTTTGCGAATGAAGCGTCAAATTGATTTAAACGAGGTGGTTATTGGCTATCGTCAGGCAGAGTTCGATTTACAGACTATTTTAGCCAATCTTGGTGAGGAGATTGCCCAAGCTGTTTCAAATCAGATTTTTATTGATACTGGGCTACCTCTTGCCCCTCATAAACCACATCATAAAAAGGGAGACACTAACATAAAGGAGAAGATGAGTCATGATTAAGCGTCAAGGCATTATTGTTTATTTATACTACAATAGAGACTTACGTAAAATTGCCAAGTTTGGGGATGTTGTCTACCATTCTTTTAAGATGCGTTATGTGCACCTTTATGTAGATGAGGACAAGGTCGAGGATATTTTGAAAGAGCTCGATGGAATGAAAGCAGTGAAAAAAGTTCTGCCTTCTTACTATTCTGATATTGATATGGACTTTGTAGGTAGTCTGGAACGTTACGACACCTCAGTCCCTGAACCGTTTAAGAACTTTTCTCTTTAATAAGAGAAAAGTTTTTTTCTTTTTAAAGAGTTATTCTTAAAGTAATGGAAACGATTACTGTCGCTAAAGCTTAGTTATGTGTAGTTGACAATTGTCTGATAATTCTGTAAGCTATAAGATGAACTTTTTTAAGAAAATATTAAGGAGAAATCTTATGTCTAAAAAGATCACACTTATTGTGTTAGCCTTTTTTGCTTCCATTTTCTTGGTTGCCTGTGGCAAGTCACCAGATGTGACTGCTAATGCCAATGGTACTAAGATTGGCGATACAATCAAAATTGGTGTTAACATGGAGTTGACAGGTGCCGTTGCAGCCTATGGTAAGGCGGAGCAGAATGGTATTAAGTTGGCTGTTGACGAAATTAACAAAGCTGGTGGCGTCGATGGCAAAAAGCTTGAGCTTGTCACAAAAGATAATAAATCTGAAAATGCTGAAGCTTCAACATCTTCAACGAACTTGGCTATTCAGAGTAATGTAAATGCTATCGTTGGTCCAGCGACATCAGGTGCTGTTGCTGCGGCTAGCCTCGTATCACAAAAAACAGGGGTTCCTTTGCTGACACCTTCAGGTACGCAGGACGACCTTACGGTAGATGCTAAAGGTACGAAGAAATTCGTTTTCCGTACAACCTTCAAGGATAGTTACCAAGGTAAAGTTTTGGCAGCTTATTCTTACAATAATTTGAATGCTAAGAAAGTAGTTCTCTACTATGATAATGCTTCAGATTATGCCAAAGGTATTGCGGATGAATTCAAGCGTGAGTATAAAGGTCAAATCGTTACTGAAGCTACCTTTGCTTCAGGGGACAAGGATTATCAGTCAGCCTTGACTAAATTTAAAGACCTTGATTATGATGCTATTGTAATGCCTGGTTACTATACTGAGACTGGTATTATCACTAAACAAGCACGTGACCTTGGAATTGATAAACCAATCCTTGGACCTGACGGATTCAGTGATGCGAAATTTACTGAGCTTGCAGGTAAAAAGAATGCTTCAAACGTCTACTATGTATCAGGATATTCAACAAATGTTGCTCTTTCTGACAAGGCATCAGGATTCATCGAAGCATATAAGAAAGCCTACAACACTGACCCGAATATGTTTGCTGCTCTAGCTTACGATTCTGTTTATATGATTGCAGAAGCATCAAAAGATGCGAAAACATCAGTTGATATTGCTGATAACTTAGCACAATTGAAAAACTTTGTCGGGGTTACAGGTAAAATGACGATTGATAAGGATCATAACCCTATTAAAGCAGCTCTTATGGTTAAAAGAGATAATGGTGAAGAGGTTTCAGCGGAAGCCGTTGAAATTGAAAAATAATCTGTTATCTATACTAAAAATGAACTAGAAAGTTTGGTTAAATATGTTTTTTGAACAACTTCCCCAACAACTAGTCAATGGTATCATCTTGGGTAGTATCTATGCCTTACTTGCCCTTGGATATACCATGGTTTATGGGATTATCAAATTGATTAACTTTGCCCATGGAGACATCTATATGATGGGTGCCTTCGTTGGTTACTATGCGATTAATAGCCTCGGAATGAATTTCTGGGTTGCCCTTGTCTTTGCTATGCTTGTCTGTGCGATTTTAGGGGTTGTCATTGAGTTCTTGGCTTATCGCCCACTCCGTAATTCGACACGTATTTCTGCCTTGATTACGGCTATTGGTGTCTCATTCTTCCTTGAGTACATCATGGTTCTCTTTGTAGGTGCAGATACACGTTCATTCCCTCAAAAGATTGCAATTGAGACTTATCATCTTGGATCAATCTCTGTAACAAATGTGCAATTGCTTATCTTGGTAGTTGCCCTTGTCCTTATGGTTGCTCTTCAATTGATTGTTAAAAAGACTAAGATGGGTAAAGCTATGCGTGCCGTATCTGTAGACAGTGATGCAGCTGAATTGATGGGTATTAATGTTAATAACACTATCAGCTTCACTTTTGCTCTTGGATCATCACTAGCAGGGGCGGCGGGTGTCCTTATTGGTCTTTACTATAACTCTATCGAACCTCTTATGGGTATGACACCAGGTATTAAAGCCTTTGTTGCTGCCGTTCTTGGTGGTATCGGTATTATCCCTGGTGCAGCACTTGGTGGATTTGTTATCGGTATTTTGGAGACATTATCAACTGCAATTGGTTTGTCAAGTTACCGTGATGCCATCGTTTATGGTGTCTTGATCGTTATCCTTTTGGTTCGTCCAGCGGGTATCCTCGGTAAAAATGTGAAAGAGAAGGTGTAAGACATGAAGAAAAATCTAAAAGTAAACCTTATTTGGTTTGGTCTTATCATTGGGCTCTTCCTTATCTTGAAAGGTCTTGAACTTTCAGGTATCATGAACCTTTACTACATCCAAATCTTAATGGGGATTGGAATCTCAATTCTTATGGGACTTGGTACTAACCTGGTTCTTGGTTTCTCAGGACAATTTACACTTGGACAAGCTGGTTTCATGGCAATTGGTGCCTATTCATCAGCTATCATCACTGGTATGATGCCAACATATGACGGTTTCTACCTCTCAATGGTTGTCGGTGTCATCATCGCAGCTATTGTTGCCCTTATCTTTGGTCTACCTACCCTTCGTTTGAAAGGTGACTACCTTGCCATTGCAACTCTTGGTATGGCTGAAATCATCCGTATCATTATCGTTAATGGTGGTGAATTGACTAATGGTGCCGCTGGTTTGACAGGTATCCTTCCTTATACAAGTTGGCCTGTAATTTATTTCTTTGTCGTTATCATTACAATTTTGGTACTCAACTTCTTGCGTTCAGCAACTGGACGTCAAGCAATCACTCTTCGTGAAGATGAAATTGCTGCTGAGTCAATGGGTGTTAATGTCACAAAAATGAAGGTTCTTATCTTTGTTATTGGTGCCATGATTTCAGCGATTGCTGGTTCACTTTATGTCAGCTACATCGGTACAGTTGTGCCAAAAGATTTCACTATCATGAAATCAATTGATTACCTTATCATTGCCGTTCTTGGTGGTCTTGGATCTATCACAGGTACTATCATTGCCGCTGTTGTTCTTGGTATTATCAACATGTTCCTCCAAAACGTTTCAAACCTTCGTATGATTATTTACGCCTTGGCTTTGATTCTTGTAATGCTCTTCCGTCCAGGTGGACTTCTTGGAACAAAAGAACTCTATCTCTCAAAATTCTTCAATAAATCTAAGGAGGGCAAATAAAAATGGCACTTCTTGAAGTTAAAAATCTAACTAAAAACTTCGGTGGTTTGACTGCCGTTGGTGATGTTTCAATGGAACTCAATGAAGGTGAGTTGGTTGGGCTTATCGGACCAAACGGTGCTGGTAAAACAACCTTGTTCAACCTTTTGACAGGTGTCTATGAGCCAAGTGAAGGAACGGTTACACTTGACGGTACAATCCTAAATGGTAAAGCACCTTATAAAATCGCTTCACTCGGTTTGTCACGTACTTTCCAAAATATCCGTCTTTTCAAAGACATGACTGTGCTTGAAAATGTTCTTGTTGGTTTGTCAAATAAGCAACCTTCAAATTTCTTTGCATCTCTTTTGCGTTTGCCTAAGTACTATTCAAGTGAAGAAGAGTTAAAAGCAAAAGCTATGGAACTCTTGGCTATCTTCAACTTGGATGGAGAGGCAGATACACTTGCGAAAAACTTGGCTTACGGACAACAACGTCATTTGGAAATTGTTCGTGCGCTTGCAACAGAACCAAAAATTCTTTTCCTTGATGAACCAGCTGCGGGTATGAACCCACAAGAAACAGCTGAATTGACTGCTCATATTCGTCAAATTCAAAAAGACTTCGGTATTACAATCATCTTAATTGAGCATGATATGAGTTTGGTCATGGATGTTACTGAGCGTATCTATGTTTTGGAATATGGACGCTTGATTGCAGAAGGAACACCTGATGAAATTAAGAATAACAAACGCGTTATTGAAGCTTATTTGGGAGGTGAAGCATAATGGCTATGTTGAAAGTTGAAAATCTCTCAATTAAATATGGATCTATTGAAGCTGTTAAAAACGTCAGCTTTGAAGTTAATGAAGGTGAAGTTGTAACTCTAATCGGTGCTAACGGTGCAGGTAAGACATCAATTCTTCGTACAATCTCAGGTCTTGTTCGTCCAACTGAGGGAACCATTTCTTATCTCGGAAATGATATTCATAAAACACCTGCACGTAAGATTGTTGCTGAAGGTTTAGCTCAAGTACCTGAGGGACGTCATGTATTTGCAGGATTAACCGTAATGGAAAATCTTGAAATGGGAGCTTTCCTTCATACAAACAAAGAAGAGAACACAGCTCTCTTGAAAAAAGTCTTCCAACGTTTCCCACGCCTAGAAGAACGTAAGAATCAAGATGCAGCGACACTTTCTGGTGGTGAACAACAAATGCTTGCAATGGGCCGTGCCCTTATGAGTCGTCCAAAACTTTTGCTTTTGGATGAGCCTTCAATGGGACTTGCTCCAATCTTTATTCAGGAAATTTTTGATATTATCGAAGATATTAAGGCACAAGGGACTACCGTTCTTTTGATTGAGCAAAATGCCAATAAGGCTTTGTCAATTGCAGACCGTGGTTACGTTCTTGAAACTGGTAAAGTGGTTCTTTCAGGTACTGGTGAAGAACTTCTTGCATCAGATGAAGTTCGTAAAGCCTATCTTGGAGGATAAGAAAAAGCGCCCGAGGGCGTTTTTCTATCGTCTCATACTAATTGTAAAATACTAATTTTTCAGTAAAATATTGCAATCGGTTACAATTAGTGTGGTATAATACAAGTAAGAAATCATTCGGAGGAAAATGAAATATGGCAGTAAAAGATTTTATGACGAAACGTGTGGTTTATGTCTCACCAGAAACAACAGTTGCAGTAGCTGCAGATATTATGCGTGATAAAGGGTTGCGCCGTTTGCCGGTAATTGAACACGATAAACTTGTTGGGCTTATTACAGAAGGTACAATGGCGGAGGCTTCACCATCAAAAGCAACAAGCTTGTCAATTTATGAAATGAACTATCTCCTTAATAAGACAAAGGTAGGAGATATCATGATTAAGAATGTCCTCACTGTTTCCAAATATGCTAGCCTTGAGGATGCAATCTATATCATGCTTCAAAATAAAGTTGGAGTTCTTCCGGTTGTGGACAATGACCAAATTTCAGGAATTATCACAGATAAAGATGTCTTTCGTGCTTTCTTAGAAATTTCTGGTTATGGTCAAGCTGGAATTCGTATTGGGTTGGAAGTTCCAGATACTCCACGTGTTTTGGAAAAAATTGCGAACCTTATCGCTAGCGAGAATCTCAACATCGAACGTACAATTGTTGCGCCTAAAAATGACACTGTACTTCGTGTCGAACTCCAAGTTGAAGGAGAGATTGGAATTGACCAACTCAAGAAGGTTTTTGTAGAAGCAGGATTTACAGTTACTGAAATTGCAGAAACAGAAGCAAAAGAGTTAGACTAATAAAAAGGATAAAACAAACTAAATTCTTAAGACTTTAGTTATCCCAAAAAATAGAAAGTTTGTAGGAACAGTTCAGTGGAAATGAGATAATAATCTTTGCTTTTTTCTAGTAATTAATGAACTACAGGCTTGAACTTTATACAATAAAAAGAGGCTAGAACATTATGTTCTAGCTTCTTTTTTATTAGTCTTGAAAATCGTAAAGTGTTGTAGAGAGGTAACGCTCACCATTGTCAGGCAAGAGTGTCAAGACTTTTTTGCCTTCGCCAAGCTCAGCGGCAACTTTAAGGGCAGCAGCAATAGCAGCACCTGATGAGATACCAGCTAGGAAACCTTCTTGGCTACCCAATGTACGTGATGTTGCGATAGCTTCATCAGAAGGAATACGCACAACACTGTCATATGATTTTGTGTCCAATGTGTCAGGAATGAAACCAGTTGAGATACCTTGGATTTTGTGTGGTCCTGGTTTATCACCATTCAAGACGGCAGATTCGTCAGCTTCAATACCATAAACCTTGATATTTGGATTGGCAGCCTTAAGGGTTTTTGAAACACCTGAAATAGTACCACCAGTACCGATACCAGCAACAAAGGCATCTAAACCTTCTGCACCAAAATCTTCAAGAATTTCTTGACCAGTTGTAGCTGCGTGGACAGCTGGGTTTGATGGGTTGGCAAATTGAAGTGGTACCCAACCGTTGCGTTCAGCAGCAACTTCTTTAGCCTTAGCAATCGCACCCTTCATTCCTTCGCTACCAGGAGTCAATACAAGTTCAGCTCCATAAGCTTGGATGATTTTACGACGTTCAACACTCATTGTGTCAGGCATTACGATAACAACTTTATAGCCTTTAGCAGCACCAACCCAAGCGAGACCAATACCAGTGTTACCTGAAGTTGGTTCAACAATGGTATCACCAGGTTTAATCGTACCAGCTTTTTCAGCATCTTCAATCATACGAAGAGCAATACGGTCTTTTACTGAAGAACCAGGGTTAAAGGCTTCGAGTTTTACGTAAACATCTGCTGATCCTTCTGGAACAATAGAGTTAAGTTTAATAACAGGTGTTTTTCCAACAAGTTCAGTGATTGAGTTGTAAATTGTCATATTTAAAATCCTCTTAATCTTTGATTGATGGTTTTAAGTATACGACGGTAGGCTCAACTTGTAAAATACATCTTCTTTATCACTGTGATAACGTTTGACTATCAGATTGGAATTTCAACGATTTTCTTTCCAGATTTTTCATAATTAACTTTCCCCTGATAGAATTCGGTTAGTTCCTGACCAAGTCTTTCAATATCAGACTCTTCGACAAATAAAGTAGTAGAAACATCTGATAAGAAAGTTGTATCAAATTCTTGGAGTCCTTCTTTTTCAAGGAAGTTGGAGAAAACTTGGTACTGAGAGTAGGTTAACTCTACGGTTAGTCCTGTTAATTCCTTGACTTCGACTCGACCAATTTCTTCAATAGCATGAGCAACGCTACCAGAGTATGCGCGGATAAGACCACCTGCCCCAAGTTTGATTCCTCCAAAATAACGAGTCACAACTGCTACGACATTAGTAAGTCCTTGTTTTTCTAGAACAGTAAGCATAGGCACACCAGCTGTTCCAGAAGGTTCGCCATCATCACTCGAACGCTTAATTTGACCATCATCTCCAACAATCATTGCAGAGCAAGAGTGATTGGCCTTGTGATGCTCTTTCTTTATCTGAGCGATGTACTCTCTTCCTTCCTCTTCACTACTAATACGTTTCAAGTGACAAATAAAACGAGATTTTTTTATTTCTTCTTCAACGATTCCATCGTTGGCAATAGTTTTGTAATCCATAAAAAAATTTTATCATAAAAAGATGAATTCAAACATATTTTCGAATAGAAAGATATGGTACCTAAAGAATATTATGGACGACTATTTACGAAAGAGCAGTTGCCAGTGAACTATCACTCAGAGGCTTTAACATTAGAAAGTATGATAAAGATCGATAAACAACTTAGATGTAAAAGATGTTACAGTCGGATAGAGGAAGATTGGCAATTACCGGGAGGTCAGTATTATTGTAGAGCATGTATTGTCTTTGGTAGAAACCAAGAAGGAAAAGAACTTTATTATTTTCCTTCCAAAACATCAGAAATTGAATTTCCTGTTTTGAAGTGGTTTGGAGAACTGACTCCCTATCAAGCTAAGGTCTCAGAGAAACTTTTGAGAACTTATCAAAAGCAGAAAGATAGTCTCGTACATGCTGTGACCGGTGCTGGTAAGACAGAAATGATTTATAACATCGTTGCCTATGTTCTGGAAAATAAAGGTCATGTAGCTATCGCAAGTCCTAGGGTTGATGTTTGTCGAGAATTATTTCTACGTATGAAGAGGGATTTTACTTGTAGTATTTCCCTGCTTCATGCTGAGAGTGAACCATATGATGGTAGTCCGCTTGTAATAGCTACTACACATCAACTACTAAAGTTTTACCAGAGTTTTGACTTAGTTATTGTAGATGAAGTAGACGCATATCCTTTTGTAGGAAATGTCATGTTAAATCATGCTGTAGAACAGGCGAAGACCGAAACCGGTCGATTTATTTACTTAACAGCGACTTCAACATTATCTTTAGAAGAGCAAGTTCGACTTGGGACTTTAGAAAAACATCACCTTGCTAGACGTTTCCATGGAAATCCTTTAGTACTTCCTAAATTCTTCTGGCAGGGCAGATTACAAAAATCTCTGACAAGAGGCAAGCTTCCAAGACCTCTTCTTTATCAGATTAAAAAGCAACGTAAATCAAAATTTCCTCTATTAATCTTCTTTCCAAATATAGCGATAGGTGAAAAGTTTACAAGTATTCTACAAAAATATCTTCCAGATGAAAAAATGGCCTTTGTTTCCTCAAAAAGCGAGGAGCGTTCAACTATCGTAGAGAAGTTCCGAGAAAAAGAACTGTCTATCTTAGTTACAACAACTATCCTCGAACGTGGTGTAACCTTTCCACAAGTAGATGTTTTTGTTTGTATGGCAAATCATCACTTATATACTAGTTCGAGTCTTATTCAGATTGGAGGTCGAGTTGGAAGATCACCAGATAGACCGACAGGAAAGCTTTATTTCTTTCATGAAGGACTATCCAAATCAATGCTTCGGTGTCGAGAAGAGATAAAGGTTATGAATAAAAAAGGAGGGTTTAACAATGAAGTGTCTGCTATGTAATGATTGGATTGAATCGCTACCAAAATTAAGAGACCTCATTATGTTTAACCAAAGAAAAGAGTACTCTTGCCGATCTTGTAAACATCAGTTTAAAAACCTCTCAAAAGAAAGATGTCAAAATTGTAACAAAGAGTTATATGGAGATGCTTGTATTGATTGTAAACTTTGGATGAAAAAAGGCTATATTCCTAAGCACCTTGCTATTTATCGATATGAAGAAAATATGAAAGAGTATTTTAGTCGCTATAAATTTATGGGAGACTATTGTCTTAGAAAAATATTTCAACAAGATATTAAAAACAACTTAAAACCATTTTTGAAGAAAGGTTATACCATAGCACCAGTCCCATTATCGGAAGAACGCTTGGCAGAAAGAGGATTCAACCAAGTTGAGGGATTGATAGAGGGAATTCCCTATCGGGATATCTTTGAGAAAAGAGATATTGAGAAGCAATCCTCAAAAACACGCGAGGAGCGTCTAAGTCAAGATAATGCCTTCTGTCTCAAGGAAGGTATAAATCTACCAGATAAGATTATTATAGTGGATGATATCTATACAACGGGTTCCACTTTATATCAGATGGTTCAACTGTTAGAAGGTAGAGGTATTAAAGAAGTTTTGACCTTTTCACTAGCTAGATAATAAAAATCCTTGCAAATTTTCATGAAAAGGATATAATAAAGATAAAGAAAACGCTAACAAGCGAGAAAGAGGTCTTTTATGATTAAATATAGTATCCGTGGCGAAAACATCGAAGTAACTGAAGCACTTCGTGACTATGTTGAAAGTAAACTTAGCAAAGTTGAAAAATACTTCAACGAAGACCAAGAATTGAATGCACGTGTAAATCTTAAGGTTTATCGCGAAAAGACAGCTAAAGTAGAGGTTACTATTCCAATAGGTTCTGTAACACTAAGAGCAGAAGATGTTTCGCAAGATATGTATGGTTCTATTGACCTAGTGGTTGATAAGATTGAAAGACAAATCCGTAAAAACAAAACAAAAATTGCACGTAAGCATCGTGAAAAAGTTCCAACAGGAGAAGTGTTCTCAGCTGATTTTAATAACGAACAAGTTGAAGAAGCACCAGCTGTTGAAGTTGTAAGAACTAAAAACATTGAGTTGAAACCAATGGATGTTGAAGAAGCTATCCTTCAAATGGAGTTGTTGGGGCATGACTTCTTTATCTATACAGATAGTGAAGATCATACAACTAATGTTCTCTATAAACGAGAAGACGGAAACTACGGTTTGATTGAAGCTAAATAAATAAAAAGAAGGGAAGTAGGTTGAGAGACATGCTTCCTTTATTTTTTTCAAAAAACCTATTGACAAGCAT
>NZ_KV791093.1:0-1493 GCF_001807855.1 Streptococcus sp. HMSC10E12
TATACCAACGATTTGATTGCTAAATGGCAAAAAGATGGTAGCCTTCAAAAACTCTACGATAAGTATCACTTGAAACCAGCTAAGGCTGAAGATAAATAGAAAGGAGTCCTGAATTTATGTATCTTTTAACTGAAACGGCTAGTCCTTTCGCTCTTGAACGTTGGGCTGCTTTCTTCGCTAACTTTGGGCAGTTTGCCAAAGGTTTCTTTTACACCCTTGGCATTTCAATTGGTGCCTTGATTGTTGCCCTTCTTCTTGGGCTTATCTTTGGGGCTATGAGCTCTACTCACAACAAAGTCCTTCGTGGCATTTCACGTGTTTATGTCGAAATCTTCCAAAATACACCCTTGCTTGTGCAATTCGTGGTTGTCTTCTATGGGATTTCAATCTTGACTGATGGTCATGTCATGATTCCAATTTCATTGACAGCTATCCTTTGTGTGGGTGTCTACACAGGAGCCTATATCTCTGAAATTATTCGTACAGGTATCGAGGCAGTTCCTAAAGGTCAAACCGAAGCCGCTTTGTCTCAAGGATTCACCTACGCTGATACCATGCGTATCATCATCTTGCCTCAAGCAGTCCGTACTATCTTGCCACCATTGACCAACCAAGTGGTTAACTTGATTAAGAATACTTCTACAGTTGCCATTATCTCTGGGGCAGATATCATGTTCACTGCTAAGGCTTGGGCTTATGATACCACTAACTATGTGCCGGCCTTTGCTGGGGCTGCCTTCCTCTACTTTATCATGTGTTTCCCTCTAGCTACTTGGGCACGTCGTAAAGAAGAAGAGAATAAGAAAGCTTATTAAGGAGGTCCACTATGTCAGAAGTTTTATCAGCTACTAACCTTAAATTCTTGGCACAAGGGATGTGGACGACTCTTTACTTGTCTTTCTTCATCATCGTGCTATCTACCCTGTTCGGAACTATTCTGGCGGTAATGCGTAACGGAAAGAATCCTATCCTTCGTTGGATTGCTTCTATCTACGTTGAGTTCGTCCGTAATGTTCCTAACTTGCTTTGGATTTTCATTATCTTCCTGGTCTTCCAACTCAAGTCAACCGCTGCAGGGATTACCTCTTTCACGGTCTTTACTTCAGCTGCCTTGGCGGAAATCATTCGTGGGGGACTGAACTCTATTGACCATGGCCAAACGGAAGCCGGCTTGTCTCAAGGATTTAACAACAAACAAATCTTTATTTACATCATCTTCCCACAAGCTATTCGTAAGATGTTGCCATCTATCATCTCTCAATTCGTAACAGTTATCAAGGATACTTCTTTCCTTTACTCTGTTATCGCCTTACAAGAATTGTTTGGTAAGAGTCAGATTTTGATGGGTGGTTACTACGAACCTAGTCAAATCTTTACCTTATACGGTATTGTGGCTTTAGCTTATTTCGTGGTTAACTTTGCCATCTCTAGCTACTCTCGCTACCTCTCTAAACAATGGGAGCAAGCTAGTGAATAAAACAAAAAACTCACCT
>NZ_KV791094.1:0-31283 GCF_001807855.1 Streptococcus sp. HMSC10E12
TTCTGATTGTGATACAGATTGTGACTTAGACACTGCTTCTGATTCTGATGAAGATTGTGACTTAGACGCTACTTCTGATTCTGATTGTGACACTGATTGTGATTTAGAAACCACTTCTGATTCTGATACAGATTGTGACTTAGATGTTACTTCTGATTCTGATTGTGACACTGATTGTGATTTAGAAACCACTTCTGATTCTGATACAGATTGTGACTTAGACGCTACTTCTGATTCTGATGAAGATTGTGATTTAGACACTACTTCTGACTCGGATTGCGAGTTTGATGCAGAGTTTGAGAATGATTGCGATTGAGAAGCAGATTCAGAATCATTCATCTTAACGAAGTAATAGTTCACATCAGTTGAAGGTTTAACCGCTGATGTAATTGAGTAGTTATTTGAGAATGAAGTATAACCCTTCAAATTAGAGTATACTTTTCCGTTTGGAGCTGTAGGATCATTTGCTACAGATCCTTCTGCTTGAATCTCTGGAACTTTACCAGCAATAACGTTGTAACTGTTGTTACCGGCACCCGCAGGTGTCAATGATGTGCTTGGAGCACCTTTGAATGGACGTGGATAAGTGTGTAGAGTTCCATCCATTTGTTTATAAGTATCTGTCTCAGTAGGAGACGACCAACCAGTGATAATGAGTGATTTGCTTCCAGCAGTTTCGTTGACTTCAAGATAGTAGTCACCATTTTTACTGTTTACTTTTGTAACTTTAGTCTCATCAGCCTTCCACTCTTCACCAGCCTTATTAACTTTACTTGTGTAGATGAGTGTGTACTTAGATACATCTTCAGTACCAATATCTGATGTAGCAAAATTGTTCACTTGAGATGGATCAAGGGCGTAGAATTTCGTTACAGTTGAGCCATCAGTATCAACGATTTCAGAAATACGTTTCACGTAGTAGTGGTTTGCTCCACCTTGAAGTTCGACAAGTTTTTGTCCAACAACACCCTTACCGAGAATACCTGATGTTTTTTGAGTTGTATCTGTTGTGGCAGCTACAGGTTTGTAACCAGCAACATCACGATTTCCTGAGGCTGTGAATTGTTGCCCTGCAAGACCTGTTTGAGTATAGCTTGCAAGAACTGTTTCATTTCCAGTTGGTTTGTATGTTTGACCTTCTGTGTACTTGCTACTGTCAACGACTTTATAGTAAGTTGTTTGATCAGCTTTAGCATAAGGAACAGAAGTTTGAACGTTTTGTTTGTCTTCACCTTGGTTACCTGGGTAGTTAGTATCACGGATTTGAAGTGTTTCATACTCAAGGTTAGCATTTACCAATGAGAAGGTAACGTTACCTGGATTAGTTCCGTTAGCAGCTGCGTATGTCAAAGTGTTAGTTACATCAGAGTTATTGTTTGTGATGTAGCTTGGAAGTGAGATATTGCTTTCTCCCGCTTTGATTGTACGAGTGTAAACTTCTGAACCATCAGACTTCTTAACGATACGCAAGTAAACATCTGGGTTAGCTGAAAGGCTACCTGTGATTGCTGAACGGTCTACTGAAAGTGTAGCGTAGTAATCAAAGTTTGTTTTAGCACCAGTAGCGTGGTTTGTTTTAAGGAATTGCCATACACCGAAAGTGAAACGATCAGCGTTTGGATCCAAAGCATAATCAGCTTCATTGAAGGCTGCATCTTCAATCGTTGCACCATTAGCATTTGAAATAACTGGGTTAGTATCTACACTACCAGTAGTGCTTGTTGAGATTGGTGCCAACTGTGCAGTAACTGCTGCAACACCGTTAACTACTGAGTTACCTGTGAAGCCGTTGTCAGTGATCTTAGTCATCATGTTGTCAACAGCGTTACCAAGGCGCTCACGTTGTTCTGCGTAAGCAGCGTTTGTTGCTGATGCAGCAAGCAATGTTGTTGATTTAGCAACTTCTTCTTGAACTGTTGCGATAGCAGTTTGGATTTCAGCTTTAGCAGCTGTATCAGTCAACTTAGCTTGGTAATCTTTAGCGATACCTACAAGCAAATCTGCTTCTGAAACGTTTTGATCCAAGATAGTTTTTTCATCTTCTTGAGTAGCTGTTTCTGATGCAGTTGCAGCTGTTGAAGTTGCTGATTCTGAAGCTGATTCTGAATTTGAACCACTGTTGCTTTCAGTGTGTGATTGGCTTTCAGAAGTTGAGTTCACTTTGCTAAGTGATACAGATTCTGAAATAGCTTGTGACAATTCTGCTGATACAGATTGTGATACTGAAACTGAAGCATCTGTGCTTGCTTGAGCGTCAACTGAAGAGCTTGTAGACTCTTGGCTTGTTGATGCTACTGCTGGAGCTTCTGAAGCTACTGTTTCTGATACTGGAGCAGCGCTCAATACAGCTGCCTCAGAGTTTGCCAATACGTCATGGTTTGTAGTTGCTTGGCTTTCCAAAGCTGGTGCTGTTGTTTCTTCGGCTTGAGCAGTGTAAGTTGCTACTGCACCACCTGCCACAGCACCTGCTGCTGCAATCCCTTTAAGAAGAGCTGTACCTGAAAGAAGAGAAGATTTTTCTTCTACATTTTGAACTGTTACTGACGGAGCGTCTGCGCCACCTTTAACAACTTTGAAAAGTCCAAAGTTAGATGTTGCAGCACGAAGCCAGTTTTTACCCGATTTGATAAGTTTGAAGCGAGTCACGCGATCTGTTTCACGGAATTCTCCCTCGTTACGTCTAAAAAACATATTTACCTCCTAAAAATATGAGTCATTTCCTAATCTGGAAATTACATTTTATAATATAACACAAGTTGACTAAAAATTGTTCTTTTTTGTCTCATTTTCTCTAAAAAATGTAAGGTTTTCGCAATTCTGAATTTTCTGTTTTTTAACACCAGTTAATCTTATTTTAGAAGTAAAACGGTTTAAATACTTGTTTTTACGCTATTTCCCGTAGGTTTTCTCATTTTTAAAGTCATCACTTTTTACTTTTAAATTTTTCTACAATTCGATTTGTAGTAAATTTTCGAACAATTACAATCAATTATTTAGGGCTGTTTTTTTACATTTACAAGTCGATTGTCAGGTGTTTTTTTAACATTAGTCCTAATTAGAGACAGGTCTTTCTTAACTCCTTAAGTCTAAAGTGAAAATGATTTGAGTGGTTTTCATAAAAGTCAAGATATATGCTCAGATTTGTAGCAAAAAAAGGATTACCTTTCGATAATCCTTTTTTTATTAGCTTAAGGCCATAATGGCATCGATGAAAAGTTTCTTTGTGAAGTAACCGTTACTGATGAGGTAGGCTGTGTGGCGAGCGTTAGCTACCATCTGTGCATACTGCTCCTCGGTACATTCTTGAACACAACGGTCTGCTTCTTCCAGACTTGAAACGACAAAGCCTAGTCCATGTTCCCTAATATAGTCTGCATTTGAGAGGTAGTCAGGTACAACAACTGGGAGACCTGCGGCTAAGTAAGTCGAGAGTTTATAAGAGATGTTCATCTTATAGTAGTCAGGCTCGTCCTCTGGATTTTCGGAATTACCCCAGACCAGACCAAAGCCTCCCTTAGATAGCTCTAGCAAAAGCTCATGTTTATTTCGCCAACCTTCGAGGTGGACTTTGGAATAATCCTTACCCTCTTGTTTCTCAGCGTAGACGTGAAGAGGTGTGGTTTGTTTCCAGTCTAGGACGTGTGGGAAACGGGTTGGGTTCCCAGCAAAAACAATTTTCTTCTGGAAACTAGGTTGGTGTAGGTCAAGACTGTGAGGTAAGTCCCAAAGTTTTTGGATGATAACCTTCTCAACTGTTAGCCCTTCCTCAATCAGTCGATCACGCATCTTTTCAGAAGGCACCACGACGACATCACAGAGATTATACATGTCAATATAAGCAGACATGAGATAGTAGTTACTATCAAACATAAGAGGTGGGATGTCATGGATAAACATAACGGTCTTAGCATTAACAGCCTTGAATTTACGGAGTAATCGGCTATCCCACTCACTACCATTCCATGATGGGGACTGGAAGAAAACGATATCTCCAACACTCAGTCCTGCTACAATCCCATCAAAGCGGGAATTAAGCTCTCCATCTGGCTCTTGGCTACTATCATAGAAATAAATTCCTAGTTCATTAGCACCGAGCTCTCTGGCAATCTTCATGGTATCATTTTGGGCAATCAAGGCCACACTACGTGAGGACTGGCCAAATAAATTTGTAAAATGTACGCGCATGACATACTTCTTTCTATTATATAGTAGGAAGTCCTCTACTTATAAGAAACAATCATAAAAATAAGTAAGAGGATAAAGAGGGCTATGCTGATAGCCAAGGTCAACATTTTTCGAATTGGTTGGCTAGCCCAATAACTTGGTTTACCGATATTACTCGTGGCATCCGTTGAAAAAATCTGCGTTTGACGCGGTTGGATGGTCACTAGGACGATAAGGGCAACCGAAAGAATCACTGCTAGAACCATAAATACTAACATCATAAGACTACCTCAACAAACCAATAAGGGTGAAGATCAAACCGATGATAATAACAAGTCCGAGCATGATTGAAAAGCTCTTGTTAATCTTCTCTCCTCTGGTTTCTTTTTCTTTTGTGATAGGCTTTTGCTTGAGTTCTTCCATACGGCCTTCAACGTCACCGTAGAATAAATCTTTTTTAGACATGATTTCCTCCTAAAAGTGATTGTAAGCGGTCGGCCAACTCAGAGGCAGTCAGGGTGTTGGCTTGAGCTTTTTGAGCTTGCATGGCTTCTTGCATAACTTGAACATCGCCTAGGACCTGCTTAATCTTGGCAACCATAGCTGGATAGTTCTGACTGGCATAGATATGCTCTGGCGCTGTATAGACAGGTCCATGAGCTGTTTCTGAAAAGGCCAAAATCAACAATTGGTGTTCAAAGGCAGTTCGTGTCGCCTTGTACAACTCATTATGATGGTTAATGTCCAAGTAGAGGTCAGACTCTTGATAGAGCTTATCCAACTGCTTGTGACTAGCGTTTGGATGGAGCACAACGTTTGAATAACGCATCATTGAGAGCAATCTTGGCGACATCTCAGTGACTGCTGCAATCTGGAAGGTCACATCAGGGAGTGACTCAACCAAGACTTCCAAACGCTCAATTTGGTCTGAATTGGTTGCGATAAAGGCATTACGAGGTTTGCCATGATTTTCCTTGAAGTCATAGGCATAACCAAGAGACAAGATTTTATGATGTTTGTCCTCTGGCGCCAAGGTCAAAGCTTTTTCATAAGTCGCCTTATCAGGAATGATGATGGCATTGGCTCTGGCTGAATTATCTTCCAAGATACCATTCATATTACCTGGAAGGACATCACCCAACGGCTCTTGCCAGACAAGGACATCAGTGGCACCTTGATTTTCCATAGTCCATGAGACGATGAAAGGTGTCGCCAAGCTATTAAAGATAATGTGGTCGATATCACCAAAGACCTGAGCTAGAAAGGCTTTGATAAATTCGGTACGGTTGGCAAAACGACGAAGAGCTTGTCCTGGTAAGGTCAAGAGAATATCACCGGTGAGATGATTTTCCAAGATACGTTCGTCGCCTTCTTTGGTTTGGTAGCTGGTAAAGAGTGCCTGACCATTCTCATCATGAGTGGTCTTGGCAAAGCAGAAACCGTACTTGTTATAGTGGTCCACTTGGCGAATCTTACCTGACTTGTCCAACCATTCGACACTTTTGACGATACGAGCCTTGCTACCTTCAGGGTAGGTGATGCGAGCACGTTCTTCGGTGAGATTAGACACACGCGCCATCTGATTGTTCCCTGAAATTTCCCAAAAGGCTGGCACAGGAACTTGGTTGAAAAAGCATGGTTTGCCTGTTTCCTCGTCCGCTTCTACATAGTAGGTGAAAGGAGAGAGAGCTCCTTGAGGGAGGAATCCATCTGGATTGATGACAACTGTTGTGGCATCGTAGCCTGCTGCCTGAAGAGAGTAAGCCAAATCCTTACTGGCTTGATTGTAGTAATCACATAAGAATATCATGAGCGTACCTCCTCAAGTAACTGTTTCCAAGCTGCCTTAACTTGACTGGTCAAGAAGCCTTTGGCAAGGTCATAAGATTTTTGACGCATGGCTTCGATATTGCCTTTTTCATAGAGACGGACAATGGCATCCTTATAGGACTTGGTGATGACATCCACAACATGATTTTCAGCGACAGGGAGGAGATAACCGTTGCCCCCGTCTTCTATAAAGGTTTGATTTCCATAAGGCACATCAAATCCAATCATCGGAAGACCTGAACCAACCGCCTCCATGAGAGTAAGGCCAAAACCTTCACTGGTTGAAGCTGTTAGGTAGACCTCGTACTGGCTATAAATGTCAGTCAAGTCAGCGTGCCCCATGAGTCGGATATAGTCGCCAGCTTGTGCTTCGACAATAATCTCACGCAACTTGGCATCCATACTACCACTACCGTAGATATCAAAAGTGATATCTGGCAGAGTCTTATGAACCTCGATAACCGCACGAACCAACCAGTCAATGTGTTTTTCCTGAGCTAAACGTGAAGCAGTAATCATTGAGAATGGCCTACGTGGTTTGTCCTGCCCGACCAATTCAGGCAGACTTCCCACTGGAATAGTGTAGATTTTTGGATCGTGGTTGGTGTAGCGACGGAACTGCTCTTGAAGAATTTCCTTCTGACGATCAGTTGCCACGATAAAGAAATCAACCTTGTCCGCATTGGTAAACTGGTACTCGTAATAGTTATTCCAGAGAATATAGTTGCCATCAGTTTGATTGACACTAAAATGCTCAGCGTGAACCACTACACCTAGGCGAGCAGCTTGCGCTTCTTCAAAGACCAACTGACCAATACCTGTTTCACGGTCCAAGATGACCACATCATCCTTGGTTAGGGCTAGACGTTTGAAGAAATAGCGAAGGAATTCTTGCTTACCATAGAGAACCTGATCAGGGAAACGATAGATATCCTGATTATTGTCTCCTACAATCATGTCATAGGCTGTAGACCCATCTTCGTTATAAAAACGACGTTGGTAAACCTTGGCTTGATTGTCCTTAGGCGCAGAATACTCACTGCAATAACGGGTGTAAGAGTAAAAGTCCTTGCGCAAGAGCTTGTCATTGACAAAGTAGCTCACTGTTTCCACAGCATCTTCGTCCATCGCACGAAGGTTACATGCCACCACCATATCATCTTGTGGATAATGGTAACGAATGAGGCGGCCAGCAACTTCCTTGCGCTCAGGATTGGCAGGTAAGATAGCCTCAATTTCTGCTAGGCTAATAGTCGATGGTGCAATCTTAACATCTGTAAAATAGCTATGGAGCCAGATGATTTCGTCGTCTTCAAAACCAATCTTGCTAGTCATATGCTCGATATTATCTCCAAGAATGAGATCCATAAAGACAAATTTTGCCTCTTGTCCCATTTCCCTGAAAATCTTGGCACGATAGGCCTGGGCATATTCGACACCACTGCTAGCCCAACCGATACCTAAATTAATATTATATACTGTCATAATTTCCTTATTTTATGGGAAATGGCTGATGATATCTCCTTTTTTAGTGACTTGCACCTGACTAAGGAGAAGATTACGAACCATATCCTTTCTGATTTGACGTTTCATAGCTTCAAAGCCCTTGTAAGCCTCTTGGTAATATTCAACAATCGGGTTCTTTTGACTGAGTTGTTGACTACCGATAGCCATTTGGAGTTGTTGCAGATAGTCTACCTGCTCCACCCAGTTGTCATCCACAGCCTTAAGCATGGATAGGCGTTGGAAATACTCGTTAAGTTCCTTGGTCTTCAACTCCTGCTTTTTAGCATCAAGTTCACGATAGGCAAACTGGTAGATGAGTTCCAAGACTTCCTCACGATTGTTGAGGTCCAAATCCTTAGGAATTTCATTGATGCGGAAGCTGATATTACGCAAGATAAAGTGGTAAAGATTTTCCGCTTTTGAGAAATCCTCCTCAGCCATAGCCTGGTCGATGAAGTCGTCAAGAACCTCGTCGATAACAGTGTCCAAACCTTGATTGTGGTAGATGAGACGGTCACGTTGTGCGTAAATCATCTCACGTTGGATGTTCATACTTTCTGCAAATTCAAGCGTCTGACGACGTGAGGTACGACCAGAACTCTCACTAGCTTCTTGGGCTTTTTCAACCAATTTACGATACTTGCGACCGGTCAGTTCCTTAGGCTCAATGTGATCATTAATGGCGTATTCTTTGTAGGTACGGTGAACCCATGATGGACCGTATTTCTTAATCACATCGTCTTCAAGTGAGACGAAGAATTTAGACATACCAGGGTCTCCCTGACGTCCAGAACGGCCACGAATTTGCAAGTCAATACGTTGACTTTCCATACGTTCCGTACCGATTACGACCAATCCACCCAGTTCAGCTACGCCCTTGCCGAGCTTGATATCTGTTCCACGTCCAGCCATTGAAGTCGCAACTGTCACGGCACCCATTTGTCCTGACTCAGCAATCATCTCAGCCTCACGTGGTGCATTGTTGGCATTTAGGAGGTTATGAGCAATCCCCTCACGCAAAAGTAAAGAAGAATAAAGCTCTGACATTTCCACCGAACCAACGAAAATCAAGATAGGATTGCCTTTTTCATGATAATGCTTAACATACTCTAAAGAAGCAAAGACCTTCTCTGGCAGAGTCGCATAAATCTTATCTGGATAGTCGATACGTTGTTTCTTACGGTTGGTTGGAATTTGAATGACCTTCATACCATAGGTATCGAGAAATTCTTTTTCCGCAACCTTACCAGTACCAGTCATCCCTGAAATTTTCTTGAATTTTTTAAAGAGACTCTGGTAGGTGATAGAAGCCATGGCTCTGGTTTCTTGTGACAAGGCTACTAATTCCTTGGCTTCGATGGCTTGGTGGAGTCCACCTTGGAGCTTGGTCAATTCCAAGAGACGACCTGTCGATTTATCAAGAAGAACCACTTCAGGCCCTTTCTTACCATCACGAATGATGTAGTCCTTGTCCTTTTTATAGAGCAAGTGGGCACGAAGTGAAAAGAGCAAATGACGGGCAAAGGTACTATTTTCCTCATCGTAGAGGTTGCCGATACCGAGGTAGTTTTCAGCAGCCTTGGCACCCTTAGTGGTCAACCAAACTTCACCTTTTTCCTCTTTGAAGATATAGTCTTCACCCTCGACCAAGGTGGTCATAAGCGTATCCATCATCCCATAGTAGTTAGACTGAACACGGGGCGCACCAGAGATAATCAAAGGCGTCTGTGCACTGTCAAGGAGGACAGAATCCACCTCATCGACGATAGCATAGTTAAAGGGACGCATGTATTTCCCGTCTTGGTTTGAAGCAAGGTTATCAATCAAATAGTCAAAACCTAAGCTAGAATTGGTCGTGTAAACGATGTCTGATTGATAGATAGCACGCTTCTCTGCCGGTTCCATCTCATTGCTGCCTTCCACACAGGGAACACCAATCGTCAAACCTAGGAACTCATAGACCTGCCCCATTTCCTCAGCGTCACGGATAGCCAAGTATTCATTTGTCGTAACAAGGATAGCCCCTTCACCTGACAAGGCATTAAGGTAGACTGGCATGGTAGCCGTCAAGGTCTTACCCTCACCGGTATTCATCTCAGCAATATGGCCTTGGTGCATGACAATGCCTCCCATGACCTGAACATCATAAGGGAACATGCCTAGCACACGCTTATCCGCTTCACGAACAACCGCAAAGGCTTCAGGCAGGAGGTCGTCCAAGCTTTCTCCTTGAGCCAAACGCTCCTTAAATTCCTGCGTTTTATTTTTCAACTCAAGGTTGCTCAAACCTGCCATTTCATCGGCTAGGCCGTTAATTTCCTTGAGTATCTCCTTAACAGGGAGAATAGGATTCAGTTGTTTAAACATGTTCTTCTCCTGTTTCTTCCAGTTTTAAGTTGTAGAAATCCAGCTCTTTGACCCCAGCACTCAAGAGGGAAATACGGTAGGTATAGGCCTCATGAGGATAAACAAAGGTCATGTGGGTACTCTTTTCAATGAGCTGTTTGATTTCATTGTCATAACGGTCCAAAAAGCTGACTTTCAAAAAGACTGAGCCTGTTGGGACAGCTTCGAGATTGGCCGTCAAATCATAACTATGCCCCTTTTTCAAAAGTGGGAGGGCAGGCTGAGTACGACCAGCTTGATAGTTTTGGATGGCCACCCAAGACTGGATTTCCGTTCCTGATGGCACCAAAGGATTGTAAAATTGCACAGAACCATCTTGGCGTTTAACAATTTTTGAGCCATACATGTAGGCTTTGTGGTTTAAGCCCCACAAGATTTCTGATTTCTTGTTTCTGAACATTCTTACTCCTTCCTTCCAAAATCATTTTCTAAAATCATACGGTAAAAATTAACAAACCAAGTTGTCGCCGTATAAGAATCATCGTTGTGTCGCCCTGACGTTCCCTTGCTGAGAATCTTAGCCCCTGAGTAATAGAGAGACTTAGTAATGTCCTCGTAGGCCGTCGGATCCATATCCTCGTCTTTCATGTAGGAAAGACCAAAAGTTGTATTTGAGAAGTCTGCTTTTTCAAATTTATCCCAGAACTTCTGATTAAGGGCCTCGACACCTTCATTATCCAAGCGTCCTGTCTGCAAATGCAAGACATCAATTCCTGTTGGAAAGACCTCTGGTGCCAAAAGTCTAGCACGGTTACCGATAGTACCAACATTGGCTAGAGGCTTAGACATGATGATGGCGTGAGGCTCAAAGTCCGCACCGTAGTACATTGATGGGAAGGTTCCCATGGACATTCCTGAGAGAATGAGCTGACTATTGTCAAAACCTAGGTAGTCCAAGTAATGTTGGATGGTGTCTTTGATGCTATTTTCAAGTTCTTCAGTTCCCATATAGAAGGCTCCCCCTTGGAGACGAGGGTCTGAAAAGAGCAAGAATGGCGTTCCCATCCCCTTCATCATTCCGAAACCTTCGAAACCTTCGGCAGGACGGAAACCTGAGAAGTAAACTGACAAAGGTGGCTTGAAGTCCCCAGGATAAAAGAAATAGTTGATTTCCTGACGCTTGCTATCGTGGAGAATGCCACCACCAAGTACAAATTTCCCGAATTGGAAACGGGTCAAACGTTGGTGGAGCCCACCGATTGTAATCTGGCCTTGGCCTTTCATCTCAAGACTAGCAGACAGGAGGAAGGTCGTGTCTTCATCGAGGACAATGGCTCCCTTACGCATTTCTTCTTCTGAAACGATATAGGTCTTGAAAATACCTGCGACCGAACCTTCTGGCAAAAGATTGAGAATCAAGCGACACTCGCAAGTCTCCTCTTTTTCGAATTCCAACCAAAGCTCGATAGGATTTTCCTTGCTGGCTCTGACATTATAGGTCCAGTCCAAGACAGGACTAAATTCTTGGCCGTAGTCACCGTTTAAAATGACATTTTCATAACCATGATAGGTCACTTCACCACTGAAATTTGGGTTAACTTGGGTAGTGAATGGAAACATCTTATCCCCGTATTGCCCTGAAAAGAGCGCCTTGGAAAGGGTAAAGAGCAACTGACCATGATTTGAAAAATCCGTTGGGACAGCGCAAATTTCCTTCAGAAACTGAAGGAGGCTCTCATCTGGCACTTCAATCGTTTGATCAAAGAAAATAGTGTGAGGAATCAAATACTCTTTAATAGCCCTCAATTCCTCAAGACCCGCAAGACTGTCCACAATAACCGCTGTGAAAGCCTTGATTTCGTCTTCTTCGATGGTTTCTTGTAAGGTCTCAAGCTGACCAAGATTGCAATAATACCATTTCATATTTTCAGGAATTTCCTGATTTTCTGACCAGTTGGATGATCCAACTTGTAGTATCTTCAGACGATTATCCTTGGTCATTCTGCTCCTCCTTCAACCAATTTTCCCATTTTTGCACCAAACGATCTCCTGTATTTTCCTTAATTTTCTCAATAGAGTAGATAAGGGAACGGTTCCAGTTGTTCAACTGTCCCAAATAGTAGTAAGCCCCTTTTTCAAAATCGGACAAGTGCTTCAAGATATAACCATTCTCTTGGTGGGTCACATACTCAGACGCCACACGGTTAATTTGTGGAATACCAGCACTGATTCCAGCAATCTGTGTATAACGATTAGGTTCCTTGCTTAAGTCGACAATAAGTCGTGTAAACTGAAGGGCCTTGATAAGGGCAGTCTCGTCACGCAGGTCTTGGAAAGAAAATCGGCTGACGATTTCATTATTTTCTTCCAATTTATTTTCTGCACCACTACTTTCGACAACCTCTTCAAAGGCATCTGGACTCAAACGTTCTTCAATCATTTTTTCCACTTGATGTTGCAGGCTACCGAGTTGCTCTGGATTGGCATTAAATGCTCCAAACTCAACCTGTGTCTTTGGATACTTAGCCACGAAAGCCAAAACTTGATAAATAGCCTCTAAATCCAACTGATCGAAGTCAACCTGATAAAAGATTTTAGACTCTTTGACACGTTGACTGGTTCCCAAAGCCAAACGGGTATCGAAGGAAGCCATGTGTTTGAGCTTCTTAGCCTCTTTCGGATAGGCAACCTGAAGTTGCTCCAAGTAATCGTAACGATCCGCAATCATCAAGTCCACCTGTGGAAGAAAGGCCGCATAAGCATCAACCTTATCTTCCTGATTACGTTCTGCGAACCAGGTCAAAATCTTTGTATTTTCTGCTGGCAAGTGTTCAAAGAGGTGTTTGTTGTGACGCAGGTCTGACGCAATAACAAAACGATCTGCTGCCTTGACCTCTTCAGCTAAGAATTTATTCAAAAATTCCCAGATAACTTCTGAAAGGTCACCGTAATAACTCTTTTCAAAACGACCATCCGTACGAGGGTTGGCTACAATTCCACGTCCATCAAAGAAATGACAAAGCTGCCAGACTCCCTTAGCGTTGAGGTAGTTTCGGTAGATGGGTTGTCCCTCTTCATAATAAAGGCTACTCGAAATAAAGCCCCGGTCATCGTAGACATCTTCACGAATGATCTGCTCATCCTTAAAGTAGCGAATCATTCCAATAAATCCCTCTGATCCAAATTCAACCTCGGCATAACGCTGGTGTTGGCATTGAACCACAATTGCAAATGGTGTGTGGACAAATGTAGACCCTTCTGGCCATTCCAAATCTGTCACCTGAAGGTTTCGCATCTCTTCATCAGTGATACCCTGAATCAAGTCAAAAATAGCCGTATAGCCAACTTCCAAGACATCATGACGATGCAGGAAATAACGCAAATGCGGTTGGTAGGCTAAAAGCAAAAGCTGAGGCGCTAAATCCTCATCCTGAAAAATACGAACTTGATGCAAGCTGTCATCAAATTCAATTTTTTGGCGAATACGGTACCAAGGATCAATAACCGTCTTCCAAAATTCATCCGTCTGTCCATACCAAGCTGGAATAAAATAATACATGAGTTCTCCTTCATTGTCTTTTCATCACAATACTTGAGATTGAGGGGCAGACCGATCACGCATCACCAGCCTGCCTCTCAACCCCACGAGGGGTGAGATATTATACATTTTCAAAAAGTGGGGTATAGGAAGTGTTAAGCTTCAAGGCTTTCATTTCCTCGTTAACGTTGTAAATCATACCGCTAAAAATCAAGAATGTCCCAGGAATCATACTAAGCTGCAGGTAATCTGGATTGACCAAGATAATGAGCATCGGAGCACCTGCCATAAAGAGCATATAAAGGGCACCGATGAAACCAAGTCTAAGGACCAAATGGTTGATATAGGAACTGGTTTCTTGTCCTGGATAAACGCCGTAGATGTACTCACCTGACTTGCGCATACGCTCAGAGATTTGCTCACCAGAGACATTAACAAAGGCAAAGGCTAACCCTAGAACGAAGAGCATGACCAGGTAAACAACCAACCAAAGAGGTTGACCGACCGTCAAGGCCTTGATGGCACCACTGGTCCACTTGTTTTCAGGATGGATAAATTGAATCAGCATAAAGACGTACTGCGGAATGCTGACTAGGGACATGGCATACATGAAAGGCATCCCTCCAGCTGGATTCAACATAATATCCAAGTAAGAATACTGTTTGAAGCGGTTATGAATATTGATTTTATTGATTGAGATGCGGTATCTAGCCCTCTGCACAACCCCTGAAACATAGAGGAATACTAAACTGAACAGAATCAGAGGAAGTAAGACATTCCAACCAATACCTAATTTTTCAATGCTATCCATGATTTGATAAGGCAGATTGGCCATCATACTTGCCATCAAGATGACAATGGAGCCACCAATCCCAAAGAGGGAGTTGAGGTCTGATAGCCAAACCAAGAAAAAGGTCCCCGCAATCAATAAAATGGTATTCATGAAAATAGCGAGACTAGCATTAACCCCTGAAACGATAGGTAAATTCAAGGATACTGCCAAAGATTGAACAATGGCAATCCCTAGGGCCAAATACATGCGTCTACGGTCCTGAATCTCAATAGGGAGATTTTTCAAGCCCATTTTCTTAGAGAAAGAAAACATCTGCCAGAGAATCATGGCCGACATCCAGGGCGACAAGCCCACTGAAAAAAGAGACATGGACCTGAGGTTTCCACCCATCATGGCACTAGAGAAAGCCAAGGAACCGATGGCTCCCCCAAAGATATTTGCATTTTTCAAATCTACAAACGGTAGAACCAATTGATTTCCCAAACAATAAATAAAGAGGAAAAAGAGGGTCCATAAGACACGTTTGGTGATTATCGATTGACTAATTTTTTTCACTATTACTCCTATTTCCTGCCCATAGACAGGCTGATGTTATTTCGATTGAAACGAGACAGAGACTCCATTTCAGCCTACTTATCCAAACAAAGGATTACAGGCTCTTCTTACGCATTTGGCGAATGGTCTCAGCCATCTCTTTCCAACGATCTCTTGAGTAGGTTTGTTGGTTATGCTTGGTTGACTTGAGGTCCTCAAACCCTAAAATTGGTTTATTTTCAAACCTAAAAGCATCAAGAATCTCCACTACCTTTCTTCCTGGATTGATATCCAAAAGCAAGTCACTGGTTCGCACCAATTCCAAATCTAGTCCATTTAGACCCGCAATGGCTGAGTAGACCGTCACATTTGGATAGGTGATCAATTGAGCCAGTTTATCTGTCACATGCTGGCGAGAGGCAATTTTAAACTGTACCTTAGGAAGAGCCGAGATAAGATCCGTCAAATGCGGAATTTCCGAAATGTTGGTGTAGACCAAGCACGTGAATGGACGGCCCTTAGGATAAATCATGTCCTCTGAAAGTGGTGATAAAGTAGCATTTTCAGCGACCCCTGACCAATCCATTTGAGCATAGAACCACCAGACCTCACGATAGGCTTGGCAGGCTAAAGGCAACCAAGGCTTACGGTGTGAGGCATAATGCAGAACCTTAGGATAGTCTTGACCATTTGGCAAATGGAAACCAGCTAGACTAGACTTGGTGACCGCATAATTGTTATCAAAAGACAAAGGCAACCAGTTGTTACGGAAGACCATATTTAGAATGGACTGCTCCGCAAACGGAACCTTATCATGCCATTCGCTGGTCATGTCAATCAAGTGGCGTATCATATTGTACTGTTTCCAATAAGCTGTATCAATCACCATGAAACCTGCATCAAACATAGCCTGGCGGTCCTGAACCTGAATAGCATAATCACGCACGGCAGCCAAAGGACGACCTTGTAAATCAAGGGTAAAGAGGTCCTCTAGAGAACCTGTAACCACCATGTCACTATCCAAATAGAGGGCTCGTTCCTCAGACACAAAGTCCGCCACAAAATAGCGAAGATAACTTGCATAGTTGCTATTGGTCTTGTATTGCTTGATCTGACTACTATCCACACGACAGTTAATCACTTCACTACCAAAGGCAGCCAGATGACGGTTAAGTCCTCTAAACCACTCTTGAGAAAAATCATCGTTAATCAAGTAAAAACGAATATTGCGATGATGGAAAACGATAGATTTGATGGTCGTAAGCACTTGGTCAACATAAGCATAGTTGACTGCTAGAACAACGGCACGCTTCTTAGTCTCATAACGTTGAGGAGCCAAGCTCAAGACCTGGAATTTTTCCTGAATGGAGCGGTAGGCATCAGAATCTGTGAGACCTTGCTCCTCTACATTTTTCAAACAAGCCTCTAGCATCTGACGGTAGGTAACCATGTATTTTTCCAGAGGGAAACCATGGCTAGCAACAATAGCCAAGCGCTCCTCCATGGCATAAACCAAGGTCATCATCCAATCTTGCATCCATGTCGCCGATGGCATCTCTGGACTCTCACGATAAACATAAAGTCCCTTGTTGAGGTAAACCGTACGCTCACTCATGAGATAGGCTTTAAGATTGAAAAAGCCATCCTCCCCTGCATGCTCTTTTGGAAAGAGCAAGTCATTAAACAAGGAATGTTTGTAGAGTTTACCTGTCGCAGAAATTAGGGCGATGTTGATGTTATTGGTTTCTTCAAAGAGTCCATCAATAATCTGAGCGGGTGAATACACCTGCTCGTAATAATCTTCGTCCTTGATGTAAAAATAAAAGCGATCTTCCGATTCCTTATAAACACTGTAATTGGCGACTGCGATATCCGCTTTGTGAGCCTGAAGTGCCTGATAGAGCTCCTCCAGATAAGTCGGCTCTACCCAATCCTCAGCATCCACGTAGGTAACGTAAGCTCCCTTAGCCTGACGAATACCAATATGTCGAGCATCTGAAAGCCCTCCATTATCCTTTTTGAAATAGAGAATGCGAGAATCCCTAGCAGCATAGCTACGGCAAATGGCATCACTATTGTCTGTTGAGCCATAATTGATGAGGATGATTTCAAGATTTTGATAGGTCTGCCCCAAGACACTGTCTAGACAGGTCTGGAGTTGATTTTCTACGTTATAAACGGGAATAATTACGGAAATTTTTTCTGTCATTTTTTATTTCTTATTTTTTCTAGCTTGTATCATTTTTTGCTTTTTCTGTCTCAAACTGTCGCAAGCTTTCCAGAAAAAGTCTAAGAAGTTTAATAACAAGTTAAAGGTCGCAAGAGATAGGGACCTAAAACACACTCTATACACTTTTTCCTTGCTTTTATCGAGACTTAACCATATTAAATTATACCATAGTATCACTTAATTTTCTAATAGATTAGCTTTTTTATGAGAGGTTTTTTTCAAACTAATTTCCTTTTATTTTCAGAAAAAACACTGATAGTTAGGAAGATTGAAATAAGTGGATAGAAAAAGAGATAGCTCCGATGAGAAACTATCTCTTAGAATAATTAAAACGTTTTGACGAGAGTTCTTAACCCCTTGACTTCTCCTACCCTTTATCCACAATTTTAATACGGCTACTACCATCGTGTGACTTAATGATAGCTAGTTGCTGAGCGATGCCTTCTTTCATGTCGTCCACGTGGCTGATGACACCGACCATGCGGTTTTCACCGATTTGTTCTAGGACAGAGATAGCCTTGGTGAGGGCTTCCTTGTCTAGCGACCCGAAACCTTCGTCGATGAAGAGGGCTTCAACAACGGCACCCTTGCTGGTATTTTGGACGACTTCTGAGAGGGATAGAGCAATAGCTAGTGCGGCGATAAAGGTTTCTCCTCCAGACAAGGATTTGACGGAACGCTCGCTACCTGTCAGCTGGTCATAGACGTTGATGTCTAAGCCGAAGTGATCACGCGCCCTACGCCCTTCTTCACTCAGAACAAAGGAATAGCGGTTATCCGTTAAGAGACCGATGTAGTTAGCATTGGCATAGTCCAAGATTTGTTGGAAATACTGACGGATAACATAGACTTCAAGATTGAGTCGCCCAGTGAGAGCCGTATTTTCTCCCTTAACCACCTTGACCAAATCACTGAGTTCTTGGTGAGCTTTAAAGGCCTCTTGATTACTGTCTTGAAGGGTTTTGGCCGCTTGGTAGGTAGCCGTTGCATCCTTAAGCCCCTGCTCCATGACAGAAACCTGAGCCAGTTGCTTATCATAGCTCTCCTGACAATCCTCTACTGCTTGTGTTAGATTGCCAAGATCCGGCTTTTCTTGGTCTTTGATAAGCTCTTGACCCTTGACAATCTGCGCCTTCAACTCTTGTTTAAGAGTTTGGTAGCTTGTCAATTGAGCCTGGAGCTTAGGAATCGCTTGCTTGTTCACCTCAAGAAGCCAAAGCTGGATTTGCTCTAGGTCATTGGTGAGGCCCCCTTCAGCCATAAGACTTTGGTCTAGTTCAGCCGATAAACGCTTAGTTGCTTGGCTAGCATTTTCTTTAGACTTGGTTAGGCTCTCAAGTTGCCCCTTGATGCCTTGAATGTCAGCATGAAGTTGGTTGTAGGCTTCACTATTTTCCTTGACTTGCTTATTGTAGAGGTCCAACTCCTGCTTTGCTAGGGAAATACGTTCTTGATAAACCTCAACAGATTCAAGCTCTTGATGAGCTTCTTGTAACTCCTTAAGACGTTCCTTAGCTTGGTCAAGCGCCGCCTTAGCCTCTTGATAGGCTTTAGCCAAATCTATCGATTTTTCCTGAGCCTTGGCTAATTCATCTTGATAATGGAGACGATCTGCCTCTTCCTTATCAAAGCGTTTGTGTAGTTCTTGATAATACTGTTCAACCTTTCGGAGTAAGGTTTGTCCACAGTCTGCTTCATAGTCCTCTGAAAAATCAAAATCAAATTGTCCCTTAACTTGCTCTTGGAGTTCTAGATAGTGTTTTTCGAGAGCTAGCTTGACTTTAGCCACTTGGTCAAGCAGACCTTTGCGGTTAGTCTCAACTTCTCTCAAGGTAGCTTGACGATTTGACAAGGTAGCCACTTGCTTTTCTTTTTGAGCTTGAAGCACCTCCACCTGATCCATGAGGTCCTTCAAGGCCGCTTCATCAGCCTGTGTCCCATCGACCTTAGGATGATCCAAGGAACCACAGACCATACAGGGCTGTCCATCCTCTAATTCTGCCTGCAACTGGGCAATCATGAGTTGACGACGTGAAGCCAAAGTCGTTCTTAACTTCTCTTCCAATTCATTTAAGATTTCTTGAGCTTGGTCACTATCCAAAGATAAGGTTTGATGACGTTTTTCGGTCTTTGCCAACTCCTGATTCAAGCCCTCTAATTCTTTTAGATCCTGAGCCAGCTGCTTATCCACACTGTAGCCCACAGACTGGAGGAGTTTTTCAGCCTCATGTAAACTCTCTAAACTAAGACGATTAGCCTCCAAATCTGACAAGGACTGGGAAAGGAGCTCAATCTCTTTCGAAGCCTGCTGATAGGTTTCTTCTAACCTCTTGTAGTTAGCACTCGACTGTTTGATTTTCTCCTGCTCTTGGACAAGACTCTGGGCATAGATAATAGCCTCTTTCCATGCTTCCAGTTTCTCTTCTTTTTGAAGAAAATCCTCAGATTGGGTTGCAAACGCCTCTTTTTGAGCCTTGACTTCCTCAAAAGCCTGCTCCTGAGCCTTTAATTCCTCCTGAGCAATTTCAAGGTCTTGCTCTACTTGCAACAACTGCTTCTGATACTGCTTCAAGCTGCTAATAGTTTCCTGTAATCCTTGGGCAAACTGCAATTCCTCCAGATGCGATTTCGCTTCTGCCTGTTCCTGAGCCCCTTCCTCAATTTCTAGACGGTAACGCTCCTTGGCTTGCTCCAATTCTTGGAAAATCTTTGCCACATCTTGAGCACTTTGCAAGCTCTTTTGTAGCTTAGCCAAGTCCTCATGGGCATCCTTCAAAATGCTTTTCTGCTCTTCAAGATTATCTTGACGTTGTGCCAAAAGGTCTTCAAGACGTGCCAATTTTTCAGAAGCTGGGGTTTGGGCTAAGACAGCTAATTCTTCCTCAGACCAAACCTGACTGGTAAAATGGCCATCTAGCTGAGCTTGGCGCTTCTCCATATCCTTGTTGCTCTGACGAAGACGCTCTTCCAAACTCTTTTGAAAACGGTCAAAAATACCTGTTCCAAAGATTTTCTTCAAAATTTGAGTCTTGGTCTTGGAATCTTCTTTCAAGAAACGGCTAAAATCATTTTGCGGAAGGAGGATAATCTGTTTGAACTGCTCGGCATTGAGACCCAAAATCTGCTCAATCTGGTCACTCACTTCCTTGATTTTATCCCCAAGCTTTTCAATTTCTTGACCATCAATCTTATCCACAATAACCAGTGAAGCCGTTGCTTTTTGAATGGTCGTACCACCACCCCGCTTGGCCCTCTCCTGCTGGAGAACTCGCTCAATGCGATAAAGGTGCTGGCCCTGTTGGAAGTAGAAAGTCACCTTAGTCAGATCGTCCTCTGGACCAGCGAAGGTTGACCGCATCTCTTCAACATTGCGGTCGCCACTGGTCGTCGCAAACAAGGCAACCGTCATGGCATCAAAGAGGGTACTCTTACCAGCCCCCGTGTCCCCACCAATCAAAAAGAGGGGAGCGTGGTCAAACTGGGTGAAATTGATGACTTCCTTACGATAAGGTCCAAAATTGGTCAATTCTAACTGAACTGGTCTCATTGTCCACTCCTTCCAATCTCCTCAAAAATACTTTCCACAAGGGCAGTTTGTCTCTCAGACAAGACATCGCCCCCAGTCACTGTCTGGTAAAAATCAGAGACAATTTCCTGAGGCGACTGCATTTCCAAATCTTTTAAGTGCTGATCTACAGTCAAGCTTTCTTCCCTGACATCACCCAAACGACTGAAAGTGATTTCTACAATGTCTGTCCCATAAATCTCTTCCAGACGGGCACGCACATTGATGCCCTCTAATTCCTTACGACTGGACAATTGAATATCAAAGGCAAACCAAGCCTTTTGACAAGGCTGCTCCTTATAAAATTCAGGTGACATCAAGGTTTCAAAAGACGCCTGCAAGGCCACAATCGGTCGTTTGACTTCTAGAGGATGGAAGGTCTGAGACAAGTCTCCAGTTGCATCCAAGTCAAGAATATAAACGCCTTTTTCTTCCTTACGCTTGGCTTCTTTTACATTAAAGGCAACCGGACTGCCTGAATATTGCACGCGCTGGTTCGGACTGGCAAAACGCGTATGGATATGCCCCAAGGCCACATAATCGAAAGCCTTGAAAAGGTCACTGGTCACATTGGTAAGGCCACCTACCGTATTGCTAGTTTCAGACAACATCAATTCCCGTAGACTTTGACCATCGCTATCATCCTTCTTAGAAACCGCAAAATGCGTCACCAAAATATGGGCTTTTTCAGGATCAAAAGCTTTTTCCATATCTTCAATAATGTAGCCCAAGGCATCACAAATCCCCTGAATTTCCTTATCCTCATCGTCCTTATAGTAAATACGAGCATCAATAGGATCGATAAAAGGCAGCAGGAAAATCTGGCAATCCTCCAACTCAATAGGCTCAAAAGCCTCCTCCAAACGTGTGCTTAAATGAAGGCCCTGAGGTTGAAAGAAGTCACGCCCAAAATGCAAACGTTCAGCTCCATCATGATTACCACTGATAGCATAGACAGGAATCTGTTCCTCCAGTACTAAGCGGGCCAAGGTCTTATTAAAAAGCTTAATCGCATCCACAGGGGGCACCGCACGGTCATAGAGGTCTCCCGCAATGATAACCCCATCCACTTTTTCGCTAATAGCCAAATCCACAATCTGTTGAAAGGCCCACGCCTGCTCCTCCAACAAAGACCAGCCATTGAGGGTTCGCCCCACATGCCAATCTGACGTATGTAAAAACTTCATGACAGTCTCCTCATTCGTTTTGTCTTACTCTATTGTACCTTATCAAGCTAAATACTGCTTAAAAGATTCACAAACCTTGGGAGATTCCGTGAATTTTATCCACAAACAAAAAATCTCTCCCGAGCAATCACACTCGAGAGAGATTTTATTTTTGGATTTTATGAGAGATAAGGTGTGGAAATCTTAGTCTTGGTTTTTACGACGATTCATAGCCGCAAGTCCTGACATGAGTCCCATGACAACAACACCCATTGCTGCAAGGTTATTATCTGACTCACCTGTTACTGGCAATTGTTCATCGCCTTCTTTAGCTTTATCAGAACCATCTGCCTTCTTACCATCTTTATTTCCAGATTTCTTCTTATCTGAACCTTTACCGTCTGAAGCGCCATCAGCTGCTGATCCAGATCCAGAACCCTTAGATCCTTTAGAACCGTTTGAAGTTGCTTTTACAGCTTTAGAAGTTGAGCTTCCAGATTGACCACCATTGCCATTTGAAGGTGTTGAGCCATCTTCGACCTTACGGTAGATGTAAGTTACGATTGTTTGACCTTCTGTCATCTTGTCTGTAGATTTACCTTCTTGACGGATCAATTCATATTTCACACCGTTACGGTAGATGTAACGGTCACCATGAACATTAACTTCTGAACCAACAGAGTTAGTGATCACAAGTGGCATCTTGATTTGGTTACCATACTCGTCACGGTAGATAACAACGATAGTACCAACTTCTTTGTTAACTGCCGGTTTAGCAGGTTCTGCATTAACCACCTTGTAAACAACCTTTGTATCTTCACCAGGGTTGCTTGGTGTCACACCAGTCTTATCAGCCTTGTAACCTTTCACTTCAGGAACAAGTGTCATAGCAGCCTTAGTTGGATCGTTAGGATCATTTGTGTAAGTAACTGCTTCAACACCTGGGATTGGATTCCCTTTTTCGTCAACGGCAATAATCTTACCAAATTTAGTGTAAGTAACCGTTTCAACCTTGCTGTCCATAGTGACATCTTGAGAAGCCACACGACCTTTATCTGCGAAGTAACCGTTAACCATTGGTGTAATCACGAGATCAAACTTAGTCTTATCTGCCTTCCATTCACCTGCAGTAAGAATATCACCTGTTACAGAGTCAAGCGTCAATGAACGTTTCCATTGTGCTTTCTGAACACTGTCTGCTGGCAATTTAGCATTGCTATCTTTGCTTGCATAGTGAACAGTATATGTCACATCTTTAAGGTAAGCATCCTTAGCTGGCCATTTTGGACCGTTTGGTTGGTTAGGATAGATTGGTGTTCCTGGTTCGTGAGCATTGTCTGGATTAAAGTCAAGTGCTACACGTTTGAAGCTTACTGTCCAAGCTTGGTCAACTGTGCTATCCAAGTCAAAGCTTGCACCAGCTGGGTAACCATCTGTTACAAGGACATAGCCAAGGTCTTGATAGTGTTTGATACGTTCAGCTGTTGAATAGTTAACCGCTTCACCAGACTTACCAGCCAAAGCAACAGTTTCAAGGGTTGAACCACTTGTTTCATCACGGTAAACAACACTTGCTTTTTGATCATTCTTAACGTAAACAACCTTAGTATCGCTAGACAAGTCACCTGGTGTTGCAGGTACTACCTTAGCAGTGTAACCTGGGATAGTTGGCAAGTTCTTGTCAACTGCAATCATCTTAGTTGGATCGTTAGGATCATTGATGTAGGCAGTATCAGAGACACCTGCAATTGGCTTACCATTTTCATCGACAATGACAAATTTACCAAAAGCCTTATAAGTTACGGTGTCAGTTGCTTCTGGAGCATCTGGAGTTACTGTCTTACCACCTGCTACCGCTTTATCTGCAAAGTAACCATTAACAACAGGAACCTTAACTGTACCGTAAGTGTGGCTAGTTTCATTCCAAGTCACCTTACCAGTCGCTTGGTTATCCTTACCTGCAAAGGTATAGTCAGATTTCACATCTGCAGCTGGAGTTTTATCGCCTGCACCTTGGAAGGTAACCGTTTGTTTAGTAGCCTTAGTCACATCGTTAACGATTGCTACGTAAACGACACGAGTGTCTTCACCTGGATTTGATGGTGATGCAGGGACAACCTTAACAGTGTAACCAGGAATACTTGGAAGCGTCTTGTCGATGGCAATCATCTTAGTCGCATCATTAGGATCGTTAGTGTAGGCAGTTGTTGATACACCTGGAATTGGACTGCCATTTTCATCCACAGCAATGAACTTACCAAAGGCCTTGTAAGTAACTGTATCTGTAGCATTTGGTGCATCTGGAGTAACTGTCTTGCCACCTGCTACGGCTTTATCAGCATAGTAACCAGTAACAACTGGAGTTTTGACTGTTCCATAAGTGTGAGTCGTTTCAGTCCAAGTTGTTGTATTAGTTGTAGGATCTTCTTTACCGTTGAAGCTAAAGTCATTTTGAGTGTTAGCAGCTGGTGTCTTCGTATCAGCACCAGTGTAAGTTACTGTTTGACTTGTTGCTTTTGTGACATCTTTAGTGTCTTTTTCAACGATAATGTGGTAACGGTAACCAGGAGCTAGGTATTGACCACCGCCATTGGCATCAATCGAAGCATCCAAACCTTGTGAACCATTAGCAAATTGAACAAGGTCAACAACACGACTTTGGTTAAAGTCCCAAGTACGATCTGAGCGAATGGTTGCAATACCATTTGTATAGTCATATTGACGTTCTGATTTTAAGACATCTACGTAAGCATTAGCTTTAGATTTGTCAGCAGACGCATACTTGATACGATAACCTGCTGGTACTGGAGGAAGCTCTGTTATACCCGCATCGTAGATCTTATTGTAAGTCCTACCGTTTGCAGTGATTGTTTCAGTTGAGTTGTTGATACGGTATGTTGAAGATCCAGGAATCTTGTTTCCTGCTTCATCAACGTAGTCAATAATACCAAGGTTGGCATAGTTAACGACAACCATATAGTTACCATTTGTAATGTAGTCATAAGGTCTCATAACCCCACGATTATCACGACCAACTCTAAGATTGTTGATGTAATCAATGTTAACAAAGTATTGTTGACGTTCTGGCAAATAGGCAAGTTTGTAGCCTAGGTTTGTCAAATCAGGGTTTGTTGAACCTGCTCCAGCATTTGTCAAAACAGCAACCGCATCAGCTGAACGAAGACTACGGTTTGATACCGCAAGTCCCATAGCATTGATGAGATTTTCAGAGTTAAGGCTTGCTTCAGCAGCATTCAATTCACTGCTTGTCACGGCCAACTCACTAGTCGCCACTTTAAGGACGCTATTTACAGCATTGGTTGTAGACTCTGCGCTGGCAGTTTCTGCTGCAGTCGCAACTGAAGCTGCTGCACTTGTTTGTGCTGATACTTGACCAGCAACAGGAGCTTCGGCTACTGCTGTTGAGCTAAGAGCTTGTGCACTAGTCGCTACAGATGAAGCAGTCGCTGCTACAGATTCAGAGCTCGCTTGCGATGCAGCCTGAGAAGCTGCTTCTGAACTAGATGCTGTTTGACTAGTTGTTGAAGTTGCTTGGCTTTCTTGAGCTGCTGATTGTGGCTGTTCACTAGCCAAGGCCACAGTAGAGACTGAGCTTGGTGCGTTTTCTGTTGTTGCTGGAGCTACTGATGCTGTTGTTGGCGTTGATTGCTCCACGACGACATCTGGCTCAGCAGTTGTTTCCATACCTGCGGTAGTTGGTGCTACCGTTTCATCAGCTTGGGCACCCTGTGCATTTGAGAAGATTGAAACTCCCAAAAGGACAGAGGCTACACCAAAGCTGTATTTTCTTAATGAAAAACGTTGGCGTTTATTAAACATATCTCTCATAATAATAAATTTCCTCAATATCCAAATTACTTTATATACAGTTTCCATTTTATACTATAATTATTAAATTGTCAAATATATAATGATTATTGTTCTAAAGTTTAACTTTCATTAGAGAATATTAATTTAAAACTTTTATCTAAGTCCTTTGAAACATCAAAATGTTCGTGCTTTTATTTACCACAATCCTCTGTTTTGTTAGTTCTATAATTTTCAAAATACTTTCATATCAAACCATTTTTCATTAAAAACGTTCATCACCCTAACCTTATTTTTTAGTTTTGGTGATATTTATTAAAATACAAAATACTCTCCCTTCAAAAAGAAAAATTTTTTAACGACTCAACTCACAGTTCTCTCAACCCCTTGCCAATACTGACATAGAGACTCCTTACTACTCCTTTTTCGAACAAACTCAAAAATCCCTTTGGTATTTACCAAAAGGGATTTTTTCATCTATTATTTGAAAATAGAACTTGTGAAACTATCTGTCTCTTGTAGGAGTTTCTTATAGACAGCTTCTTTGAGTTTCGTCGTATGGCTTGTTGACACAGATTTATTACCGTTATTATCTGTTTTAAGACTTGCAGCATCTTTGGCTACTGCCGCTTTAAACAAGGTCAACAAATCATCGTAAGAACTTACTGATGTACCATCAATAGTAACTGTCGTCAAACCATGGGACGCTTTTTCTTTCACTTCTTTGAAGTAGGCCTTCTTGAAGTCTTCTAATGAGTTGAACTTCCCATCAGAAATCTTGTTAATGATAAAGTCATCCCCAAGGGTGTTCTTACCAGCCGCTTTAGCTTCTTGTTTATACTTGTTAGTCGCATAACCTAGGAAGCCTTTCTCATAGCCGTAGTAACCCCAGAGTCTGAAAGTATTATGCTTGAAGGACATAGCACCTGGAGAGCCCTCACTGGTATTACCACCATAAATGGCAGACATCATAGGTACATTGACATAGGCAGAAGAGAAATCCTCAGGTTTATAAACACCATTTCCAGGTCCACGATTGGTCATGAAGTTATTATCTACAAGGTCATCAATAGAAGTCAAGTTAATAGCCTTTTCACTATCACTTAGAGCACGCACCTTGTCGTATTGGTTTTTACTGTTACCACGTAACTGTTTATCTACCTTCTTGAACCATGCGTTATTGAGCTCTTGCTTGCCTTGACTGAGGACTGCTTCCCCTTCCAACGAATCAAGAAGCATGAGGGTGTCATTGTAGCCCTTCATGTAACGGTCGATGGCTTCACGCGACTTCAACTTGTTTGGATTCGTATTGTACCACTGCTTACCGTCGTTTTCTCTTTCAAAGGCCATGTTAAGCCCTAAAGCACCGTATTCACCCTGGTGACCCTGAGTTGCTGGTGATTGCAACATCCCTTGGGCATAAGCTTCAACGTCTGTTCCTTCACGACGACCAAAGCCTCCAAAGTAGGCAATACGGTCATTGATATGAGTTGTTTCATGAGTGAAGGCCGAAGCACCGTACTCGCTAATCATGTTAGACATGACGAAGGTAACTTTGGCACGATTATCGTATGGATTGTCGTAGATGGCAGCATAGGCACCGGCCATGGCTCCGTTATCACCATAGTACTCACCGACTGGTCCATAGATTTCACGGATTGGCGCATAGACTTCTGTACTGTTCTTGAATTGGCCGTAGCGCTCTGGCCAACCTGGCCAACCATGACCCCAGGCGTAGTAACCTTCCCAGACTGGATTGACAATGTCTTTGAACAATTTGTTTTTTACATTATCCGCAGCCAATCTTTGCCAGAAATCAAGATAGTTGATTTGACGTTGAGCGGCTAGATCAATCTCAGGTTTCAACTTCTCTAAGGTTGTATTGTACTTGTTAGCCGTACCATAAGACATGGTGTCATAGGTAGAAATCAAGAACATCTCTGTCTTATCAAGGTTCAACAATGGCAAAATCATCTTGCGGTGGAGACCACGACTAAGGTTATCATAAACACGATACTTGTGCTCACCGACACCTTCATTTTGAGATGCCTTCTCAACAACGTAGACCTTATCCTTAGCAGCATCGATAAACCAATCATTCATATTGTCGATAGTGGTAAAGAGTTTTCGGTTGTAATTAAGGAAGTCGGTCAGATCACTAGAAAGGGTATTTTTGGCAAGAACTTCACCAAAAGCATCGTATGTTCTTGAACCACTGATATTATTTTCCTTAGAGCCAATCTCAATCAAACGGTCAAGGACATCCACATTTTTACCATAGAAATCTGGTTTGAAGAGCATGATTTCCTTGATATTAACATCATCAAACTTCACACCATAGTAGCGATTCAAGTAAGTCAAACCTAACAAGAGGGCCGCTTTATTTTTCTCAACCTTGTCAAGAATCATTTGTTGGGCAGCTGGTGATTGGTTAAGCTGGTGGTCTTCATTTTGAACCAGCTTAGTCACCAGGTTAGTTAAATTAGCCTTAACAGCTTCAAAACTTTCTTCCAAGAAGAGGTTCTTGATAGCATTGACCTTGTTTGGACCGGTACGACCAAGTTTTTGGTAAATCGAATCAGACTGCAACTCAATCGGCTTAAGAATATCAACAATACCATTGATAAGACTTGAGTGGTCTTTTTGAACGACATTTGGAGTGTACGCGATACCCAAATCAGCAACAGTGTACTCTTTAACATTGCTCAAACCTTCTGAACTCTCTGAAAGCTTGAAGTAGTCTTTGCTTCCATCAGCATAGTGAACAATAATCTTGTTAGCATCGCTTAGGTCTGTAACAAAATTACTGTCTTTCATTGGTGTCACTGAGAGCACCTCTTTGGTATTCAAGTTGTGGTCCTTGGCCAGTTTGTTTGCTTGATAGACAATATAATCCTTGTTATAGAATGGTTGGAATTTCTCAATATTCTTGTAAGCCTGCTTGTATTCTGGCTTATAGTCTTGAATATTGGCAAAATCAGCTTGACTAGAAACATTGTTAAGAGTATTCAACGCGTAAGGCTCGCTAACAAATGTATCAGCTGTGATGTTGTAACCTTCAACACGCTTGTCAGCTTCTTCCTTGGTCAAATGTTTGAGCTTATTCGGACTCTTAGTATCTTTACCAGTACCATCTTCGGCCGAGCTATAGCCGACAACACCAAAGAGATCTTTGATGTATGGGCCACCGTCTTCATCATTGACATCGTTAGAAGCAAAGATTTCTTGGCCCTTGATAACCTTAGCATAGGTCACATTATTTTGAACAGCGCCGTAAGGCCATGTCTTAGCGACAATACCACCGACATTTCTTGTGTTTTTAACATCAAGAACACCTTTAGCTACTGAATTGGTTACCTTAGCCTTCGTTCCTGATTTCCAACTGTTGAGCATGTAAGTGACAAATGGCACCAGCATACTTGCGTTGGCATTTTGAGCTGTAATGGTCGCATCGACATAGGCTCTGTTGACGAATCCCATGTAGTTTGAACCAGCAATCCCACCAACTGTTGAGTTATTACCAACAGAGTTGATCTTACCGATAAAGGCAACATTTTCAATCTTGCCATCTTCATCAATCTTATTGACAATACCTGCAACGTCATTGTTACCAGTCACTGAACCAGCCACCTTAACATCTTCAATCAGACCTTTATTTTTAAGGTTAAATCCAACCGTCGCGATTTGATTTTGACCAGAGCGATTGATGTCTACATTTTCAAAGTTGATATTCTTGATCGTTCCGCCATTGATGACATTAAACAATGGATGCTCTAAATCATAGATGGCATAGCGTTTATCACCATCACTGAGCAACTTACCAGTAAATTCAGTCGTAATGTATGATTTACCGTTTGGAACGACGTGACGAGCACTCATACTTTGACCCAGCCTAAATTCACCTGAAGGATTAGCCTGAATGGCATTGACCAACTCAGCAAAATCATAGTAAACATTGGCTTGACTAGCCTGAGGTTTCTCAATGTAATAGCTATAGGTTTGAGCAAAATGGTTTTGGGCATCACGTTGAACCAAATTATCCGCTGCTGCAGTTACCTTATAAACCGCCTTGCCATCAACCGTTGTTTCTTCGATGGCTTTTACTGCCAAGTAAGTGGTCTTCTGATCCGCAGAAGTCATCTTCAAGTAGTAATTCGTGAGATCCTGAGGTACAGCTGCCAGACGAGTCTCATCCACTTCTGTTTGATTGTCATACTTAATCAAATCTGTACGTGCAAAATCTTTAAGCTCAACCTTCTTGAGATCCAGTTGGAGAGTTTGGTCTGCCAAAACCTGATTCTCCTCACCATTGCCACGATCATAGGTCATGGTTGTTGTGAGGGTATATGGCTTGTAATAGTCTAAGTTTGTTAGGTCAGCAGTCAAGGTCGTGCTAGGAATATCAAGCGTTTGTACAATCTGTCCGTTTTGCTTGAGGACCGCTTTAATAGTCGTGATAGCTGCTGAACCTGGATTCGTCAAGTTATAGCTAAGTTTAGCACTACGACCCAAATCATCCTTGTCAATCTGTGTTAGCGTAAGCACTGGTTTTTCAGACACCTTGGTCCCTTTGTGAACGATACGATCTTGAACAGGAACTAGCACGGTTTCAGTGACAGTTGGTGCCTCAGACGTCTTATTCCCTTTATAGGTCTTATAGACTTTGGTGATTTTATTTTGACCTTTTTGACCTTCTTGAACAACCTTTAGAGTGCCCTTTTCAAGACTATCATCTTCTTGGACAATCTCTTTAAATGGAAGCTCTACGATAGACTCTTCCGTCGTTGTTCCATCTAGAGGTTTGCTGCCACGACGAAGCTTTCTAGGTTGTGGCACCTCAATAACCTTACCTGATACAATAGTTGGCTCACCAACCTTGACACCATCAATGGTTTGGTAAATTTTCTGGATTTCTTGGCTACCTTTTTGACCTTCTTGCTCGACAACCTCTTCATCCACATACTTGCTATCATCAGTGATAACTTCGATAGGATAATCGATGGCTTGCGTTTCAGTCTCTGTGACACTTCCAACAACTGGAGTGTGGACAGGATTCTCGGGTTGGACAGCCGCCTCACCTTCGTGACCTGATTCTTGTGTACCCTTGGCTTCCAGTTTGCCTGTGTACTCTGGATTTGTAGGTTGAACAAGGGCTTCACCTTCATGACCGGATTCTTGTGTACCCTTAGCTTCCAGTTTGCCAGTATAGTCTGGATTAGCAGGTTGAACAGCTGCTTCGCCTTCATGGCCAACTTCTTGGGTACCATTGGCACTGATTGGACCGGTGTACTCTGGGTTAGCTGGTTGAACCACTGCCTCGCCTTCGTGACCAACTTCTTGGGTACCGTTAGCACTGATCGGTCCAGTGTACTCTGGATTAGCCGGTTGGACCCATGCTTCACCCTCGTGACCAACTTCTTGGGTACCGTTAGCACTTGTAGTATCGCTACTGATTGAACCTGTGTACTCTGGATTAGCGGGTTGAACAGCTGCCTCACCTTCATGACCAACTTCTTGCGTGCCATTAGCACTGATTGGGCCGGTATACTCTGGAGCGGCAGGTTGAACAAGGGCTTCACCTTCATGACCAACTTCTTGGGTACCATTAGCACTGATTGGGCCCGTATATTCAGGGGCAACAGGTTGAACCAAAGCTTCACCCTCATGACCTACTTCTTGTGTTCCATTGGCACTAATCGGTCCTGTGTACTCTGGATTTGCAGGTTGAACCAACGCTTCGCCTTCGTGTCCAACTTCTTGGGTACCATTGGCACTGATTGGAC
>NZ_KV791094.1:31303-33725 GCF_001807855.1 Streptococcus sp. HMSC10E12
GACCTGATTCTTGCGTACCTTTAGCGCTAATTGGTCCAGTGTACTCTGGGTTAGCAGGTTGAACAGCTGCCTCGCTTTCATGACCCGGCTCCTGTGTTCCTTTTTTCCAACTGATTCCCTTACTATCCCTATCAGCTGTCCCCTGACTAACTGTATTATCTTCTTTTATTGAAGACTCAAGCCCTTGCAAAGTATTCTCCAAAGGTTGTTCAAGCTCCGGCTTAGCAGAGTAACGCAGATAACCCACATACTCATAACCATCAATGGCAATAACACCCTTAGCCAAATCTTCTTTATTTGAAACCGCAAGAGTTTGATTATAGGCCTGCAACTCCTTGTTTTGCAAGGCAAGAACCTCTATCGGCACAAGGAGACTTTGCCCTGCGGCCCCAATCAAGACCAAGCCAATAATTTTTTTACGATGTTTTTTTGAAAATAGCAACACAGCCATAGTCGCTGTTGCCAATCCCAAACCTGTCGCTGCCCAGTCAGAGCTTCCTGTCTGAGGAAGAGTAGCTTGACTGTCTCCCTTACGTTTATAAACCAGATAAAAAGTGTCCTCATTTTGATATTCCTTAGGAATAGCATGTACCACTTGCTTCTGCTCTTCAGCTGTTAATTCATTTTCTGTGACATAGGCCATGTGTACCGATGCATCCGAAGTAACCTGGTCTGCCGAAACTGGTTTAGACACGAAAAGACCACCTGCTAACAAGAATGTCCCGATAGCAACTGGCCCTACACCTACTGACAATTTACGAATGGCGTATTTTGTCACTTTTTCAAAAACATGATTTGCTTGTTTCATTCAAAATCTTCCTATATGTTAATCCTTGTACCCCAAGGCACGTCAAAAAAACGAAGACGTTATTGAAAAAACACGCACTCTATACATTTATTAACCTTCTTCCGAAGTCTATCATATCCTTTTTTTAATCTTTAAGCAAGCATTTTCTCTAATTTTTAATCAATATAAAAAACGAATTATGATTAGTAACTAGATCCTCGTGAAAATAATCAAACCTTTTCATATAAGCATTTTCATGCATATCACTATTTATGGGAATTTCCTCTATAATCTAAGTTACTAATATTTTTTGAATAAATCTCTTCACCTTTTGAATTTTTATCTAATTTTTTAATATAAACAAGAACTGTCTTGTAATAGACACAAAAGAGACCCACCCCTTATGGGATGAGTCTCTTTTTTCGAAAACCGAAATAGCCTAACTAACTATGTTGAGGGATCTAACCTATGAACTATCTTAGTCTTCTTTTTTGCGTTTTCCTGCCAAACCAAGTCCAGCCACTGTCATCAAACCACCCAATAGAGTAGCCAATAATGAAGTGTTTTCACCTGTCTCAGGCAAAGCTTGCTTAGTATCAGTTGCAGCTGGTGTTGCTTTTGAGGCGACATGAACTGTATCTAATGCAGGAGCAGGTTTATGCACTGTTGGTGCTGGAGTTTCTTGATTGTCAACCGTTGGTGTATTCTTATCGGCGTCTGTACGTGGGTCTTTAACGATTACCTTAACTGGAACTTCGTCTTTAGAGCCATCTGGGTAAGTAACGATAACTGTCGCATCTTTGTCGCCTTCTGTTGTTGTGTCAACAGGTGTCTTGTACTCGAACTTAGTACCTTCTGGAAGGTCACCAACGTTGCCAATGGAATCCTTGGCATTTGGTTGATCACCTGGTTTAACCGTTTGATCTTTAGCCACAGGTGTATTCTTATCCGCATCCGTACGTGGGTCTTTAACGATTACCTTAACTGGAACTTCATCTTTAGAGCCATCTGGGTAAGTGACAATGACTACAGCGTCTTTGTCACCTTCAGTTGTTGTATCAACTGGTGTCTTGTACTCAAACTTAGTTCCTTCTGGAAGATCACCGACATTACCGATGGAATCCTTGGCATTTGGTTGGTCGCCTGGTTTAACCGTTTGATCTTTCGCAGTTGGTGTGTTCTTATCCGCATCTGTACGTGGATCTTTGACTGTTACCTTAACTGGAACTTCATCTTTAGAACCGTCTGGGTAAGTGACGATAACTGTAGCATCTTTGTCACCTTCAGTTGTTGTGTCAACAGGTGTCTTGTACTCGAACTTAGTGCCTTCTGGAAGATCACCAACATTACCGATGGAATCCTTGGCATTTGGTTGGTCGCCTGGTTTTACCGTTTGATCTTTAGCTACAGGAGTGTTCTTATCCGCATCCGTACGTGGATCTTTAACGATAACCTTAACTGGAACTTCGTCTTTAGAACCGTCTGGGTAAGTGACAACAACTGTTGCGTCTTTTTCGCCTTCTGTTGTTGTGTCAACAGGTGTCTTGTACTCGAACTTAGTACCTTCTGGAAGATCACCAACGTTGCCAATTGAATCCTTAGCATTTGGTTGATCACCTGGTTTAACCGTTTGAT
>NZ_KV791094.1:33745-34072 GCF_001807855.1 Streptococcus sp. HMSC10E12
TTGGTTGATCACCTGGTTTAACCGTTTGATCTTTGGCTACAGGTGTATTCTTATCGGCATCTGTACGTGGATCTTTGACAATAACCTTAACTGGAACTTCGTCCTTAGAACCATCTGGGTATGTGACGATAACTGTAGCGTCTTTTTCGCCTTCTGTTGTTGTGTCAACTGGTGTCTTGTATTCGAACTTAGTGCCTTCTGGAAGGTCACCAACGTTGCCAATTGAATCCTTAGCGTTTGGTTGATTGCCTGGTTTTACCGTTTGATCTTTCGCAGTTGGATCGTTCTTATCTGCATCTGTGCGTGGATCTTTGACGATTACCTTAA
>NZ_KV791095.1:0-343 GCF_001807855.1 Streptococcus sp. HMSC10E12
AGACCTGCCTTCGCTGAGGAAGCTAAAGCTGATAACTCATCAAACCTTGATGTGACTGCTGCTACCACTGCCAATGTGGAAACCACAGCAGACCTCGTAGAAACAAAGGTTGTCGAAGCTCCTGCTACTACTGAAAATGTGGCTAGCACAGAAAACACCACAAATGTCTCAGAACAAGCCTCAACTTCTACAGCAAGTTCTGAAACTGCCAGTGAAACAGCTTCAACAACTGCAAGCGAAAGTCAAGCACCTGCGGAATCAGCCACAGGCCAAACACGTGATGCTGTAACTACAGACCGAGCTGCCAATGAGACAGCTTCAGTACCTAATGAAACAAACGTCA
>NZ_KV791095.1:363-459 GCF_001807855.1 Streptococcus sp. HMSC10E12
TTGTCTTCAAGGACTCACTCAAGGAACTTGAAACGCTCTCAGATTTCACGGTACTCAAAGACGCACTTGTTGATGCGGATTGACTTTGTGAGAGGC
>NZ_KV791095.1:1459-5500 GCF_001807855.1 Streptococcus sp. HMSC10E12
AAGACGCACTTGTTGAAGCGGATTCACTTTGTGATACGCTGGTCTTCAAGGACTCACTTAATGAACTTGAAACGCTCGCCGATTTCTCAGCACTCAAAGATGCACTTGTTGATGCGGATTGACTTTGTGAGAGGCTTGTCTTCAAGGACTCACTCAAGGAACTTGAGACACTCGCTGATTTCACGGCACTCAAAGACACACTTGTTGAAACAGATTGACTTTGTGAGACGCTCGTCTTCAAAGACTCACTCAAGGAACTTGAAACACTCGCTGATTTCACGGTACTCAAAGACGCACTTGTTGAAGCAGACTGGCTTTGCGAAACGCTGGTTTTCAAGGACTCACTCAAGGAACTTGAAACGCTCGCTGACTTCACAGTACTCAAAGACGCACTCGTTGAGGCTGACTGACTTTGTGAAACGCTGGTCTTCAAGGATTCACTCAAGGAACTTGAGACACTCGTTGATTTCTCAGCACTCAAAGATGCACTCGTTGAAGCGGATTGACTTCGAGATTGGCTGGTCTTCAAAGATTCACTCAAAGAACTTGAGACACTTTTTGAGGCTACCGTACTCAATGAAAGGCTAGTCGATGCAGACTGCTTAGCAGACTCACTTCGACTTTGAGAAATCGATTCCTGCTTAGACTGACTGGCACTTTGCGACACTGACTGGCTGTAATCACTATCCGACAATTTCACCGTCACAACATTGGTCGTACTGTCTTTATAAGTAATCGTTACCGTACCATCACTATTAACCGTATAAGACTTAATACGGTTGGCGACCTCTGGATTCAAGGCAGACACGGCCGCAATAATCTTACTCTTATCTGCGTCTGTTAGGGCAGTCAGGCTGGTCACCTGAATAGTGCTTGTCGGCGCCACACCCGGTGTACGATCTGCCAAGCGCCCCTGAGTAATACGAATTTCACCCAAGCCATTTGGACGGTTCATATTTGATGCATTGTCAATAGCAGCAACATTACGTTGCCATGTGTTGCGGTATGAATGATAAAGATCATCCTTCAAATGAATGGTCGTTGTGATGGTTGCAGGATTATCAGTCGTAGCTGTGATATCTCCCGTAATCGGTGCAATATTACCAGTTCCGTACTGGCTACTACCAAAGAAATTGCCGTTCAAGGCATTGTCATTCAAATCGGCTCTTGCAACGACTTTCATTTCTTTAAGCTTGCCACTGTCATCTGTAGCCGTGAAAGTCAAAACAGCATCATCACCAGCATAGAGGGTATAGTTTTTCCCACCACCTTCGAGAGGCGTTGACTTAGGTTCCACACCATCAACAGTCAACTTGGCCATCACTTCAGGACGCGTTCCGTCCGTTACAGCCACGGAATTGCTAGCATCTGAATACACCGCATAATCACCATACATGATGCGAGCTTTGGCTGTTACACCACCTGTTTGTAACTTAACAGTCGGCGTCACAATCGCTTGACCCGAAGCATCTGCCACTGCTGTCCCAACTTCGTCGTCATTATTGTATAGAACAACCGTTGATCCTGGCTCAGCCCCTGTCACCGTTACAGGCGTCTGTGTATAACCCTTATCCAATAATCTCGTTTCAACGGTTGGTGCTGGTAGGCGCTTCACTGGAGCAGTGACATCATTAGTGGTGTTATCTTTATAAGTAATGGTTACCACACCAGATGATGAAACGGAATAAGATTTAAAGTCCTTTGAAGTGGCAATATTTGGGTTAGCAGTCTTAAAAGCCTCCCAAACCTTATCTTTTTCAGCCTGAGCGAGACTACTTGTGTCATTAACAAAAGTACTCGTTGTCACCGCCGTAATCGGATTACGAATACCATCATTTTGCGGCAAAACCTGAATACGAAGCGTGCGTGTCACTGACTGCTTAGCCGTATTAGTCACTACAAAAGAAACATTATAAATTTTCCCAGGCGTTACGACCTCTGTCTGCCCAACAGTCCCCACAATATTAAAGGCCACTGCACTATTTTTCAATGCAGAGGTCTGAGGCACGTTAATCCCATTCACACGATCACTACCAGAAGCGTAGCCAATGCTTTTAATACTATTTCGTGTAGGAACGGTTTCAACAACATTATAAGCCTGATTGATATAGTCAGAGTTATAAACAGAAATCAAGGCATTGTTAGCTAGCCCTAAATTATACTGGGGTGCACGGAGGTTACTATTAGCATCAATTCGAGAACCATTACGAGGATCACGTTGACCAGATGTCGCGCGAAGAACCGCATTGGCAAGACTATTTCTCGCCTGACGAGCCTGAGCAATCGTAGGCGTCACATCACTGTCACGATCAGCCAGACTAACACGAATGGCATCCAGGGCTTTAGCTCCCTTGAGAATAGCAGCATCCGTATTTGGCAAATCAACAGCTTGAGCTTTATAGGTATAAATGTCTAAGGCTAAATCTTTGAGACGCTTTTCTTGCTCTAAACGCTCAGCATCAGCCACAACTGACGCAGCTAGCAAACCAGTCGCCGTATCTGACAATTGGCGATTCGTTTGAACTTCGGATGTCAAGGAAGCCTTTAATAAGGTTGACTCCGAGCTGACAAGAGCCATCCCCACTTTAGAGTCGCTACTACTATCACTTTTGCTAACTGACTGAACAGAGGCACTTGCGCTATGCTCTGAAGTTTTTCCAAGCGCACTCTCAGACTGACTGTGAGCAGAAGAATCCGTCTGACTTACTGATTCCGACTTAGAAGCTAATGAAGCTGACAAGGAAGCAGAAAGCGAGGCACTCAATGACAAGGATGTCGATTTAGAAGCTAATTCAGATGCAGACACCGATTGGCTGAGTGATAAAGACTCACTCAAAGAAGCCTCCGAAGTCTGTCTTGACGCAGTTTCAGATGACTCTTGACTATTTACTTGACTCTCTTGAACACTGGACACAGACTCCATATTTCCAAGAACAACGGAATCAGATGCAGCTAAGAGATCAGTCTTAGCTCCTGCTTCACTTTCCAAAATCGGCTGATCAGTCATTTCATCCGCATGAGCCACGTGAGTCGCAACTGAACCACCAAGCAAGGCCCCAGTTGCAAGCACTCCCTTAAGCACTGTCTGACCTGAAAAGGCAGGTGCTTCCACCTCTACCTGCTGGGCAGCAACAGACGGTGCATCCACACCCCCTCTAAGCACCTTGAAAAGACCAAAATTCGACGTCGCCGCGCGAAGCCAGTGCTTCCCTGACTTAACCAATTTAAACCGTGTCACACGATCGGTTTCACGATATTGACCTTCATTCCTTCTAAAAAACATATATACTCCATTTATATTTTGATTAAAACACTCCTTTCAATTTTATCATAAAATTAAGCAAAAAATCTCATTTCAAGATTGCTTTCTAGCGATTAATCCTTTCATTCATTTCCCAAAAAATACGATAATAATGCTAACCCTAAGACTTATTAAAACTATTTGTATTTTTAGAATATCAAACTAAAAAAATCCCCTACCAATTAGGAAATCACTCTAATCGATAGGGGATATTTGATTGTCTAGCTAGAAGCTAATGATTAAACTTACTAAAGCTTAGAAGTCTTCACTTTCTTCTTCATCTTTCTTACGTTTGGCAAGAAATCCAAGACCCGTTGCAGTTGCCAAAGCACCCAAGGCCATACCTAATGATGAGTTTTCCTCACCAGTCTTAGGAAGCGCTTGGCTACCACGTTTGTGGTTAGGATCCTTCACTTCAGAAGTTGATTCTGAGGCAGATACTGAAGCACTTGTTGATGCTGACGCTGAAAGACTTGCTGATGTACTCAATGAAGTTGAGATACTTGTTGAAGTGCTTGTGCTTTCAGAGGCACTTAAGAATGCCGATGTAGAGGCTGACTCTGATACTGAAACTGAAGCGGATGTGCTTACTGACTCAGATGTGCTTGCTGATTCTGATGCAGAGACTGATGCAGATGTGCTTGCTGATTCTGACGCAGAGGCTGACTCAGAGGCACTTGCTGATTCTGACGCAGAGACTGAAACGGATGTGCTTGCTGATTCTGACGCAGATGTTGATG
>NZ_KV791095.1:5520-6567 GCF_001807855.1 Streptococcus sp. HMSC10E12
CTGACTCAGATGCGCTTGCTGATTCTGACGCAGAGACTGAAGCGGATGTGCTTGCTGAAGCGGATGCACTTGCTGATTCTGATGCAGATGCTGAAGCGGACGCACTTGCTGACTCTGAGGCAGATACTGAAGCGGATGTACTTGCTGAAGCAGACTCAGAGGCGCTTGCTGATTCTGATGCAGATACTGAAGCGGATGCGCTTGCTGATTCTGACGCAGATGTTGAAGCCGATGTGCTTGCTGATTCTGACGCAGATGTTGATGCTGACTCAGATGCGCTTGCTGATTCTGACGCAGATACTGAAGCCGATGTGCTTGCTGATTCTGACGCAGATGTTGATGCTGACTCAGATGCGCTTGCTGATTCTGACGCAGATACTGAAGCCGATGTGCTTGCTGATTCTGACGCAGAAACTGAGTTTGAAACAGACTGTGATTCTGAGACAGAGGCACTTGTTGATGCAGACTCTGAATTTGAAACTGATTGTGATTCACTGATTGAAGCACTTACAGATGTACTTTCAGAATTAGATACTGATTGTGAGCCTGAAACAGATGCACTCAATGACGCCGATTCACTCAATGATGCTGAGTTAGATGTTGAAATTGATTCACTAGCTGAAATGAAGCTTGAAGCCGAGTTCGAAATAGATTCTACAGTTGAAATGATTGCAGAAATTGAAGCACTGAAGGCTTGAGACTGGCTTTCAAATACAGAAGCACTCAATGAGCTTGATGTACTCAATGATTCTGATTCAGAAGCTGAAACTGACGCACTTGTACTTCGAGATTCACTCAATGATGCAGACTCACTAGCTGAAATTGACGCACTTACTGACGCTGACTCTGAGGTTGAAACAGACTGTGATTCTGAAACTGATGCACTCTCTGATGCTGATTCTGAGTTAGACACTGATTGTGATTCTGATACAGATGCACTTTCTGATGCTGATTCTGAGTTTGACACTGACTGTGACTCAGACACTGACGCACTTTCTGATGCTGATTCGGAATTAGACACTGATTGTGATTCTGATACAGATGCAC
>NZ_KV791095.1:6587-6705 GCF_001807855.1 Streptococcus sp. HMSC10E12
CTGATTGTGATTCTGATACAGAAGCACTTTCTGATGCTGACTCTGAGTTTGAAACAGATTGTGATTCTGAAACTGATTCACTTACTGACGCTGACTCTGAGTTAGACACTGATTGTGA
>NZ_KV791095.1:7705-8110 GCF_001807855.1 Streptococcus sp. HMSC10E12
CTGAGATTGATTCACTTACTGACGCTGACTCTGAGTTTGAAACAGACTGTGATTCAGAAACTGATGCACTCTCTGAAGCGGATTCTGAGTTTGAAACAGACTGTGATTCTGAAACTGAAGCACTTTCTGAAGCGGATTCAGAATTTGAGACAGACTGTGATTCTGAAACTGAAGCACTCTCTGACGCTGACTCTGAGTTAGACACTGATTGTGATTCTGATACAGAAGCACTTTCTGAAGCGGATTCAGAATTTGAGACAGATTGTGATTCTGAAACTGAAGCACTCTCTGAAGCGGATTCTGAGTTTGACACTGATTGTGATTCTGATACAGAAGCACTCTCTGAAGCGGATTCTGAGTTAGATACTGATTGTGATTCTGAGATTGATTCACTTACTGACGCTG
>NZ_KV791095.1:9110-11326 GCF_001807855.1 Streptococcus sp. HMSC10E12
ATGAAACAAACGTCACTGGTGGTCAATACTATAGTGATGACCAAGGCAACTGGTATTATAAAGATGCCAGTGGTAAAAACCTCGTAGGCGAACAGACTATCGATGGCCAAAATGTTTATTTCCGCAGTAATGGGCAACAAGTTAAGGGGCCTTTACTCGATAGGAATAATAATCTATTTCGTTACTACGATGTTGATACTGGGCAACTATGGACGAATCGATACCTTGAATCCCAAGGTAATTGGTACTATTTAGGTAAAGATGGCTATCCACTCACTGGAGAACAAACTATCAATGGTCAAGAAGTCTACTTCGATTATAAAGGTGTTCAAATCAAAGGTGACTTTAGCGGAGAGGACTATAGCTATCCAGATCAAACTTTCTATTACGACTCTAACTCTGGTGCAAGGGTCCGAAAAGAAGGTCTAGTTCAGAATAAAAAAGGCCAAACCTTTTACATCAAGAACGATGGTTCTAAATTTACAGGAATACGTGAAATTGATGGTAATATCTACTATTTCAAAGCACGTGAAGCTGCCTCTCCTGTTGATACCGGCGTCCTACAAAAAGGAATCAGCATTTTACTAGAAGAAGGGCAAAATTCACCACGTACTTATGGTTTTGGTACCCCTACTAATATTACCCGTCGCTACTATTTTGACTCAGTTACTGGTCAAGCCGTTAAAAATCGCTATGTCCAAGAAAATGATGGCTGGTACTATTATGGTGCAGATGGAAATGCTATTCGTCCTCAAGATGGTGAAGTCAATATAGACGGTCAAATCGTTTACCTATATGCTAATGGTCGTCAAGCTAAGGGAGAGCTTGTTCTCGACAATGGTGTTCTTCGCTACTATGATCCTAATTCTGGAGCACGCGTCTCTAACACCACTCTAACAATTAATGGTATGACCTATCGATTTGATGAAAACGGCGTAGGTATGGATGCTCCTAACCCAAATGGTTATTATAGCGACGATAATGGAAACTGGTATTATAAGAACGTAAATGGAGACAACCTCACTGGTGCTCAAATCATTAACGGTCAAAAGTTATTTTTCCGCGACAATGGTCAACAGGTTAAAGGTGCTTATGGTGATTCCTACGGTGATTTATACGCATTCTACGATATTAATTCTGGAAATCTTGTAACCAATCGTTATGTTGAATACATGGGTAATTGGTTCTATGTAGGTAAAGACGGTAAGCCAGTCAAGGGAGCTCGAAATATCGATGGACAAGATGTCTTCTTCAACTATCGAGGGGTACAAGCTAAAGGAGGATTTGGTCAAGATGGCGTCTATATGCCTGAGTACTATTACGATAAAGATAATGGTCGCAAAGTAACCAAAGCTGGGTTTGTTAAAGATAACAGAGGCTTAACTTACTATCTTGACGAGAAAGGTAACAAAGTCCTTGGACTTCATGAAATCAATGGTGATTTATATTACTTCCGTCGAGGAGGTGCCTATAAGTACACCCAACTGGGTGACATGTGGCAAGACAGTATTAATTACATCGATGGTAAAATCTACTACTTCGGTCATGACGGTAGAGCAATTAAAAATCGTTTCTATCAATGGGGTAATTACTGGTACTACTTCTATGCGGATGGTTCAGCAGCTACTGGTGCCGTTCAGATTAATGGACAACAACTTTACTTCGATAAAAATCATGGTAGACAAGTTAAAGGCGCTTTTGCACCAGATGGTCACTACTACGATGAAAACTCTGGTGAACTCGTCACTAACCAAACACGTACTATCAAAGGTGTAACTTATCATTTTGATGAAAATGGTAACGCGACTAAAGTTTAAGCTATTCCTTACTTTAAGAAAACTTTAGGCTCTGCTCTATATACTATAATCATCCTAAAACTTTTCTTTTTCATAATCTCCTTATCCAGGGCACAGGTCCTGGATTTTTTTATTTTTTAAGTTCCTATGATTGCAAAAATTGTGACATTTGCCATTTACTCGCTTTCCTATGTAATCGTTTTCTTATTTTTGTCTAAATTTCTTATTTTTTCTTGAAAGTCTCTAAAATAGCGCTATAATAGGACTTAGGAAATGGAGGAAAAAGTATGAAAGTACATTCTAATTTTACTGGACCTAAGTCCAAAAAACGTTTGATTGCATTCTCATGTGCAACTGCTCTTGCAGGTTTTGCCCTCATCGCAAAGCCTGCCTTCGCTGAGGAAGCTAAAGCTGATAACT
>NZ_KV791095.1:11346-17092 GCF_001807855.1 Streptococcus sp. HMSC10E12
GCTAAAGCTGATAACTCATCAAACCTTGATGTGAACGCTACTACCACTGCAAATGTGGAAACTACCGCAGACCTCGTAGAAACTAAGGTTGTCGAAGCTCCTGCTACTACTGAAAATTTAGGCACCACTCAAAGCACTACAAATGTCTCAGAACAAGCCACAACTTCTGCTGCAAGCTCTGAAGTTGTCAGTGAAACTGCCTCAACAACTGCAAACGAAAGCCAAACTCCTACAGAATCAGTTGCAGGCCAAACACGTGAAGCCGTAACTACAGACCGAGCTGCCAGCGAGACAGCTTCAGTACCTAATGAAACAAACGTCACTGGTGGTCAATACTATAGCGACGACCAAGGCTACTGGCATTACAAAGATGCTAGCGGTAAAGACCTGACTGGACCACAAACTATTGATGGCGTTAAGGTCTACTTCAATCCAGGCGGTGTTCAGGTTAAAGGGGGATTTGGCTGGGACGGTCACTATTATGACAAAGACTCTGGTGCTCTTGTTACTAATAAATTTGTTGAAGAATATGGTAGAACCTATTACGTTGATGAAAATGGTAATAAGGCAATTGGTTCTAAAGAAGTTAATGGAGCGTGGTATTATTTTGAGCAGTATGGTGAACTAATTAAAAACAATTTTGCTCCTGATGGCCGTTATTATGACAAATATGGTAAACAAGTGGATTTCGGAACAAACCGCTATTTCGAATTAAACGGGGAATGGTACTATGCTGGAAATGATGGTGCTATTTTAAAGGGACCACAAACCATCGATGGTGTTAAGGTTTACTTCCGACAATACGGAGCTCAAGTCAAAGGATATTTTGTCAAAGATGAGGGGGATAATAAATCTCGATACTACGATAAGGATACTGGTGCTCTTGCCACCAATCAATATGTTATCGCTTATAATCCTTACAAACATCGAAATGAACGTTATTATGTTAACGACCAAGGAATTCGGTTAACTGGTCCTCAAACAATTGACGGTAAACAAGTCTACTTCGATACCTACGAGGGAAGCCAGGTTTTCGACAATTTTGCTGACGATGGTTACTTTTACGATCAGGACGGAAATCGTGTTGATCTTGGTGCCAATCGTTATGTTCAAATCAGAGACAATTGGTACTATGTCGGTAACGATGGAAAAATTTTAACCGGTGAACACATTATTGATGGAGCTCACGTTTATTTTGAATATGGAGGTAAACAAGTTAAAGGAGATTTTGACTATAAAAATCAATTTCACGATAAAGACTCTGGAACTTTAGTTACTAATCGTTTCGTTACCGTTAATGACAAGACCTACTTCATTGGAGCAGATAGTAAGGCTATTAAAGGAGCGACCGTCATCGACAACATTGAATACTTCTTTGACGAAAAAACTGGCGCTCAGGTTAAGGGAAATTTCGCAAGTAACAAAAAATATTATAACAGTACTACTGGTGCTCTCGTAATCAATAGTTATGTCCAAGTCGACAAAGACTGGTACTACGTAGGCAATGACGGTAAACGGCTTAAAGGTTCTCAAACCATTAACAATGTTCCTGTATACTTTGACCCTTATGATGGTAAACAAGCCAAAGGTGTCTTTGGTAATGATGGCTACTTCTACGACAAAGATTCTGGTGCTAAAATAGACCTTGGTACCAATCGCTACGTTTACATCAACGATAACTGGTACTATCTTAATGGAGAAGGAAAAATCCTTAAAGGCGATCAAACCATCGACGGGGTACAGGTTCACTTTGATCCATATTATGGTAATCAAATTAAAGGAGAATTTACCGATAGTAATGGGCATGCGGTTAAAGCAAACTCCTATACTAGCCCAGTTAAGTACTATGATAAAAATTCTGGAGCTCTTGTAAAAGGTCAATACTTTAGCCATGATGGTAAATGGTACTATGCAGATGCAGAAGGTAATATCCTTAAAGGCTCACAAACCATCGATGGGGTACACGTTTACTTTGACTATAATGGTGTACAAGCTAAAGATACTGTTCTAGATGGTTACTACTACGATAAAGATAGTGGAGCACGAAAAGAACTCCCTCGTGATCAGTTTATTAAGATTGGTGACGATTTATACTACATTAGCAGTAATGGACGAACTGGGAATATAACTATTGATGGTAAGGATTACTATGTTGGTCGATATGGTAGAGTTCTTCGTGGTTCCTTTAACGTATACCAAGAGCCACCTTACTATGATGACGAAACTGGCGAAGCTGTGAAAAAAACTGGTTTTGTTAAATCTTATGGTCGTTGGTACTATATAGAGGAAGACGGAAAAAAAGCAAAGGGCCTTAAAGAAATTGATGGTAAGCTTTATTTCTTCTCTAACAATCCAATGAACAAATACGAAACAAACGAACAAGTTCGTGGACAATTAGCTAGACCTTACTTTTATATTTCCTTCCCAAATAGAGCAGAAGACAACCCAACTTACTACTTCGATGCTGAGACTGGAGCTGCTGTAACCAACCAATTCGTCTATGCAGATGGACACTGGTACTACTTCGGTAACGATGGAAAGGCTCTTCTATTTGATCAAGTCATCAATGGTCAACACCTCTACTTTGATTATGAAGGTAAACAAGTTAAGGGCGATTTCGTTACAGACTACAAGGGAACTCGTTATTATGACGAAAACTCTGGTGAGCTCGTCACCAACCAAACACGTACCATCAATGGTGTGACTTATCACTTTGATGAAATTGGGCGTGCGAAGCAATTATAAGGATTTTAGTAAAATAGACTAAGTTTTTCTCGCAGATATCTATACTAGAGGAAGTTGATTAATTTTAACTTCCTTTTTAAAATCCACGAAAATAATTTTTGTCTGCTTTAAGAAAACTTTAGGCTTTGCTTTATATACTATAACCATCCTAAAACTTTTCTTTTTCATAATCTCCTAAATCCAGGGCGCAGGTCCTGGATTTTTTTGTTTTTTGATAATTGTTTGAATTACTAAGAACTGGAAAAATCTCACCTAATAGCCAGAAAAATAGATGTTATTCTCTTTTATCAATCTCTTCACATTAAAAGAAAGCCTTTTTATTTTTAATATTGAAAAGGCTTTCTTATTGCATTATAATATAAATTAAAAAGGGGAGGTATTTGTTATGGAAACAAATAATAAGGTCAAACATCAAACATCTAAAAAGTATCTTATTGCATTTTCATGTGCATCAGCTCTTGCAAGTTTTGCGCTTATTGCAGGAGTTGCTTTTGCGGATGAAGTAACTACTGGTGAAACACACAAGATTGACACAACAACAAGTGTTATTGCCAATGTTGAAACAACAGCAGACTTAGTTGAAACAAAGGGTATTGAAGCAATATCTTCTGCTGAAAGTTCAACAGGTGCTCCAGAGTTAGCAAGTTCGGAAAACGTTAGAGAAACGGCTTCAGCAACCACTAGTGAAAGTCAAGCACCTACTGAAACAACAACCGTTGAAGCACACGCAGCTTCAACAAGAGACAGTGTAACTAGTGAAACAACTACAACAACTCCTGTTATTAATGAGAACGTAAACATTACAGGTGGTCAATATTACAGTGACCAAAACGGTAAATGGCATTACCGAGATGCCAATGGTAATGACCTGACTGGACCACAAACTATTGATGGGGTTCAAGTCTATTTCGATAAAGAAAATGGCGTGCAAGCTAAAGGCGTTTTTGCAAAGGATCCTAATAATGCTAAAAAACTAAATTTCTATGACAAAGATTCTGGTGCCCTTCTCAAAAGTCAATTTATCGTAACCTACAGCAACGATACGAAACAATATGAACGTTACTATCTAGATGATAATGGGAACCCCGTGTACGGTGAGTATCGAATTAATCGTAGATCAGTATACTTTGATGATAAATCCGGTACTCAAATCATTGACCGCTTTGCTCCTAATGGACACTTTTACGATCAGGATGGTGTTTTCGTTAATTTAGGAACCAATCGTTTTGTTGAAATCAAAGGAAAATGGTATTATCTCAATAATAGCGGACAAATCATAAAGGGTAGCCATATCATCAATGGGGCTCAGGTCTATTTCGATGAAAATGGTATTCAAATAAAAGGTGATTTCGATAAGGAAAACCGCTATTATGATGAACACACTGGTAAGCTAGTAACTAACCGTTTCGTAACAGTTAAAGACAAAAACTACTTTATCGGCGCAAAAGGTATCCCCGTGAAAGGTGCTACTCTTATTGATGGTAAAGAGTACTATTTCGATAATAAGACCGGTGCTCAAGTGAAAGGTGACTTTGGAGGTAATGGTAAATACTACGATACTTCAACTGGTGCACTCGTGACCAACCGTTATGTCAATGTAGATAAATATTGGTACTATGTGGATGCTGAGGGCAAACCACTAAAAGGTTCACAAACCATAAATAATGTTCCTGTCTACTTTGATTCTTATTATGGTCGACAAGTGAAAGGTGATTTTGGAGACGATGGTTACTACTATGATAAAGACTCTGGTGCGAGAGTCACACTTGAAAAAAATCGTTACCATAATATTAATAACCATTGGTATTATGTCGGTTCAAATGGCAAAATCCTTAAAGGGGACCATGTCATCAATGGTGTTCAGGTACATTTCGACAAGGTATTTGGAATACAAGCTAAAGATGACTTTGTAGATAAAGATGGCATTAATGTTCTCTATGATAGCTTTGTTGTCTTTGGTACCCCAGTTAAGTATTACGACAAGGATACTGGTGAACTTGTTAAGGGGCGTTACTTTACAAGTCGAGGTAAGTGGTTCTATGCAGATAAGCAAGGTAATATTCTAAAAGGTGCTCATACCATTGATGGTGTCCCTGTCTACTTTGACGACCACCTCGGAACACAATTCAAAAACGTAGTTAAAAACGGCCACTACTATGATAAGGATACCGGTGAACAGAAGGAAGTCCCACGGAACCAATTTGTTCATGTTGATAATGGTCTCTTCTATTATGATAAAGATGGAAAACCACTTTCTGATTCTCAAACCATTAATGGTGTAACCTATTCGTTCTATGAAGATGGACAAGCCCGTCGAGGAACTTTTGGACCTTACGGTTCTGGACCTTTCTATGATAAAGTTACTGGGGCTGCAGTTAGAGAAAAAGGCTTCCATCAAGTAGGCCCTCAATGGTACTATACTGATGAAAATGGTAACAAACTTTTAGGTCTTCAAAAAATAGATGGTAAACTCTATTACCTTGATAATACCTGGTCAGTTAGCTCAGTTACTGGTTTTCTCGCAAAAGATGAAGTGCTTAGTCCTGAGCAAAAAGAATCATCTAGATATCCTCATACATCTAGCAGTACTATTATCAAACCTAAACTCTATAGTTACTACTACTTCGATGCTGAGACTGGAGCTGCTGTAACCAATCAATTCGTTAATTGGAAAGGCAACTGGTACTACTTCGGTAACGATGGTAAGGCTCTCCTCTTCGATCAAGTCGTCAATGGTCAACACCTCTACTTTGATTATGAAGGTAAACAAGTTAAGGGCGATTTCGTTACAGACTACAAGGGAACTCGTTATTATGACGAAAACTCTGGTGAGCTCGTCACCAACCAAACACGTACCATCAATGGTGTGACTTATCACTTTGATGAAATTGGGCGTGCGAAGCAATTGTAAAATAAGTCCACTAATCGACTAAAATTATTCTTACTAGTCATACAGATAAAAAAACAAACAAAAAGCCAAAATCAGCATGCTGATTTTGGC
>NZ_KV791095.1:17112-38224 GCF_001807855.1 Streptococcus sp. HMSC10E12
GCCAAAATCAGCATGCTGATTTTGGCTTTTTGTTAGGTAAAGAATTTATTGGTCCTTTTTTAGTCTTTTTAGGTGTTTATAGAGACCGAAGGCACGATCCAGTTGCATGGATTCGATAGGACGTTTGCCCTTGATGTAGAGATTTCCATTGGTCGCATTCATCAACCCTGTTTTAGAAATGGCATAGCCGGTGATCATGCCACTATAAAGGAACTTTTTCAGTTCCTTAACATCTAAAACTCTGCTTGAAGGTTCAAGAATACCAAATTCCGCTTCATAGATATCCACAAGTCTTTTAAACTTATAGGCCGTTTTTATGGGCATATCACCGATAGTTCCTTTTGAATAATAATGATAAAGATTCTGTGGGCTTAAGTTTGCAGAGGCTACCTCTTGACCGTTGGGCGAGTAAGGTTGTGATTTAATGAATGTATTGAGCTTGCCAATATCGATGTGGTAGTCGCTATCATTTTCCTTAGGAACAGGGAAATCGTCCCTATCAATAATCTCCCTTCGTCTAATTGTAGCCAACAATTCATAAGGCTCAACTCTAAGTCTTTTAGAAAATTTTTCCAAAGTATCAAGCGAAACCGTTCCTCTTTGATTGATCAGGTCATAGTTGGTTTGAGCCATACCAGATGAGACTACAAATGCTGTCATACGTTCTCTGACTTCTCCCTCATCCATATCTTCCGTGATTTCCAGCTTCTTGCGAACGTTGTGCCACAAGTTTTGGGTGACCTGATCAGGATCTCTTGGAAACTCAAAAACCTCATGCTGATTGTCTCGAGCTAAGAGCTTCCCAAGTGTAATGTTTTTCCCAGTCACCTTGGCCAGACCGTTAGTAATGGTCACAATCTTTGGGATATTTCCCTTAGGCTTGTTCATAAAGAGCATCCGAAGGCTTCCTGACGGAATCTCCGTGGCTTCTGAGAGCTCTCTGTAACTCTTTTTGTCTTTCCAAAATTCCCCCATTCGAGCTTTTTCTGCATTTTCCCAGAAAAGCTCCTTAAGGGGTTTGGGGGCATTCAGCTCATCCGAAAATAGTCGTTTTGACATCATTGTCTCCCTCTAAAATTGCTGTTTAAAAATTAGTCCAAATCTATTATCTCATATTTTTAATAAAAATCAAATCATTTCCTAATCAATAATCATTACAATCGGCTATTCGTTTAGAGTTTTTCTTGGGTTAATTGAGTACAACAACTCCTCTCGTACTTAAACGAGGGGAGTTGTTTTACTAATAATTCCAGTTGACCAAGAGATAAATGAGGCTTGAGCCAAACATATCCGCTAAAGCATGGGCTAAGAAGAATGGAAGGAGGTTTTTAACCTTGTATTTATAAAGAAAATAATAGAATAGACCAAAGACCACACCGATAACCAGAGCCCATAGCATGCCCTGATAGGTATGGAAGGACACACGGACAATGGTTGAAAAGACCAAGACCCACCATTTATACTTGTCCTTTACTGAGGTCAAGAGCCCTAAGAAGAAAAATTCCTCGTAGAAACCGTTGAGTAGTGCATAGGCAATAGCCATAGGCGATAAGGCCATAAACTTATCAATCACAGCCATAGGGCTAATAAAGGCTAGAACCTGAGGACTAAAGTAATTATACTGACCTGACAAAGTGCTCACCATATCGGCAAATAAGCCCATGATAGCAAAAATAAAAGGTACCCAAAAGAGAACAGACCACTTTAGGCGTATAGGTAATTGTTTAAAGTCAAAATGACGTATCCAGAGATATATAATCGCTAAGGTTAGGAGAATAATCTGCAAGGTGAAATTACTTGAATAGCCTGCTCCTTCACTGGCTGTATTTGTTGATGTCTCACTGATTGCGGTAGAAAGGCTTGGAGACAAACTGGCCAAATACATTTGTGTCGAACGAACAATAAACTGACCAAACATAATCAGCGTAACAATACCGATATCAAACCATCTCAGTTCCTTGAGCGGCTGGTCAGGATGAATTTTCTTAAGTAAAGACATGGGCCTTCCCTTCCTTCTAGCATCTTCATCGAAGACTCGTTTATTATTTAAGGTTATTATAAGTCATAATCCTTAAAGTAACACTAAAATTTGCAGTAAAATTAGTAGTTCGCTTAAGGAAAGAAAAAAGCAAGGGAAAGCATGTTTCCTTTGCTTCAATTTAATTATTAATCGTTCTTTTTGACGACGCTCACAAGTACAATAAGTTGGAATACTGCTAAAACAAGTAAAACCCTAAACCCATTTCGACTTCCTTGTGCTGTTGCTTGCGCAAAGTCAATCTTGTTATTAGCTTGACTCATAGCAACAATTAGAGAGGCTAGGGTTGTTCCCACTGCTCCTGCAAATTGTTGGAGGGTGTTAAAGATGGCATTGGCATCAGCACGTTCATCAAGTGACAATTGTTTCTGTCCATTGGTCATGACATTACCAAAGGCAACGCCAAGCCCCGTCATGAAAATCATGTAAAATACTAGGATCAAAGTATTGGAAAGAGAGAGACCAAACAAGCTAAATAACAACTGAGCAAGCACGATAAGGATTGCCCCAATCAAAATTGGTTTACGAGCTCCCATCTTATCTAAAATGATACCCGAAAACGGAGCAAATCCCGCACCAATGATAGCTCCTGGGAGGAGCATCAAGGCTGCAAGAGTGGTATTAGAGTGGTTAACCAACTGCACATAGTTTGGCAAGAGGAAACTCATCGCAAGGGAACCCAATTGGAAAGAAAAGAAAGCGATGATATGACCTGTCAGTTTACGATTTTTCAAAATAGAGAGATTGATGATAGGATTTTCTAATGTTGTAGAACGCCAAATCAAAATGACAAGACCTAAGATTCCAATCAAAAGCCAACCTAAGACTGAGAAGCTGAAGAAGGCATGTTCAGCAACCCCATGAAGGCCTAAAATCAATCCCAAGAAAAGAAAGATGGTAGCCACTAGACTGAGGATATCCAAAGATTCACGTTTAACCTCACTCTTTTGCTCAATGGACCGAAGCCCTGCAATCAGTGAAGCCAAGAGAATAGGAAACTGAATGAGGAAGATAGAACGCCAACCAAAATGCGCTGTCAAAAGTCCACCAACAGTTGGTCCAATCGCCGGTGCAACTGCTGTAATCAGTGTCCCAACTCCCATCATGAGACCAATCTTACGACTTGGCACCTGCTCCAAAATGATGTTAAACATGAGAGGTAGGGCAAAACCAACCCCCATCCCTTGAACCAATCGTCCCAAAACAACAAAGCTAAAACTAGGCGCTATAAAGTCAATGAGAACACCTAAGATAGACAAAAGGTTTGCGACCAGAAAGATGGTTTTCATCTTAAAGGAACGCTTGAGATAGGCAGATAAGGGAACCGCGCAAGCAACGACTAATAGATAAATGGTTGTAACCCACTGTACTGTTGACGTATTAACCGAAAATGCCTTCATCAATACAGGAAAGGTGATGTTCATAGCTGTTTCACCAGCCACTCCACAAAAAGAAAGGATTCCTGTTGCAAAGATGGCACACAGGATCTTGGTGGAGATTTTTTCGTCTGACATAAGTATTTGCTCCTCCTAGATAAACTTAAATATTACGGTAGTGTTGTAAGATTTTGAGAAAGACTTCTCTCTCTTTAGCTGAAAATTGCTGGGCAAACTCTTCTTCCTCTTTTCGAAGATAAGATTGACAGGCAGAAGCGATACTGAGAGCTTTATCCGTGAGAACAACCGCCTTTTGCCTTGCATCTTTTGAAGATGTGTGGCGTTCAATCAGGCCTTTCTTCTCCATTCGCTGTAAGAGCACTGTCGTTGTCGAACGCTGAATCTCAAATTCGTGCTCAATGTCCCGTTGAAAGACTTCTTGATCCGCATGATTGGTTATAAAATCAATGACAGCCATCTGATTTCCAGTCAAATCATATTGCCTAGCAAACTGGTCAAAATGACGCATCATATTATTATTGGCTTGTTTTAACAAGCGTCCAAAATGGTCCAAAAAATGACTCCTTAACTATATTGTTAGCTAACTAGCAGTATAGAAGAATTATTAGCTCAAGTCAATAGATTCTTTCAAAAAATAGAAAACTCAAGGACCTAGAATCCTTGAGTTGCTATATTTAGTCTTTCTTTACAGGAATTTCCTTAATCACACGCGCCGGATTTCCACCTAGAACCACATTGTCACCGAAGGACTTGGTCACAACGGCTCCTGCTCCAGCAACTACATTATCCCCTAAGGTCACTCCTGGAAGGATGATCACGCCTCCACCGGCCCAGAAATTATCACCGATCGTAATTGGAGCACCATATTCAATGCCTGAATTACGCTCTGTTGGATCAAGCGGATGCAAGGGGGTCAAAAACTGACAATTGGGGCCAATCATGGCATTGTCACCAATCGTGATAGGACAGACGTCTAGCATAGTCAAGTTCCAGTTAGAATAAAAATTTTCACCGATATGGATATTAACACCATAATCCGTAACAAACTGAGGATTCATGGCAAGATTTTCACCAGTCGAACCAAACCAAGATTTGACAATTTCAGCTCTCTTGAGACGGTCAGTTTCGGCATTGAAGGCCCATTGTTTTTCTCTTGAGCTAGCTGCTAGAGCACGTAACTCAGGGTCGCTAGGTTTATAAAACTCACCCGCAATCATTTTTTCATATTCTGTCGGCATGGCATACTCCTTTTATGATTGTTTTCCTATATTGTAGTATAGAAGTGATGTTACCACAAGAGAACAGATATAAACTAGCTAAATATCTCAACTTAAAAAATATTACTAAATATAAATTGTAACCATAGCTCCATTATTTTCATTAGAAAGTTTCAGTTCCCAATCATGAAGTTCTACGACTCTTTTTACAAAAGATAACCCTATTCCAAAATGGTGATTTTGAGAGTCGTTTCCTGACTGATTATCTTGGTAAAAGAGCGATCCTACATTATCAATCATATTAGCTGAGAACCTTGAGCCATCATTCCAAACCGATAAAACAATCTTATTTTGCTCAGATGATAATTTTATAACTATCTTTGGCATCATTGATTGACTATAGGACATTGCATTATTCACTAGATTAGTAATTGCTCTTAAGAATAATACTAAGTCAATATGAATAGTAGTATCAGATGGGGTTTCATTCAATACATTTAAAACACAAGTCCCAGTTGTCAGAGGAGTTAATTCTCTAATCAAACATAACGCAAGCTGCTCCGAAGTAATATGCTCTTTATTGATATTATCTTTATAAAATGTTTTTGAATATTGAATAAATTGATTAAAATAATTATCTAGTTGTTGACTTGAAGATTCGATATCTAACAAGCATTGAGTTAACTCAGGAGACACATCAAATGTTTGAAGATACTCAGCATTACCTGAAATTATTGTTAGAGGTGTCTTTAAATCATGTGCTGCGGAAGACACTCTGAACATTAGCTCTTGCTTTTGTTTTTTCTCTTTTTCAAGCATCTTTTGAATTTTATCCTGCATCTTCATAATATGTTCTTTTGTCTCAATAAATTCAAATAACCTTAGTGGCTTAGAGTATTTGTTATTGTCTGAATATAAGCTTTGTTCATATACTGTCTTCATCTCTCTCTGAATTTCATATAGAAGTTTTTGTACATTTCTTACAATTATAACAACTAAAATGACACAAAGATAAATCCACGAGCTAACACTAAAAAACATAGTAAAGCTATTCACATTGTTAGCATTAATTCCTTCAACCGCTGTAAATAGGGCAGGAATAATGTAGAAAAAACAAATGCATAACAAAAATTGAAAAATAATTTTCAAATAAGTTGCTCTTATCAACTGCTTTAATGTTATTGATTTTGCCATTTATATCCCCCACCCCAAAGAGTTTTGATTGGATCAATACCATAAGGTTTCAATTTTTGTCGAATCTGATAGATATACTCTGTAATACTTCGGTACTGAACTTCTGAACTTTGAGGGTACAAATATTCATAAAGCTCCTCTACACTAAAGATTTTAGTTTGATAGGTAAACAACAAATATAATAAATCGAATTCCCTTCTCGAAAGAGAAATACTATTACCGTCTACTATTAATTCCTTTCCTACCCTATCAAATTGAAGTAAACCACTAGTCTCAGTATCTCCGACAGAAAGTAGCCTTTTATCTCTTCTAATATGCATTTTGACTCTTGCAACCAACTCCTTCATACCGAATGGTTTGGTAATAAAATCATCTGCACCTATTCCAATAGCTTCAACAATATCTTCTTCAAGGTTTTTAGCAGTTATAAAAATTATGGGTGTTTAAATCTGACTTCTGATACTACTACAAATATCAATACCACTCACTGGCATCATTATATCCAGTAAAATCAAATCAAATCCTATGAAGTCACATAGGTTAATATCTTCAACAGAATTTCTAGTTTCAACTACATAGGAGTTTTTCTCCAGAATATTCTTAATCAATCTTAAAATTTTTAAATCATCGTCAATAACTAGAATTTTTGACTTTACCATTTTTTCCCTCGTACGTTTTGAATATATTGTAACATAATTAAAAATCGAAAATACATTTCAAAATTAGCATATAATTGATAATTCAATAAATTGAGTTTCTACCAAATCTCAATAATGCTCATTTTTAAGTAACAGAATATGTGCTCCAAAGTCTTGTATCTATTTTTCAGTCAATCTATCTAAATTCGATGTTGTCTCATCTAAAAAACAATCTTTATTTGGCTTACTTTAAAAATTCCTTTCTAATAAGGCAATAACTCGTAAAGAATAATCCAAAAAGCCAAATTATAAATACAATAAAACGCATTATAGAATAGTTTGTATGTATTAGCTGAAAAACTAAATCATATATTATTACACTTGAAGCTATTGGTAAAACCCTATCTATAAAAGGCAACACGAGTATAGGAAATAATAGCAAAATTGCAAGTGCAATCATTGAATTACCGCATAAAAAGGAAAAAGAGTAACCCGCTAAAAAGTATACAACTGAACCAAACAAGTAATAATAAAAATTTACTTCACTATGAATACCCTGACTAAACATCATTACTATTAAACCTGCTAATACTGACTGTGTTAAACATTCTAGTAGATCTATTAATAATATGTATAATGCTGCCTTCACCCTACTTCCGTTGTTCAGGTAAACTTGCTTATAACTTTGTGTCCTCAATTCTACACTTGCATTTAAAACTCCATTCCCTAAAAAAGAGAACGATATTATAGTTAATAAAACAGAACTGTTAAAAGTGATAGAATCTTCATTAACTTCGAATTTTAGATATCTTAATAAACTTATTATAATAACAAATACTAACTGAAATAATAAATAAACCTGTATAGGTAATAAACTATACTTTTTATATAATAAGCTATGCAATTGGCTTTTCATTCTTCTTCCCCCATTTTATTTTTTCTAAATAAAATAAACAAATCGTAGTAAGGAAAGTTTCAAATAATAGAAGAATCGCTCCATATAATTGAGTTGTCTGACCGGCTTCGACCCTACCAAAAGCAAAAGACTTAGCTCCAATTAAAGGTAATAAATTGTCTAAAATAGGAGAAATTGCCTTAAGTATGCCTGATAAAGAGAAAACTAACAATAAAACTATCACAATCAAAGAAGGAATTGATCTTTTTGTTATTTTTACAAGTAATAGAGAGAGTAAATTAAGTGTAATTGTAAAAGCTCCTAGTCTAGTGAAAACATCAAGCATTAAGCCTATAGACAGAATACTTTGTAACTTACTAACTAACATGAATTTTAGAAGTAATGCATTTAATAAAAACAACGTAAAGGTCGTCATTATTGAAATAACAATTATACTAAATATCTGTGAAAACAACCTTATTTTCCAGTTAGCACAAATTAGTGATGAAAACTCATCCTCACCAAATTGATAATCAGTTGCTAGAATTAATGCTGATAATATAGGCAAAAATAACACGGTTGCCTGATAAGGAGATGATAAAATAGCATCTCTCACCGTTCTATAGGGAGTTTCAATTATATTTGGATCAATATTTACTGAGTTGGCAGCACCAGTGTGTAGTGCATTAATGACTTGAATATTTTGATAGGTAAAAAACAAACTAACTACAACTAAGATAAAAAATCCCATTTTAAATAAAGTTAGATGGCTATATTTATATAAATACCCCTTTATAACTTGACTTAACATTTTATACTACTCCTCTCATGTACAGAGCTAAAATAGGCGTTTTCAAAACTATCATATTGCTTCAATACTTGCTCACGTTTGTCATTTAGAACAACATGACCATTTGAAATACCTACAACTCTATCTACGGTTAATTCAAGTTCGCTCATATAATGGCTAGTTAATAGTACTGTTTTTCCTTGTTTCACAAAGTCTTTGAGAAACTCTCTTAACCAACGGATTCCCTCTGGGTCCAACCCATTAATAGGTTCGTCTAAAATCAAAATATCTGGGTCTGCAAGTATTGCTGTTGCCAAGCCTAATCTTTGCTTCATTCCTAAAGAATAATCTTTGATTTTCTTCTTACCAACATCTTTTAATCCAACAATTTCTAAACATTCAGTACAACGTTGCTTACTTAGTCCACAAGAAAGTGCAATCCATCTTAATTGCTCATAACCAGTTCTACTTGGATAAGGTTGATAACTATCTAAAAAAGTTCCTACTATTGAGATTGGCTCAGCTCCTAACTCACTATATGTTGTTCCTAAAATAGTTGCCTTTCCACTATCAGCTGACTCCAACCCTAATAGTATTTTTATTAGGGTTGATTTCCCAGAACCATTAGGTCCGATCAAACCAGTAATTTCACCTTTATTAGCTTGAAAAGTTATATTTGATAATACAACTTTGTCATCATATGTTTTATTTAAATTAGTAATATTAATCATTTTGCTTTCCTTTGACGAATAGAACCTTTTGAAATTTCATAAATTAATGCTTTCACCAATAGGCTTACTATCAAGCTCCACCCATGCATATGCATTAAAAGGGGAAGTTTTAAAATCTGAAACCCAATCTGGAGAATGTCTTGTTATAGTGAAGGTACCTTTCACTATAATTGTAGTTTATCAATATCTTTTCGGAAAAAAATCAGAGTTAATAGGTTTACATATTTTTAATAAAAAAATGTTCTGAGATAGTCTTTAAACATCTTATTTTAGATAAGAAACAATCCACAAAAAAATCCCAAGTGCTCTATGCAACTTGAGATTTTCTTTGGCGTTATAATTTCTGTAGTGGTTAAAACTACTGTAGAGGTTATAGAGCTTCTGAATGTACACAAAAAGTCCCATAAGAACTGTAACGAAAAGCGACCAAACCATCATTAGGAAGAACTCATGAGACTTATTAAGAATACCACAGAATTAATCGGGATTACAGATCCAAATATCATTGTTTCACTCGTTTTGAAACTGATACTCACATTGAGATTCAAGCAAAACTCCCATACAAAAGCAAGTAAAGTCTTTATTCTACTTAATTATATATCGATAGTCTCACCTACAGCTAAAACCTTATAGCCTGCTGCTTCAACTTCTTTTTTAGTTGTCTTGTAATGACTATAATCATCTATATGAATGGGATAAATCCTTTTAGGTTGAAGGAGATCTTTCATTCGATTTAACATCTTCAAGTCCATGGTAAATGGTCCACCGAATGAACCTGATTTTACAGCGCCTAAATTAGCAAATATAGCATCTATATTTTGAGGAACATTTTTTGTTAAACCTGGGTACAAAACAGTATCACCGGTAAAATAAATGACTTTAGTTTCTGACGAACTTGTAATTGATATTTGATAACCATTCACTTTACCAACAATCTTTCGTATGATGTAGTTGCTGGCATGATAAGCCGGTAGTGCTTTAATGGTGATACAATAGTCAGCGACTTGAAATGATTGTTCTTCTCCCCATTTTAAAACACTATTATTTAAGCATGACACGCCATTTAAGATTTTCTTATTAGGAGAAATGACTGTTTTACTCTTCAAATAATCTTTCCCTACATCATCCAAATGATCTTGATGCCCATGAGTAATTAGCCATACATCAACTTTACTAAGAAGAGACTTATCCTTATGAACATCAGTTTGTTTCTCGGAGACAAATCCTTTAAACTGAACTGATGTTCCTTTAGGAGACAAGTCAGGATCAATTCCAATATGAAATTGATTATCAATGGAAATGACGCCACATGCAACGCCACAATAAGTAAACGAAATAGACATAGTACCTCTTTTTATAACGACCATGAATTGAAAAACCAGTCATTAACAATAATGGAATGAGCATTTAAGTGCACAGCTCTTGTAACTAGATTATAGTTTTTATCATCACTTTTATCAATACCAGCGTATGTTCGATACCTTCTTTTACATTTATAATGCTAAGTTTCCACAAATCTCAGTTAGGTAATCAACAAAAAAATCCCAAGTGCTCTATGCAACTTGAGATTTTCTTTCTGTCTGGGCATACCTGAGTCATTCAGGTCTTTATATTATTTGTCTTTTTGATCTTTGTGATCTTTTTTATTTTTCTTCTTACGTCCGTTGCGACCAAGTCCTAGGCCTGTTACCGATACGGTGAAGCCTGCGATATTGATGGTTTCTTCAATCTTACCTTTGCTTGCTTCTTCCTCATTTGAGAGATTAATTGGCATCTTGTGTTTAGAGCCTTTACCCTCAGCTTGACTTGAAACAGGTGCTTCAAAGTCATCGCCTGGTCCATAAGTTACTGGTCCCTCATGAGATTCCACTTGTTCTTCGACTTGGTCGAGAACTTCTAGGTCTTGAACCTCTTCAACAACGATATCGTCTGCCTTGTTTTCTTTAGGTTTACCATTGATATCACCTGTAAGCGGGATATAAACAACGGTTTCTTCAAGGTTACGTTGACCAACGGTCTTACCTTCAACCTTATCCTTATCAGCGCTGTAGCCTTCTACTTCTGGTGTGATGACTGTTTCAAACTGACCTTTATTTGAAGTCCAGTAGCTTGAACCAAGCTCTTCACCTGTAACCTTATCAATGGTCAAACTACGTGTCCATTGAGCGGTTTGGATGTTATTAGCAGGAAGTTCTGCTTGTCCATCGCTAGATGTGTAGAGAACTGTGAAGGTTACATCTTTGATATAGCTTTCACGTTCTGGCCATTTAGCACCATCAGGATTTGCTGGGTTAATTGGTGTACCAGCTTCTTGGATGTTATCTGGACCTACTTGAACGGTACCATGACGAAGGGTAACCATGAAGTTTTGGTCAACATGTGAATCACCATCAAAGATAACACCGTTTGTGAAGCCATCTGCAAGGAGGGTATAACCACGATCGCTATAGTACTTGATACGTTCGATTGTTGAGTATTCAATCACTTCGCCTGATTTACCAAGCAAGTCGACCACTTCAAGTTTCTTACGAGTTGTACCGTCAACATAAGTGACTGTAGCTTTCTGAGCATCCTTGAGGTAAGTAACCACTTCCATGATTTCAGGAGTTTCCACAGAAACCTCTGTCATTTCAGCGACTTCCATACGGTCTGGTGTAAATCCGACAACCTCTGGTGAAGGAACCGCTGAGAAGCCAGCTTGAGTACTTGACCATGCTTCATAATTGATAGCGCCTGTCACAAGGTTAACATTAGCCAAACGTTTGAAATCAAGAACTTCAACGTAGTCGTCGCTAGCCAAACCACCTTCTTCGAAGACATACTGGATGGTACGTGTCACATCGGCACGGTTTTCAAGCATCTCTACGCTATTTGGCCAAACTGGGCTATTCACATCATTTGGATCTACGACTTCACCTGCAACTGGTGCTGGCATATCTGGGTCGATAAGAACCAAACGTTCACGAAGAACCACTTCGAAGACTTGGTCAAAGTCAGAGTCACCATTGTAAGTGTGGTCAAAGGCTTCTTCATAACCATCGTTGACAAGTTCATAACCTTGTTTGAGCAAGTTTGCGATTTGTTCATCAGTAGAGTAGTCAATCTTCTCACCTGAGCTTCCGACAACAACATCACGAGTCAATTCTGACTTATCAAGCTCATTCATGTAAAGGATAATAGCTTTTTGCTCATCCTTAGCATAAACCACGTTGGTATCTTGACCTGGGTGCTCTGGAGTAATAAAGGCCTTTTCAGAAATGTAACCAAGAACATCTGGAACAACTGTTTCCATAGCCATGGTTGGATCTTCAGGATCGTTGTTGTAGCTTGGAGTAGGTGCATTTTCAATAGGTGTACCATACTCATCTACTGGAATAATCTTACCAAGCTCTGTGTAAGTTACTGTATCTTCCACTTCTGGAAGGTCTGGGCGAACTTCAAGACCACCAGCTTGACGTTTATCCGCATAGAAGCCATCTACAACTGGAACTTCTACAACATCGTAAGTGAAGCTGTCTTGATCCCAAGTGCTTGTTTGTTCCACTTGGTTAAATTTACCGTGGAAGCTGAAGCTATCTTGGATGTTGATAACTGGATCTTTGTAGCCTGCACCTTGGAAGGTAACCGTTTGTTTCGTATCTTGCGTGATATCATCCAAGATTGGCTCGTAAACCAAGGTTTGGTCCATGCTGAGGTCAATTGGCAATACCAATTCACTTTCAGCTTGGTAGCCAGCAACTTGTGGTGCTGGTGTCTCAATAACTTGCGTAGCATCTTGAGGATCATTAGCATAATGAACTGGCTCTGCATCTGCGATTGGATTACCAAAGCTATCAACAGGGATAATCTTACCAAGCTTTTTATAGGCAACACTATCTGTTGCTTCGGGTTTATCAGGGGTAACAACCTGCATACCAGCCACTGCCTTGTCCGCAAAGTAACCTTCGATAACTGGAACATTAACCTTAGCGAAAGTATAGCTGTCTTGATCCCATGTGTAAGTGTCTTCTGCTTGGTTGTACTTACCAGTGAAGCTGAAGTCAGACTGAATATTAACAGACGGTGTTGCTTCGCCAGCTCCTTTGAAGAAGACAGTTTGCAAGGTTGGTTGCGTTACATCTTCAAGGATTGGAGCGTACTCAACAAGAATATCGTCTGTCAAGCTCTCAGGCATGACACTTTGTTGCATTGGACGGTAACCCGGAATGTGAGGAACAAGAGTCTCACTAACCTTAGTTGGGTTATTAGCATCGTTGTTGAAGGTTGGCGTTGGCACGTTTGGAATCAAACGTCCATTCGCATCAATAGGAATGATCTTACCAAGTGGAACGTAGGTAACGGTTTCTTCTATATTATCCTCAGTAACATCTCTACCCTTAACCTCTACTCTATCCGCAAAATAGCCTAAAACTACTGGTGCATAGATATCATAATACTTGGTTTTGTTTGGAGACCACTCTGTCTCATCAACAAGCTCACCTGTAACCTTGTCGAAGGTAAGAGTACGCACCCAATAAGCCTTTTGCACATCTGCATTTGGCAAATCAGCATTGCCATCTGTACTTCTGTAAAAGACTGTGAAGCTTACTTCTTTTTCGTAAGCATACTTAGATGGCCATTTAGGTCCATCTGGATTATTAGGATTGATTGGAGTATCTGGGACTTGTTCATTTTCAGGTCCCACCTTGGCAACATCGTGTTGCAAGAGGACGAACCACTCTTGATCATCAATATCTTTATCATCAAAAATAGCGTCTTTAGGGAATTCGTCCTGAATCAAGTCATATCCCATGTCCTTGAAAGTCTTGATACGTGTTGCTGTTCCGTATTCAATCGCTTCACCCAATTCACCGGTCAACTGGTCACTAACCAAGTAAGCACCGGTAGTTTCATCAATATAAGTGATGCTGGCTTTCTTAAAAATTTTACGATACACAACCGGAGTGTCCGCTCCTGGTTTGTTCGGTACTACACTTTTAATATCTGTCATATAATCTTGAACAGCTGGTGTTGCTGTCTCACCCGCCTTTCGTGGATCTTTTTTGTTATTGTTATACTGCTTAGTCAAAGCACCTGGAATATATTCCCCATCTTCTGTCACAGGGATAATGCGTCCCAATTTCCTATAGGTCACATGTTCCGTTACCGTTGGCACATAGGGCGTGACAACGTTAAAACCCGCTTCCTTTTGGTCAGCGAAATAGCCCTGGACAACTGGTACCGATATCTTAGGATAGGTATAACTGTCCTTGTCCCATTCGATTAAACCAGTCTTCCTATCCCTAGTCCCTGTGAAGACATGGTTTTCCATGACTTCAGGATCTGGAGTTTGCGAATCCGCTCCTTGAAAGATAATCTCCTGCTTGGATGGAATCCTCACGGTTTCCGATTGAGCATGATTATCAAAGAGAACTTCGTCAGCTCTGGCAAAATCTAATGGAGAGGGGGCACCGTGGTCAGAGCGACTTTTTGGGTTAGTCAATAAATTAGAAAGATCTATAGTATCAACTAAATCAGAGTCCGCTGATTTACGTGCAATATGCTCTTCAGCAGTTCTTGCTGCTGCTTCAGTCGCATCTTCCCTATAGGCTCTCAAAAATACTCCCCCTTTCTTCTTTTTATGAGAAATAAAATCCTTTACTTGCTAAGTTCTCATGGAAATCTTTTCTATTAAGATTTCATTTTCCCTCAGAGAAGCTAACAAGCTCTTATCAAAGATTAAAATTTTTGATATCTCTTATATATACTATAATACGAGAATCGAATTTTTACAAGTAAGGTGTAAGAACTTTAATCATTTTAACCCCTAAGTAAAAAAATAGCGCTTTAATGTGCAATATCTATCAAGTAGTTTATGAAAGTGACATCAAAATGAGATTAGCCCGATAACTTAAATGATGACTCTTTAATGGAGTTTTCTCTCCCTAAAGACACTCTCATAAGAAATACACTATAAACTATCACAACTACTTCTCATCTTTGAATGGCTAGAGCCTTACTGTATTTGTTAAAGAAATGGCCTATTAGGAATGACACAGGCCAAGCCTGCGACTAGTCCTCGACTAGGGATGCCAATAAATAACTGGTATTACTCCTAGTATAGATTGACTTTGACGCTTCGTCAATAGATTGGAACCATTTAATGAAAATCCCTAATTTTAAAGCTTTCTCGTATTAAATTGTGCATTAATAATAGTCATTGGGATTAGGCTATTTTGCTGTCATTCTGGGCACCAAATAGTCATAGGTATTTCACAACTCAGCCAAGAAAAGGGTTAAATGACTATTCACAGTCCACATCTCAGTCTTTACGGAAACCCAGTTATGCCATAAAAACCGAGACTACTGTCTCGGTTCATACAGTTTGGAAACGATTAGATTTGTCCTCGGCCTTGAGCGTCAAAGTAAACCCACCATCCTGGACTCACTTCAACCCAACGGTTAACAGCCATCTCACCTGAATTTGGATCATAGTAACGAACAACGCCGTTCACACGAACCAAATGACCTTTGATTTGCTTACCATTGTTATCAAAGAGGAGGTTTTGACCATTGATAGTAACCATGCCTTTGACAGCATTACCATTACCATCGAAGTAATACCAGCTACCATCGATTTCATGGAATTGATTACGGTAAAGCTCACCTGAGTTTACATCATAGTAACGAAGGTTGCCATCAACATTAGCCAAAGCACCTTTCACTTGACGACCATTTTGATCAAAGTAGAGGTTTTGACCATTGATATTTTGTGAACCTTTTACGGCTGCTCCATCATTATTGAAGTAAGCCCAAACACCTGGTTCAATTTCAGCAAAACGGTTGCGAGCCATTTCACCTGAGTTTGCATCATAGTAACGGATTGTTCCATTCTCGTTAACAGTACGCCCTTTAACTTGGACACCATTATTATCGAAGAAGAGCTCTTGACCATTAATGTTTTGGTGGCCTGTTACACGTCTACCATTACCATCATAGTAAGCCCAAACATTGTTACCAATTTGAACAAATTGATTGCGACCTGATGTATTGTTGTTATTGTTGTTATTGTTGTTATCTGGTTTTGGATCTTGTTTGCCGTTAGCATTCAAGACACCGTTTTCATCATAGTAGAAGACTTGACCTCTACGGTTTTGACGGTAACCATCACGCAATTGCACCCCATTAGCGAGGAAGAAGTATTGTTTACCATCGATAGTCTTTTCACCGATTGCCATACGGCCTGTATTATCAAAGTAGTAGACATTTCCGTCATTATCTTTGATGAAGGCATTCTTAGCACGTTTGCCATCGTTATAACGATAGTAAACACTGCCCCAGCTCTTCTCGAACTTACCACTACCATCACCGTTTTGGTTGTTGTTAGTTGATTGGTTGCTTCCGACTACTTTTGGAAGGCTAACTTTACCACCATTTGTACCGTAGTAGCCACTTAGGCCATTCTTAAGCACGTACTCTGAACCACGGTCAAGAATGTTAGTACCATTCATGTACTTCGCAGACCACTTCGTAATCTTCTCGTCAGTAGTCATGCGTTTACCGTTAGAGATTTGAACACGGTCAAAGATTTGTGGGTAAAGACGTTTCAATTCATCAAGGAAGGCACCACCATATTTACCTTGGTAGTCATTACCAAAGGTACGTGTCTTAGCAGCATAGAGGCTATGATTGATGATTGCGCCGTCTTTAGTTTCACCATAGTTATTAACACGAGTTGCAGTGACCACTTCATCGCCCGGAAGGTTGTAGATTTGGTCTGGAACCCAGTCAGCAATCGCTGAGATACCTACAGCGTGGAGCGATTTAAGAGCTGCTTTCAAGTCAGCCAATGAACCGTACTTGTTGTCCTTACTCATACCAATATCATAACGGTCTGTAAAGGCATAACCATTTTGGATGACTGAGTCAAGGAAGCTACCGTCATCACTTGAAACGTATTGTGGGGCAAATTCGAATGATGTAATACCCCATGATTTGAAGAGACTAGCATTTTCAGCAATCTTCTTATTAGTGTATTGTGATGGATTTTGAACGAAGTCTTGGAAGTTAGAGAAACCTTCGTAGATAACTTGTGAATCAAGGGCAGCATTTGATTCGTAGACCAAACCACTGCTGTTTTTCTCTTTACTTGGTGCTACACGCACATCTTGAGTTTCAGAAGCTCCTACTGGCACCCAAACAGCAAGGTAACCATCAACTTGAGGATTACGGATACCACGGATTTCGTTTGCATTAAATGTCAAATTACCATTACCATCAGTATATTTGACAATGCCGTTAGCATCGCTATCATTCAAGTAAGTAGCCACACCATCGTTTGTTGTCAAAAGCAATGGACGATAAGCTTGGTTACGGTGAGCCGCACCCATGTTAATCGTCAAATTGCTTGTCAAACGAAGGGCAGGTTGGTTTGAAACAATAACTGCCATACCTTGGTTACGTGTTTCAGCTGTACCAGTATCAGAAGCACTGTTAGCACCTGTACCATAACGTACAGAAGTCAAGACTCCTGCAGCATCCCAACCATTAGTATTACCATAACCGATGTAGTTAACCTTCATATCTTGACCACCGGCTGCATAGCGGATACGACCTTTCAAGAGGGTTTCAATAGCATCATAATATGGTGATTTTTTAGCCATATATTGACCATCATCTGTGTACATGTCTCCATAGTAAACACGTGGCACAGTGTCCTTATGCGTAAGCATCAAGGCATATGCTGATGGGATGTTATATTGTGTGTATTGCTTGTTAGCACTACGCATGTCTCTGTTGTAGATTTCAAAGGCTTTCTTCATTTCATCAAGAGTGAAGGTATTCCCTGTTGATTGAGGGTTGATTTCATTTTTGATGATTTGACCAATGATTGATTGTACCTCTGAATCGTGGGCACGAACAAATGAGTAGTTAGCCATACGTTTAGAGTTTTTACCACTTTCAGAACGGTCATTTAAACTATTTGAAATGAGTGGTTCAACTCCTGAACGGTTACCAATTGGACGCAAGAGTGAATATACCAATGCCAAGTGCATAGGGTCATCCATTGGCAATTGAGCACCTTTGGTGTCTTCATTGTAGTAGGCATCATTGTGAGACCATGCTTCCAAGATAGACAAGTGCTTAATAGCTTGTTCTTGGCTTTGATCAGAACCATACTTAGCTTTGAAGTAATCTGAAGCAATTTGGAGAAGGTCAGCATTGACATTATCCACGGCATCGACACGAACACCATCAAAGTTTTCATCTTCAGAACCACCAGTGATAGTACCGATGTTCATGATGTAGTGGAGCCAGTTCAACTGCTCAGCTTGAACCGCTGGGTTTGAGTTGTCGATATCATTAGCCAACAAGAACTCGAAACCACCGTTACTTGTATCCTTAGTATACTTAGGATTGTGTTTACCTGTTTGGCTAGTTGGTGTGCGGTTCAAGAGACGATAGTCAGAGTTAGCATGACTTGTACGACTATCGTTGTTATAGAGAAGGGCACCACCTTGCAAGTGGTCACTATTATCAAGATTTTCAGAAGTTGAATTCCAACCTGGTTGGGTCTTCACGAAATTTTTGATAGTTGTACGCAACCAGTCAGTGTTACCTTCACGCGCAATACGTTCTTCAATACGTTTTTGAACTTCAAGCGCTGCTTGGTCCATTTGGGTTTGTGAGCTGAATGACGTATAGGTCTGATTGGTACCGAGACCTTGCTCCTTCATGTAGTTGAGGTAGCTCGCTTGGATAGCCTTGCTTGGCCACCAAACTGTAAGCAATGGACGTTTGTCATTTTCAGTTGAAGCAGTCCACTCTTTACCATCTTTCAAGATTTCTTTTGGACGGTACCATGTGTTGGCAGTGAAGTAACCATCAACAAGTTCGATATCTTTATCAGTTGTACCATAAAAGGCATTTTTATCACCATTTACAGTAACGTTTGTGTTTGTGCTATCAGCTGATGAACCTGTTCCACCGTTCTTGTCGAAACGGTATTCTTTTTGGTTAGACAATTCACCAGTTTCAGCGTTGAAGTATTGGCTTCCGCCGTTACGTTCAAGGACATAGTTCTTACGAATAGTGCCGTCATCTTCAACGTAGTATTGTTTTCCATCAATTGTTTTGATGTGACTTGGACCATCAGTTACGACAGTGTTAGTTGCTGGAAGGTCGTTGTTTACTACTGTGACAGTATTATTAGCATTGTTAGTATTGCCGTTAACTGGGGTAGCACGACGGCCTCCTGTAGGACCACGTCGAGCACCAGTCGCACGACGTTCACGTGTCGCTGCGCGATCAGTAACTGTTGTTGTGTCAGTTGTAGTATTGTTATTTGTTGTATCAACAGCTGTATCATTAGTTGCTGTTGTATCTGTTGTAGTTGCCGCACGATCAGTACCGACAGTCGATGCCGTATCAACAGCATTCGCTGCAACTGTATTTGTTGTATCAGTTGTCAAATCGAAAGTTGCTGTTGGAGCTGCTTGGTCAGTTGCGACATCATTTGTCGCTGCAACTGCTGTAGTTGGATCCTGAGCAGCCGTTGTATCGTTAGATACAGTACCCGTATCAACAGTAATATCGGGGATGGCTACAGTAGCATCCGTGTGTTCGTCGGCCTGAACGACACCGTCGTTAGTTCCTAAAGAAACCGCTGAGACTGCACCGAGTGACATCCCTGTAACTGCGATGGTTACCCATTGTTTCTTAACTTTGTGCATTTTATAATGTACTTTTTTGTCCATAATAAAAAGACTCCTTTTTCCCATTTATAGCTTCATTCTAAATCATTGAAAGCTTTTTTTCAATAAGATTCGATAAATTTTCATAATTTTTAGAAAAGTCCTTTTATTGTTTTAATAACATTAGTTTTAAATGAGTGTTTAGAATTATAAACATGCTCATTTTAGTTCGTTAAGAAACAGATAACTGACACTCTATGGCTATTTAGAATGATTATTGATAAGACCTCCTTTTAATGGGATTACAAGGAAATCTAATGAAAATTCACAAAATCCTTAAGGTACTTCTCTCAAAGCGACAAAAAATACCATCCTTACCAAACCATTAGGTCTGTCAAGATAGTGTCTTTTTTAGACTATCTTCTCATACAAAATCTAAATTCTAACTATCTAAGCCATTCATTACTTACTGAGGTGTCAAAGGGTCAAGTTTGGTCACTCTAGTGCTAATTAAAAATACTCTTTTCCATCAAAAACGAAGGGAACAGAAACTAGATTATAGAGCGACAAATCATCATAACAAATAGTTCAAATACCTATCTACCCTGCTGAAAACAAGGAAAAAGGAGTATAATAAAGGTGAAAAGAGTTAAACTATTTAGAAACAAATAGAGGGGTAGGTGAGAAAGATGTCAGTACAACATACAAACTTCAACACAAGCCAAGATAAGGGTCAGACTGGTCAAGAGGTCAATAATCAAGAGCTCATTAAGAAGAACTCTCCAGACAACAGGCTTGCTTCTATTCTCCTTGCAGTCGCCTTTTATTTAGCTATCGTTTATCTTGCCTTATTTTTGCTCTTAGGACTGTCAAATCCTTGGGGAATAGTTATAATGATTTTCCTAGCACCTAGTTTGATTAGTTTTATCATTGCAACTATCTTAACAGGAATAGGACGTAAAAAAGGGAATAAAAACTTTCTATACACCAGTATTATTTTTTACCTAGTTTCAATTTTTTTGGCCTATGACCCTGACTGGGGAGTTTTTCGAGTTGTACCGATTCTGTTAACTATTCTCGTAACAGTGGGAACAGTCATGTATAAACAAGATAATGAGCAAGACAACAAATAAGGGAACATGTTCAAGTGGTCTCGTATTTTTATGTAGTCATTAGTATTTCAAAAGGTCAGTTCCATTTTGAAACTACGACAACATCTCCAAATCAAAAAACACCTCCTAGCTAGAATGGTTATCTAACATGAAGGTGTTTTTTATTGTGCTTATCTGAGCATTGTAAAGACTTTTACAATCCTGAAATACGAATAGTCTTCGTCCTATTCTTCATTTTTCCTACGTTTGGCAAGAAATCCAAGACCAGTTGCAGTTGCCAAGGCACCCAAGGCCATACCTAATGATGAGTCTTCCTCACCAGTCTTAGGAAGCGCTTGGCTACCATGTTTGTGCATAGGATCCTTCACTTCAGAAGTTGATTCTGAAATACTTGTTGAAATACTTGTGCTTTCAGAGGCACTCAAGA
>NZ_KV791095.1:38244-39679 GCF_001807855.1 Streptococcus sp. HMSC10E12
AAATACTTGTGCTTTCAGAGGCACTCAAGAATGCTGATGTAGATGCTGACTCTGATACTGAAGCGGAGGTGCTCACTGAGGCTGACGCAGATGCACTTGCACTTTGCGACTCACTCAACGATACAGACTCACTTGTAGAAATCGAAGCACTTTCTGAAAGTGACTCACTCAGTGATACTGAGTTTGAAACAGATTCTGATTCAGACACTGATGCACTCGCTGAAACTGATTCTGAGTTCGATACTGATTGCGACTCGGAAATTGAGACACTTACTGAAGTCGATACTGAGGCAGAGGCTGACTCAGATGCACTTGCTGAAGCTGAGACGCTGGATGAGACTGACGCAGAAACTGAGGTTGAAACAGACTGTGATTCTAATACAGACGCACTTGTTGATGCAGACTCTGAAATTGAGGTACTTACAGAAGTTGACTCTGAGGCTAATGCTGAAGCGGACGCAGACAATGACTCAAATACACTTGTTGAGGCTGAAAGACTTGCTGATATACTCAACGAAGTTGAAATACTTGTGCTTTCAGAGGCACTCAAGAATGCCGATGTAGAGACTGACTCTGATACTGAAACGCTTGATGAAGCGGATTCTGAGGCAGATGCACTTGCACTCTGCGATTCGCTCAACGATACAGACTCACTTGTAGAAATTGAAGAACTTTCTGAAAGTGACTCACTCAGTGATACTGAGTTTGAAACAGATTCTGATTCAGACACTGATGCACTCGCTGAAACTGATTCTGAGTTCGATACTGATTGCGACTCGGAAATTGAGACACTTACTGAAGTCGATACTGAGGCAGAGACTGATGCGGATGCACTCGCTGAGGCTGAGACGCTGGATGAGACTGACGCAGAAACTGAGGTTGAAACAGACTGTGATTCAGAGACTGATTCACTTACTGATGCTGACTCGGAGTTTGACACTGACTGCGACTCAGACACTGATGCACTTTCTGAAGCGGATTCGGAGTTTGACACTGACTGCGACTCAGAAACTGATGCACTTTCTGAAGCGGATTCGGAATTTGATACAGACTGCGACTCAGAAATTGACGCACTTAATGAAGCGGATTCGGAATTTGAGACTGATTGTGATTCTGAGACTGATTCACTTACAGATACTGACTCGGAATTTGATTCAGACTGTGATACCGATGTTGATTCACTTACTGACGCTGACTCGGACGTTGAAGCGGATTGTGATTCTGAAATTGATTCACTTACTGACGCTGATTCTGAGTTAGACACTGACTGTGACTCAGACACTGATGCACTCTCTGAAGCGGATTCGGAATTTGAAACCGATTGTGATGTCGACGTTGATTCACTCTCTGAAGCTGACCCTGAATTAGACACTGACTGTGATTCTGAAACGGAAGCACTTACTGAAGCAGAGACTGAATTTGATTCGGATTGTGA
>NZ_KV791095.1:39699-40000 GCF_001807855.1 Streptococcus sp. HMSC10E12
ACGCTGACTCGGAATTAGACACTGATTGTGATTCAGACACAGACGCACTCTCTGATGCTGATTCTGAATTAGATACAGACTGCGACTCAGACACTGACGCACTTGAAGATGCTGATTCGGAGTTAGACACTGATTGTGATTCTGAAACTGACGCACTTTCTGACGCTGATTCTGAGTTTGAGACAGACTGTGATTCTGAGATTGATTCACTTACTGACGCTGACTCTGACGTTGAAGTAGACTGCGATTCTGAAACTGATGCACTTTCTGAAGCAGAGACTGAATTTGATTCGGATTGTGA
>NZ_KV791095.1:40020-40480 GCF_001807855.1 Streptococcus sp. HMSC10E12
GTGATTCTGAAATTGACGCACTTACTGACGCTGATTCTGAGTTAGAAACTGATTGTGACTCAGAAATTGACGCACTTAATGAAGCTGATTCGGAATTGGATACTGATTGTGATTCAGAAACTGACGCACTCTCGGAAGATGACTCGGAATTGGATACTGATTGTGATTCAGAAACTGATTCACTTTCTGATGCTGATTCTGAATTAGACACAGACTGTGACTCTGAGATTGAAGCACTTACTGAGGCACTTTCAGAGTTAGAAACCGATTGTGATGCTGAAATTGACTCACTTACTGACGCTGACTCGGAGTTTGAGACTGACTGTGACTCAGACACTAATGCACTTTCTGAAGCGGATTTGGAATTAGATACAGACTGTGATTCTGAGATTGATTCACTTACTGACACTGACTCTGACGTTGAAGCAGATTGTGATTCGCTTACTGATGCACTCTCTGA
>NZ_KV791095.1:40500-40839 GCF_001807855.1 Streptococcus sp. HMSC10E12
GTGATTCAGAAACTGACGCACTTTCTGACGCTGATTCGGAATTTGAGACAGATTGCGATGCCGATGTTGACTCACTTACTGACGCTGATTCTGAGTTTGAAACAGACTGTGAGTCTGAGACAGACGCACTTGTTGATGCAGACTCTGAATTAGACACTGATTGTGATTCGCTTACTGATGCACTTACTGATGCTGACTCGGAGTTTGAGACTGACTGTGATTCTGAAACTGATGCACTTTCTGAAGCTGATTCGGAATTTGAGACTGATTGTGATTCTGAAACTGACTCACTTACTGACGCTGACTCTGAGGTTGAAGCAGACTGTGATTCAGAAACTG
>NZ_KV791095.1:40859-41449 GCF_001807855.1 Streptococcus sp. HMSC10E12
ATTCGCTTACTGATGCACTTTCTGAGGCTGATTCGGAGTTTGAGACTGATTGCGATTCTGAAACTGACGCACTTTCTGAGGCTGACTCTGAGTTTGAAACAGACTGTGATTCTGAAACTGACGCACTTTCTGACGCTGACTCGAAATTTGATACAGATTGTGATTCGCTTACTGATGCACTCTCTGACGCTGATTCTGAATTAGATACAGATTGTGATTCTGACACAGACGAGCTTGTTGAAGCGGACTCACTCAAGGAACTTGAAACACTCGCTGACTTAACGGTACTCAAAGACACACTCGTTGAAGCGGACTCACTTTGTGAGACACTTGTCTTCAAGGACTCACTCAAGGAACTTGAAACACTCGCTGATTTCTCGGTACTCAAAGAAGCACTCGTTGAGGCTGACTGACTTTGAGAAACGCTAGTCTTCAAAGACTCACTCAAGGAACTTGAGACACTCGCTGACTTCACAGTACTCAAAGACGCACTTGTTGAAGCGGATTCACTTTGTGAAACGCTGGTCTTCAAGGACTCACTCAAGGAACTTGAGATACTCGCTGACTTCACAGTACTCAAAGACGCACTT
>NZ_KV791096.1:0-1242 GCF_001807855.1 Streptococcus sp. HMSC10E12
CAGAAGAACCTAAGTTCCAACCAGAGAAATACGTAGTTGGAGAAGCTAAGTTCGACGTAACAGGTACAAAACTCGTTGATGATGACAAAGAGTTGGCAGACAAGTACGCAGATACAAATGCGAACCCATATGCGGACGATGCTTCAAACAACGAAGCTGAAAACTTGAATACTAAGTCTGTTAAACGTGGTCAAACTATCTACTATCAAGTATGGCTTGACACAACTAAATTTGATGCAAACAACAAGGATAATATCCAAACTGTTGGTATCACAGATGACTTCGATGAAACTAAGTTGGATGTGGATGCATCAGCTATCAAGGCTTACGATTCAGTTTCTGGTGCTGATGTTACAGATAAATTCGATATCTCAATCGAAAATGGTGTAATCACAGCTAACCTTAAAGCTGGCTTCACTAAGTCACTTGGCGATGCGGAAAACACTCAAATCATCGACACAACTAAATTCGAGTTTGGTCGCTACTATAAATTTGATATCCCAGCAACAGTTAAAGCTGATGTTGCAGGTGGAGTAGATATCGAAAATACTGCGGCTCAAGTAGTTAACTACTACAACCCAACTACGAAGAAAGTTGAAAAACCAAACAAACCAACTGAAAAACGTGTTAACAGCGTTCCAGTTTCAGTAGAGTTCAACTTCACTAAGAAACTTGAAGGTCGTGAGCTTAAAGCAGGCGAATTCACATTCGAGTTGAAGAATGAAGCAGGCGAAGTCGTTGAAAGCGTGAAGAATGATGCTTCAGGTAACGTTAAATTCTCAGCTATTGAGTATAAGAAGGGTCAAGAAGGCACTTACAAGTATACAGTAGAAGAGGTTAAAGGAACTGACTCAACCGTTACATACGACACAATGAAAGCTGTTGTAACAGTTGAAGTTCGTCATGATGGTACTGCTAAGGCTCTTATCACTAATGTGACAGACCCAGCAGATAAAGAGTTCAACAATACTGTAACACCACCAGAAGAACCTAAGTTCCAACCAGAGAAATACGTTCTTAGCGATGGTAACGGTAAGTTTGATATCACTGGTACTAAGCTTCTTGATGATGATGCAGAGTTGACAGATAAGTACGCAGAAACAAATGCGAACCCATACGCTGATAAAGCTGATAACAACGAAGCAGAAAACATCAATACTAAAGCTGTTAAACGTGGCGACACTATTAACTACCAAGTATGGCTTGATACAACTAAATTTGATGCAAACAACAAGGATAATA
>NZ_KV791096.1:1262-1649 GCF_001807855.1 Streptococcus sp. HMSC10E12
ACAACAAGGATAATATCCAAACTGTTGGTATCACTGATGATTATGATGAAGCTAAATTGGATGTTAAGGTAGCTGATATCAAGGCTTACGATGGTAAGACTGGTGCTGATGTTACTGACAAGTTTGACATCTCAATCGCTAATGGTGTGATTACTGCTAACCTTAAACCTGGCTTCACTAAGTCACTTGGCGATGCAGAAAACACTCAAATTATCGATACTACTAAGTTCGAATTTGGACGTTACTACAAGTTTGTCATCCCAGCTAAGGTTACTGACGGTGCTTACGATGGTGCTGAAATTGAAAATACAGCAGCTCAAGTTGTAAACTACTACAACCCAACTACTAAGACTGTTGAAAAACCAAACAAACCAACTGAAAAACGTG
>NZ_KV791096.1:1669-5019 GCF_001807855.1 Streptococcus sp. HMSC10E12
AAACCAAACAAACCAACTGAAAAACGTGTTAACAACGTTCCAACTGCTATCGAGTTGATTTTTGGTAAGACACTTAACGGACGTAAGTTGCAAGACAAGGAATTTACTTTTGAATTGAAAGATGAAAAAGGTAATGTTCTTGAAACTGTTAAGAATGATGCCGAAGGTAAAGTTAAATTCTCTACTATCAACTACGGTAAAGCAGATCTTGGTAAGACATTCAACTACACGGTAGAAGAAGTTAAAGGAACTGATACAACTGTTACTTACGATAACATGAAAGTCAATGTTACTGTTCAAGTTATCCAACCTTCAGTAGGAGATCAATTGTCAACAGTTATCTCTTACGCTACAGTAGGTGGAGATGCTTATGGTGGTGACGATCGTGTCTTCGATAACAACGTAACTCCTAACTTCAAACCAGAGAAATACGTTGTTTCAGAACCAAGCTTCGACATCATTGGTAACAAACTTGCTGATGACGACGATTCAGCTGATAAAGTTGAAATCCAAAACTTGAATGGTAAGACCCTCAAACGTGGTCAAAAGATATACTATCAAGTATGGCTTGATACTCGTGACTTCACAGCAGAAAGCAATCTTCAAACAGTTGGTATCACAGATAACTACGAAGAAGATAAGCTTGACATCAACGCTGCTGATATCAAGGTTTACGATGGTATTACTGGTGCTGATGTTACTGACAAGTTCGACATCAAGGTTGAAAACGGTGTTCTCTACGGTACATCTAAAGCAAGCTTGACTAAAGCTATTAGTGCTACAGATGCTACTCCAGTCATCGATACAACTAAATTCGAGTTTGGTCGCTACTATAAATTTGATATCCCAGCTGTTGTTAAAGACATTGATGCTAACGACGGTGTAGATATTGAAAATACAGCCAACCAAACAATTCACCAATACAACCCATTCAATAAGAAAGTTACAACTCCTGAAAAACCAACTCAAACACGTGAAAACAACGTTCCAGTTCCACTCGAGTTCAACTATACTAAACGACTTGAAGGACGTGAGTTGACTGCAGGTGAGTTCAGCTTCGTATTGAAAGACAAAGACAACAAGGTTCTTCAAACAGTAACCAACGATAAAGATGGTCACATCAAGTTTGAAAAACTCTTGTTCAACAAAGCAGATCTTGGTAAGACATTCACTTACACAGTTGAAGAAGTAGCCGGTAAAGATGCTTCAATCACTTACGATGCTATGAAAGCGACTGTGACAGTAGAAGTTACTAAGGAAGGCAAAGTTCTCACAACTGTCGTTAACCACGCTTCAACAGGCGGATTCGCTTCAAGCGCTAACGATAAAGAGTTTAACAACAAGGTGGTTCCACCAGAAACACCTAAGTTCCAACCAGAGAAATATGTTGTGAACAAAGAGAAATTTGACATCACTGGTAACAAGCTTGTTGATGATGATAAAGAATTGGCAGACAAGTACGCAGATACAAATGCGAACCCATATGCTGATGACGCATCAAACAACGAAGCTGAAAACATGAATACTAAATCTGTTAAACGTGGTGAAAAACTTGTTTACCAAGTATGGCTCGATACAACTAAATTCGACGCTAAGAACAAGGATTACATCCAAACAGTTGGTATCTCTGATGACTACGATGAAACTAAATTGGATCTTGATGCTTCAGCTATTAAAGCTTACGACTCAGTTACAGGCGAAGATGTAACAGCTAAATTCAACATCAAAGTTGAAAATGGTATGATTACAGCTAACCTTAAAGATGGCTTCACTAAGTCACTTGGAGATGATGCAAATACTCAAATCATCGACACAACTAAGTTTGCCTTTGGTCGTTACTATAAATTCGATATCCCAACCACTGTTAAAGACTCTGTTCCTGGTGGTGTAGATATTGAAAATACAGCTGGACAAGTTGTTCACTTCTACAACCCAACAACTAAGAAGACAGAAATTCCTACTAAACCAACTGAAAAACGTGTTAACAACGTTCCAATCTCAGTTGAATTCAACTTCACTAAGAAACTTGAAGGCCGTGAGCTTAAAGCTAACGAATTCAGCTTCCAATTGAAGGATGAAGCAGGAAATGTCATCGAAACTGTTAAGAACGATGCTTCAGGTAACGTTAAGTTCAAAGCTATTGAGTACAAGAAAGGCCAAGAAGGTACTTACAAGTACACTGTAGAAGAAGTTAAAGGTACTGACGGCACAGTTCAATACGACGGTATGAAAGCTGTTGTTACAGTTGAAGTTAAACATGATGGAACAGCTAAAGCACTTATCACTAACGTGACAGATGCTGCTGATAAAGAGTTCAACAACAAAGTAACTCCTCCAGATACTCCAGACTTCAACCCAGAGAAATACATCCTTAACGAATCTAAATTCGATCTTACAGGAGTTAAACTTCTCGACGATGATAGCGAATTGAAAGATAAGGTTGCAGACACTAACGCAAATCCTTATGCTGATAAGACTGATAACAACGAAGCTCAAAATATCAATACTAAGACACTCAAGAAAGGTGATAAAGTATACTACCAAGTATGGTTGGATACAACTAAATTCACTGAAGCTCACAATATCCAATCTGTAGGTGTTACAGATAAATATGACAGCGAAAACTTGACTGTTAACGTTAAAGATATTAAAGCATACGACTCTGTAACAGGAGAAGATGTGACAGCTAAGTTCGATATCACTCTCGTTAACGGTGTAATCACTGCAACATCAAAAGCTGACCTTACTAAGTCACTTGGCGATGCAGAAAATACACAAGTTATCGACACAACTAAGTTCGCCTTCGGACGTTACTACAAGTTTGAAATCCCAGCAGAAATTAAACAATCTGCTAAGGGCGGTGTTGACATCGAAAATACAGCCTCACAAATCGTTCACCAATACGATCCACAAAGTAAGACTGTTAAGAAACCTGAAAAACCAACAGAAAAACGTGTTGTTAACATCCCAGTTGAAGTTGAATTTAACTTCACTAAGAAACTTGAAGGTCGTGAACTTAAAGCCAACGAATTCAGCTTCGTTCTTAAAGATAAAGATGGAAACATCCTTCAAACAGTTAAGAACGACGCTGCAGGTAACGTTAAATTTGCTGCTCTTGAATTCAAGAAAGGCCAAGAAGGTACTCACAACTACACTGTAGAAGAAGTTAAAGGTACTGACGGAACTGTTTCTTACGATTCAATGAAAGCTCTTGTCACTGTTGAAGTATCACATGATGGTAAAGCGAAAGCTCTTATCACTAAAGTGAACGACCCAGCAGACAAAGAATTTAACAACACTGTTCGTCCACCAGAAAAACCTAAGTTCCAACCAGAGAAATACGTTGTTTC
>NZ_KV791096.1:5039-5305 GCF_001807855.1 Streptococcus sp. HMSC10E12
ACCTAAGTTCCAACCAGAGAAATACGTTGTTTCTAAAGAGAAATTCGATATCACTGGTATGAAACTTGTTGACGATGATGCTGAGTTGAAAGATAAAGTAGGCGATACTAACAAGGATCCTTACGCTGACAGCACAGCTAACAACGAAGCTGAAAATATCAATACTAAGACACTCAAGAAAGGTGATAAGTTTGTCTACCAAGTATGGCTCGACACAACTAACTTCACTGACGCTCACAATATCCAATCTGTAGGTGTTACAGATA
>NZ_KV791096.1:5325-9029 GCF_001807855.1 Streptococcus sp. HMSC10E12
TAACAGGAGAAGATGTGACAGCTAAGTTCGATATTCAAATCGTTGACGGTGTGATTACTGCAACATCTAAAGCTGACCTTACTAAGTCACTTGGCGATGCAGAAAACACACAAGTGATCGATACTGCCAAATTGGCATTCGGACGCTACTACAAGTTCGATATTCCTGCAACTATCAAAGGCACTGCTAAAGATGGTGTAGACATCGAAAATACTGCGTCACAAATCGTTCACCAATACGACCCAACTAAGAAGTCTGTTGAAAAACCAGAAAAACCAACAGAAAAACGTGTAGTCAATATCCCAACTAAGGTTGAGTTTGAATTCACTAAGAAACTTGAAGGTCGTGAACTTAAACCTGGTGAGTTTAGCTTCGTACTTAAAGATAGCAAGGGTAATGTGATCGAAACTGTAAGCAATGATGCTAACGGTAAGATCAAGTTCTCAGCACTTGAGTACAAACGTGGTGAAGAAGGTACTCACGTCTACACAGTAGAAGAAGTACAAGGTAACGATGCAACTGTTGCCTACGATAAGATGGTAGCTACAGTCGTTGTTTCAGTAACTAAAGACGGTAAAGTCTTGACAGTAACTTCTCAATTGCCAGAAGATACTGAGTTCAACAACACTGTTATCCCACCAAATACACCACCAACAACTCCACCAAACACACCTCCTACTACACCACCAACTACGCCTCCAACACCACCGACTCCTCCAACTCCAGTGGTTCCACCAGTGACACCACCAACTACACCAGAAGCTCCTAAAGGACCAGCACTCCCTGAAACAGGTGATGATGCGTCTATGGCAGCTATGGCTCTCGGAGGAATCCTTGCGGCAGCTGGACTTGGTTTGGCAGGAAAACGCAAAAAAGAAGACTAAGATAGTTCATAGGTTAAATCCCTCAACATAGTTAGTTAGACTATTTCAGTTTTCGAAAAAGAGACTCACCCCGATAGGGGTGAGTCTCTTTTGTGTCTAAAAATAATCTGACAAATATATTTTTCTGATTATTAAATTAGTTATAGGGATAAGTATGAATAAACTTATAGAATTATTTTAAAATCAGGGGATAACTTATAAAAAGTATTTATAACGAGTTATAATAAAATTGTAATAGCTAAACTTAAGTGAGCAGATGTTTATATTATAAAAGATTATAAAAAAAGAAAATAATAAAATTATGGGATTTTGTATTGAAAATTTACATTTTTTTGATAACATAATGGAAAGGGGATTAGAATAAATTTTTAGGAAGGGCAATTGGATAGTTAGAATTCCAATTGTTTTGGAGAACTATGGGTAAAGATTTATTCAATGAGAAGAAAAGTCGCTTTTCTCTCCGCAAATTAAATATCGGGGTTTGTTCGGTATTGCTAGGAACACTTATTATGATTGGTGGGACTGCACAAGCAGATGAAAATACTGAAACGACAGCTGCACCGATTACGCCAGTAGCAGAAGCAGGTGAAACGACGGCGTCTTTAGTCGAGACTAGAACAGTCGCAGAGACAACGCCTGCAGTGACAAATCCTGTTGCAAGTGCAACAGCTGCAACAAGTGCTGAAGCACCAGCTACTGTCGCAACGCCTGCGACGTCAACAGCGCCTGCAACAACTACGGAGAGCGCTACATCACAAGCTGCAGCAACATCAGAAGCACAAGCAAGCACATCAGCAGCTCCAACTTCTGAAACTGCACAAGCATCGACTTCAGAGGCTGCTCAAGCAAGTAATTCTTCTGAAGCTGAAAAACCACGCGTTCGTTCACGTCGTGCGGTTCCTGCTGCAGCATCTACATCTGCAACAGAAGCATCTACTAAGAATGTATCAACTTCAATTGAAGCTGGTGACGAATATGTTACGATTCGTACAGATGCAGCTTCAACTGTTAAGGTAACGGTAGATGGTCAAGAAGTCTCAATTAACGGGGCAGATGGTGTTTATACCTTCAAACGTCCATCAGCAGGTGGTACTGTCGTAGCAACAGCTACAGATGCGTCTGGTAAAAATGCTACGAAACAGTTAATTGTCTCACCAAGTACTGTAAATGGTGTCATTAAACCTAGTGATTCATCACTTACAATTACTAATAAATTTGACACTACTGGTATCACAACTGATAAGGAATCTCCTTACGTTGTTAAGAACGCTGGTGTTGAGTTTAATAAAGTCAATGACGATGGTACCATCTCTCTTACTGGGACATCATGGACGCGTCTTGCGGGTGGATGGGCTAAGGATAAAGCTTTCCCTCTTGGAGCTCATGTGATTTTGAACTTCCAAAATCCAACCTTCTATGAAAATATTGAAAAAATCACAATCAAACCAACGGCATCAGGAAGTGCACAAAGCTTTACACCTCATGAAGATGGTTCAGTTTGGTCAGTTCCAATTGCCAACAACACTGTAGCTTCTGGTGGTATTGGGGCAGCTTATGACCACCCAATTACTATTACCTTGAAAAATGGCAAGACCTTAAACGATCTTGGACTTGCAAACACACCATTGTCATTCTCATCTGCATGGATTACAGGTAAGGACTACGGTAGAGTAATTCCTAATAAATTGGTTCGTGAAAGTATTGACAACTCATGGTTTATTGCCTCAGATAACGCTAAGAAAACTGCGTCTGATAATGGTTTGACCAACGCCTTTACAGGAACTCCTGGTAAGGGTGTGAATACACAACCAACTCTAAAAGTACTTCCACGTTTTACAAGCGATGGTAAGGCAGATTCAATTGAATTGGTTTATACCATGAAAGTATCTGCGGCTATGGGTGTTGTGAACTTAGGTTCAAATACCTTCCAATCTGTGCCTTATATCGAACAAGAATTGCCTAAGAGTCTCTTGCCATATCTTGATTTGAATGAAACTTATATTTACAAATCTGATGCGGATGGCTCTGCTGTAAGTGGTGTTCAAAAAACTAAGGTTGTCATGGATGCATCAGGGAAACTTGATACACGTAAGACAGATGCTATTAGTATTGCGACAAAATCTAACCCATCACAAAGTGATGTTGATAAGGTTCGTAGTTATATTGACAAAAATATCTTAGGTACTGCCTCAGGGCAACTTGGTTCATATACCATTTCTTACAAGATTAAAAACACAGTTGATTCAGTCGAATTGGCTAAGAAATTGAATGCTGAAATCAAGAAAAATAACGGCATGCTTCTCTTTGAGCAATGGATGGAACGTGGTGTTAAACCAAACTTGAATGCTATCCAACGTAGCTGGAAAGGTAATACCGAAGGGGTTCATCAAGGGTCATATGCAAATGCCTTCCTTGATACTAACCTATTGATTGTTAATGCACCTAAGAATCAAACTTATGATGTGACTTACAGTAAATCAGTAGTCACTGCTGGAGACACAACTCAGCCACAAATTCCACTTGTACGTGATGTCGAAGGTAAGGAAGTATCTGTGCCTTCTGGTACAACTTTCAAAGCTGGCACACTTCCAGCTGGAATTGACTCTGTTTCTGTTGATGAAAGTACAGGGGCTATCACAAGTAAGACTTCTGCCAATGCGACTCCTGGCTTGGTAAATGTGCCAATGCTTGTGACATATCCTGATGGAACAACTGAAACAGTCAATGTCCCAATTGAAATCAAGGCTAAACAAACAGATGCTGATAAGTATGAACCAACTGCAAAAGATCAAACCGTTAACGTAGGCGAAACACCAGACG
>NZ_KV791096.1:9049-10180 GCF_001807855.1 Streptococcus sp. HMSC10E12
TTGTCACTTATCCAGACGGTTCTAAGGATGAAGTTCCAGTTAAGGTGACAGTCGTAGATCCACGTACGGATGCTGATAAGAACACACCAACAGCTAAGGATCAAACCGTTAACATCGGTGAAACACCAGACGCTAAAGGTTCAATTGGTAACGTTTCCGACCTTCCAAGCGGAACAACCTTTGAGTACAAGACACCAGTAGATACAACAACAGTTGGTGAAAAAGACGCTACTGTTGTTGTGACTTACCCAGATGGCTCTAAAGACGAAGTACCAGTTAAGGTAACTGTCGTAGATCCACGTACGGATGCGGATAAGAATACACCGACTGCTAAGGATCAAACCGTTAACGTAGGCGAAACACCAGACGCTAAAGGTTCAATCGGCAATGTCTCAGACCTACCAAGTGGAACAACCTTTGAATACAAGACACCAGTAGATACAACAACAGCTGGTGAGAAGGACGCAACAGTCGTTGTGACTTACCCAGACGGTTCTAAGGATGAAGTACCAGTTAAGGTAACTGTTAAAGATCCACGCACAGATGCGGATAAGAACACGCCAACAGCTAAGGATCAAACTGTTAACATCGGCGAAACACCAGATGCTAAAGGTTCAATTGGCAATGTTTCAGATCTACCAAATGGCACTACATTTGAGTACAAGACACCAGTAGATACAACAACAGTTGGTGAAAAAGACGCAACAGTTGTTGTCACTTATCCAGACGGTTCTAAGGATGAAGTACCAGTTAAGGTAACTGTTAAAGATCCACGCACAGATGCGGATAAGAATACACCGACTGCTAAAGATCAAACCATTAACGTAGGCGAAACACCAGACGCTAAAGGTTCAATCGGCAATGTCTCAGACCTACCAAGTGGAACAACCTTTGAATACAAGACACCAGTAGATACAACAACAGCTGGTGAAAAAGACGCAACAGTTGTTGTCACTTATCCAGACGGTTCTAAGGATGAAGTACCAGTTAAGGTAACTGTTAAAGATCCACGTACGGATGCAGATAAGAATACACCAACGCCTAAGGATCAAACAGTAAACAAGGGCGAAACACCAGATGCTAAAGGTTCAATCGGAAATGTCTCAGACCTACCAAGTGGAACAACCTTTG
>NZ_KV791096.1:10200-10725 GCF_001807855.1 Streptococcus sp. HMSC10E12
TTGGTGAAAAAGACGCAACAGTTGTTGTGACTTATCCAGATGGTTCTAAGGATGAAGTTCCTGTTAAGGTAACAGTCGTAGATCCACGTACGGATGCGGATAAGAACACACCAACTGCTAAGGATCAAACCGTTAACGTAGGCGAAACACCAGACGCTAAAGGTTCAATCGGCAATGTCTCAGACCTACCAAGTGGAACAACCTTTGAATACAAGACACCAGTAGATACAACAACAGCTGGTGAAAAAGACGCAACAGTTGTTGTGACTTACCCAGATGGTTCTAAAGATGAAGTACCAGTTAAGGTAACTGTTAAAGATCCACGTACAGATGCGGATAAGAATACCCCAGTAGCGAAAGATCAAACGGTTAACGTTGGTGAAACACCAGATGCTAAGGACTCAATTGGCAATGTTGGTGATCTTCCAGAAGGAACTAAGTTCGAATTCAAGACACCAGTGGATACAACAACACCAGGTGAAAAATCATCGACAGTCGTTGTGACTTACCCAGACGGTTCTAAGG
>NZ_KV791096.1:10745-10832 GCF_001807855.1 Streptococcus sp. HMSC10E12
CACCTGTTGACACAACAACAGAAGGCGAAAAAGATGCAACAGTCGTTGTGACATACCCAGACGGTTCTAAAGACGAAGTACCAGTTA
>NZ_KV791097.1:0-2792 GCF_001807855.1 Streptococcus sp. HMSC10E12
GTTTTACCCACTACAGAAATTATAGAGCCCTTTTTCTTGTGATTAAGAAATGAGTAATGGTATCTTAATTGTTAGTTTAAATCTAATTTAGGTCTAGTATTAGATGTAAAAAAGGTTAGTTTAGCAAGGTGAAATGTTAGACGTGAAAGTAGGGGAATCTGAATTTTAAGACAACTTTAAGATACGTATTGCAAAATGTAAAATGGATGAAAATGCTATGAAATAACTATTTTCATTGTTTGTAAAGCATAAAGCGTTTGCAATTATTTTTTTAGAGAAATAAAGTTTTATATTAGAACTTACAAGAATTATATGATAAAATTTGTCAGTGAGTTTTAATTCATAAAAACAGAATGGAGTAGATATGTTTTTTAGAAGAAATGAAGGGGAATACCGCGAAACTGATCGCGTGACTCGTTTTAAGTTGATTAAATCAGGTAAGCAATGGCTTCGTGCTGCGACATCCAACTTTGGACTTTTCAAGGTTGTTAAAGGTGGGGCAGATGCACCATCAGTTTCAGCGCAAAGTGTTGAAGAAAAAACACCGCTTCTCTCAGGGCAAGCTCTTCTTAAAGGGATTGCAGCGGCGGGAGCAGTGGCTGGAGGCGCAGTGGCAACTTATACAGCCCAAGCGGAAGAAACGACAACTCCAGCTTTGGAAAGCCAAGTAACTGCTAATCAAGATGTGGCAGTCAACTCTGAGTCAGTTGTATTGAGTGCGGCGCCAGCTTCGGAAGCTTCAGCAGTAGCATCAACAAGCCAAGAGTCTACAAGCTCTTCAGTAGATGCTCAAGCAAGCACGGAAGCATCAGTTTCAGTATCACAATCTGTCTCTCAATCTATTTCTGCTGAATTGTCACAGGCTATTTCAGAATCTGCATCACTCAGCAAGGAGTACTCAACTTCTGATAGCCAGTCAGAAACTGAAAGCACAAGTGGTTCAAACTCAGACTCAGCTTCTGATTCAGCAACTTCAACGAGCTCAGTTGCTTCAGAAAATGCAAGCCAAGAGGATGAGAAAACTGTCTTGGATCAAAACGTTTCAGAAGCGGAATTGCTCGTTAATATCGCTAAAAACTACCAAGCAAAATTGACAGATACAGCGACTAAGGCTGAAATCCAAACGGCTATTACAACAGTTCAAGAAGAAGTCACTAAGTCAACAACATTGATTGCGGCATCAGCAACAAACGCAGCTTACGAAGAACAGCGTGAGCGTCTTGGTAATGCCGTCGATAACATGATGACCAAGCTTACAAATGCTGGTTTCAATGGAAACTCTACAGTGAATGGCACTCCCGCTATCACTTCAAACCTTAACCTAGCGACTGGTGAGACTAAGGTTTATACAGGAACTGGAACAGACTCAAACTATAATGTTCCAATTTACTATACATTGAAAGTGACAAATGACGGGACAAATCTGAATTTTGTCTACACTGTTTCCTATGTTAATCCTGCAACATCAACCCTTGGGAATATTTCAAGAATGTCTCCTGGATATTCTATCTATAATACAGGAACATCAACACAAACGATGTTTACCCTTGGTAAAGGACTTGGGACACCTTCAAATGTAACAAACTACATTACAGATTCGAGTGGTAATCAAGTTGCTACTCCAAAGTCTAATACTTCAACAGTTACGAAACAAGGTGATGGCTTTACTTGGGGTAATGGTTACCAAATGAATGGTACTCAGGCTAAGAAAAGTTATGGTTTAACATCGACTTGGACTGCTAAAATCACTGGTGATGATACATCCTTCACATTCTCGCCTTATGCAGGTAAGACTGATACGATTGCCGTTAACTTCTTTAATGGTAATCAGGTTATCGAGTCTGAATCTGAAGCTGATACAACGAGTGCATCTCTAAGTACTTCTCAAAGCCTCGTAGAAAGTGCTTCAACAGTAGAGTCAGAATCTGTATCAACAAGTAAGGTAGAATCTGCATCGGTTTCAGCATCTGAGTCAGAGGTTGTTTCATCTTCTCTTTCTGTATCAGAGGAAGCATCAGCATCTCTTTCAGAGAGTATCTCAGAAAGTCTTCTTGAAAGTGCCTCAACAAGTGCTTCAGTGAGCGCATCACAGTTGGAGTCAAATTCAGTCTCTGCTTCAGAGAGTGCCTCAACGTCAACATCTCAGTCTGAGTCGAACTCAACTTCAGCGTCAGTCAGTGCGTCAACTTCAGCATCACAATCAGTCTCGAATTATGAGTCAGCATCAACAAGTGAGTCAGTATCTGAATCACAGTCAGTATCTAATTCAGAGTCAGCATCAGAGAGTGCGTCAGTTTCTGAATCACAGTCTGCTTCAAACTCAGAATCAGCATCAGAAAGTGCTTCTGTATCTGAATCACAATCTGCTTCAAACTCAGAATCAACATCAGAAAGTGCGTCAGTTTCTGAATCACAATCTGCTTCAAACTCAGAGTCAGCTTCAGAGAGCGCATCAGTTTCAGAATCACAGTCAGTATCTAATTCTGAATCAGCATCAGAGAGTGCATCAGTTTCTGAATCACAATCAGTGTCTAATTCTGAATCAGCATCAGAGAGTGCATCAGTAAGCGAATCACAATCAGTGTCTAATTCCGAGTCAGCGTCAGAAAGTGCGTCAGTTTCTGAATCACAATCAGTGTCTAACTCAGAATCAGCGTCAGAAAGTGCTTCTGTCTTAGAATCACAATCCGCTTCAAACTCAGAGTCAGCGTCAGTAAGTGAATCCATTTCAGAATCACAATCAGTATCTAACTCAGAGTCAGCGTCAGAGAGTGCATCAGTAAGCGAATCAC
>NZ_KV791098.1:0-47556 GCF_001807855.1 Streptococcus sp. HMSC10E12
TTTGTTTTTCGTAATCAGAGATGGACTGTTTACCAATTCCTAAATCTTCAGCTAGTTGAGTTTGACTTACTCCTTTTTCTATGCGTAGGCGTGCCAAATTGGGTCCAAAATTTTGAATAATAAAGGTCATGGAAAACTCCTATTCTTTTATTTTTAACTTATTTTATCACCTATAAACTTACAAATCAAGTTTTTAGTTGACTATTTAAAATATTTTTTATAAAATATATTTATAACTTATAAATAAGTTATAAATAATACAAAAAAATAGCTCGTAAGTTTAGGGATAGTGAGTGAGGAGGAAGTTGAGGATGAGACGATGACTTATGACTATTCGAAGCCTTAGAGCTAGAAATTGTGTGGACAAGGACAAGGGCGAGCCTGACGGGAAGTCAGGCGAAGTCCCGAAGACTGCCGTCCAGACAATTTCTAGCCAAGCAAAAGTTGGCTATTCTAACAGCCAGCAAAAAGGTACACTTAGGACAACGTCCAAAGAACGACGGAACGAGCAAACGTTGATTTGACGGTGTTTCTGAGACCTAAAAAATCTAAAAGAAGGGGGGACAATTTTGTTGGTTTCTTTACAAGATTTAAGAAGCATTCAAGAACGATGTGATGTAGGAGAATTAGTACAGCGACTAGATGTCAGTATTGATAGATTAACGGTTATCTGGGATACAGACACTGGTTCCCTAAGACGAATTTTCAAAAATCTGAAACAGGCAATAAGTACAAGAGTTGACGCATTTGAAATACATGATAACGTGCGAGATGATGTCTTTGCTTTAGCTAAGGATCTTAATGAGTATGATTCAATCAATATTATATTTTTTCAATTATCCACTTATGGAGGTGAACAATTGATTCGGATTGATTTCAATCCTAACACTTTAAAAGAATTTGATGGAATGAAAGTATGGAGGCAATTAATGTACTTTGCCAGATTGAATTCATTGACGGTACGTTTGTCTCGTTTTGATTTGGCATTTGACATTTTCAACAGGCCTGAAATCGTTAATTTGCAACATATTAAAGGTGGTGTTACACATAAGGTCTTCTATGGTCGAGGGGGCGAATTAGAGACGAAATATTGGGGTTCTAGCGGTAGTAATGTACAAGTTAGGTTATATGATAAGAATAAAGAAATCATTGCTCACAAGCGAGAAGAGAAGCTAGATTTGGATGTGAATCCGTTTTGGTGGAGACTAGAGTTCCAACTCAGAACCAAAGCGATTGGTGAGGAGATGGTCCAAGATATTATGAGTAGACTTGATAATTTCGGGTTTTATAAGCTAGATCATATTCGAGTGGATCAAAGAGCCTTTACAATTATCTTTCTCAACAATCCTGAACTGTTATCATTAGCTTTTCCAAATTTAAAATCAGACAGCATCAAAAAGAAAAAAACAAGAGTCCGCAAACTATTGAGAGAAGAAACGAACCAATTTGCGGAAGAATTAAAAGAAGTATTAATACAGAATCTCCCTAAATTAAATGCAGAATTACAACTACTTGTAGGCGAGTTTCTGAATTTAGAAAATAAATAAGGAGGATAACTATGGACAATAATTTAATTAGTAACAAAGAATTAATTGAAATGGGCTATCGCCCTCATACAGCGAATGATATCATTCATCAGGCAAGAGAATTACTTGTCTCACGAGGCTATACATTTTATAATCGCAAACGTTTGATGGTTGTTCCAAAAAGTGTTGTAAATGAGATTCTAGGAACTGAGGTGGCGTAATATGGCAAGTGTTCGTTATCGAAAGCGAGGAGATAGTAATTTATGGACCTATGAAATTCGTAGCGAAGGGAAAACTGTTGTTCATAATAGCGGTTTTAAAACAAAAAAACTTGCAGAGTCAGAAGCTGAACCGATTCTGCAAGAACTTCGTTTAGGGAAAAGAATTTCTAGAGATATTTCTCTTGTAGATCTATATCAAGAATGGCTTGAACTAAAAATTCTACCGAGTAGCAGGTCGGAAGAGACAAAGAAAAAATATCTTCTCCGTAAAAACACAATTGAAAGATTATTTGGAAATAAAAAAGTCACTCAAATTCGTGCGAGTGAATACCAAAGAATAATGAATAAGTATGGGCAAACAGTTGGTAGAAATTTTCTTGGTAGATTGAATACTGGAATCCATCAGAGCATCCAAATGGCAATTGCCGACAAAGTTCTAATAGATGATTTTACACAACATGTCGAGTTATTTTCATCCAAAGAACAACAGATGACCGAAGAGAAATATTTGCATACAGAAAAGGACTATCTGGATTTACTTTTAGCAGTAAAGAGAAAATTTGATTACCAACGATCAATTGTTCCTTATATCGTCTATTTTCTATTAAAAACAGGGATGAGGTTTGGAGAGTTAATAGCGTTAACTTGGAATGAAGTTGACTTTGACAGAGGACTGTTAAAAACATATAGAAGGTTTAATACCCTTTCTCATAAATTTGTCCCTCCAAAAAACAAAACGTCTATTCGTATGGTACCGATAGACGAAGAATGTATTAAGATATTACAAGTCCTAAAAATTGAACAAGAGAAGGCTAATAAAGAGCTAGGTATCAAGAACAGGTATAAAATGATTTTTCAGCATTATGGATATATTCATATGGTACCAGATATTGCTAGTGTCAATAAAGCTTTGAGTGTTCTTTTAAATGAATTAGATATTTATCCAATTATCACGACAAAAGGAGCACGTCATACCTATGGAAGTTACCTCTGGCACAAAGGATTTGACCTTGGGGTTATTGCAAAAATTCTAGGGCATAGAGATATTTCAATGTTAGTAGAAGTATATGGACACACTTTAGAGGAGAAAATTTTTGAGGAATTTAATCAAATCAAAGATGTCTGGAAAGATTGCTCATAAAAAAATATGGGGCAAATGATGGGGCAAATCAGTTATAGACAAGCAAAAAAGCCTTTTAAATCAAGGCTTTTTCTTCTGTATTTCTATGCCCCCTACAGGGCTCGAACCTGTGACCCATGGATTAAGAGTCCACTGCTCTACCAACTGAGCTAAGGAGGCTGGATGCTGTATTGGTACCGATGATCCACCGTTTGTATTGAACCCGCGACGTAAAAAAGCAGGTGGGCGACTCGCTACTAACTTCAGTTGCTTCTGGGTGAGCCAGCCTGCACACTGTTAATAGACCTCTGTCTCCCGATAATACAAAAATTAGTCGGTCAACACTTATATGTGGATTCGTATACCACAGCAATTTCTATGTTTTTATAATACCACTTTTGAAAATTATTGCAAGAGGAAAAATCAATTTTTTTGCAATCGTTTTCGTTGATTCCTCTCGTATTACCTAGATAACTTATCGATCCGTTCTTTATTAGCTCCAAGAGCTCTTTCATATTTCCCGGTTTCATTGGGTTGGAAATAATTCACACCTCTTAATTTATCCGGAAGATATTGTTGTTTGACCCACTTTTCAGGATAAGCATGGGGATACTTGTAATCTTGTGCATTGCCCAGTTCCTTGCTTCCAGCATAGTGTCCATCTCTCAAATGACGAGGAATAGGTAAATTCCCTGATTTTCTAAGGTCTGCCAAGGCAGCATCCATAGCCATATAAGCCGAATTCGACTTAGGAGATAAAGCTAAGTCAACAACTACATTGGCAATCAAAATACGCGCCTCTGGGAAACCTACTTTCTGTGCAGCTTCCAAAGCTGTAACCGTGTGAACTTGCGCATCAGGATTAGCTAAACCAATATCCTCGTACGCAATCACAGTCAAGCGTCGTGCTAGACTAGGGAGATCTCCTGCTTCAACCAAACGTGCTGCATAGTGAAGACTGGCATTAACATCAGAGCCTCGAATAGATTTTTGCAAAGCAGAAAGTACATCATAGTGTCCATCACCGTCTTTATCCATGGTGATATAGCTACGTTGTAAACTATTTTCCACTGTATCTAAAGTAATATGGCGAAGCCCATCTTCTGAAGCTGGCGTCGACATGACAGCTAAATCTAAGGAATTATAAGCCGAACGTAAATCACCATTAGTAGCCGTAGCAATAAAATCTAGAGCATCCTCATCTAACTGGACATCAAAGTCAAAGCCACGCTCCTTGTCCTCTAGAACACCTAGTATAGCTTCCTTAATATCCTCGTTAGAGAGTGGTTCCAACTCAAATATTTGTACACGACTACGGATGGCTGGTGTGACAGAAAAAAACGGATTCTCCGTTGTAGCCCCAATCATGATAATATTACCATTCTCTAAGAGTGGCAATAAAAAGTCTTGTTTAGCTTTATCCAAACGATGAATCTCATCTAGAAGCAGAACTAAGCCACCTGAAAATTTAGCCTCTTCCGCAATTTCCTGTAGGCGTTTCTTGCTATCAACAGTAGCATTAAAGGTTCTAAAAGCAAATTTTGTTGTTCCTGCAATAGCACTAGCTATTGAGGTCTTCCCGATTCCTGGTGGCCCGTAGAGAATCATTGACGACAGCATATTCGCTTCTACCATACGGCGAATAATTTTACCTTCACCAACCAAATGCTTCTGACCAATCACCTCTGAAATTGTACGTGGACGCATGCGTAGAGCAAGATTATCTGGCATCTTCTCTCCTTTTTTAACTGATTTTTTCTTATTATAATAAGCATATACTATTTTGTTATAAAAAGAAATTATAAATAGTTCTTGTCAAACCTAAATTCTTATGATAGAATGTTTTGGTATGTGGTGCTAGCACATCCGTAATAAATTCTACCTAGGAGGAAAACACGAAATGGCTAAAGTATGTTACTTTACAGGACGTAAAACTGTTTCTGGAAACAACCGTTCACACGCTATGAACAAAACTAAACGTGCCGTTAAACCTAACCTTCAAAAAGTTACTATCCTTGTTGATGGTAAACCTAAAAAAGTTTGGGCTTCAGCTCGTGCGCTTAAATCTGGTAAAGTTGAACGCGTTTAATCTTATTGGATATTAAGAGAGATGGCTTCAGTCGTCTCTTTTTTTGTTCATCGTCTTTCCCTTTTGGCTATACTTATGTTATAATAAAGAACTAACAGATAATTCTTATAGAAAGAAGGTGTCAGTATGGGATTTACAGATGAAACTGTTCGTTTCAACCTAGACGACGGTAGCAAAGATGAAATCAGTAATACTTTGACAAATGTCTACCGTTCGTTAGCTGAGAAAGGTTATAATCCTATCAACCAAATCGTCGGTTATGTTCTGAGCGGTGACCCTGCTTATGTTCCGCGTTATAATGACGCCCGTAACCAGATTCGTAAATACGAACGTGATGAAATCGTTGAAGAACTCGTTCGCTATTATCTTAAAGGAAATGGAATTGACCTCTAATGCGAGTAATGGGACTTGATGTTGGCTCAAAAACAGTAGGAGTTGCGATTAGTGATCCCCTCGGTTTTACAGCCCAAGGCGTTGAAATTATTAAAATTGACGAGGAGGCTGAAGAGTTTGGTTTCGACCGACTAGGCGAGCTCGTTAAAGAATATAAGGTAGAAAAATTTGTTGTTGGTCTTCCTAAAAATATGAATAACACTGAAGGACCACGTGTTGAGGCAAGCAAAGCCTATGGTTACAAAATCAAGGAAATCTTTGGAATTCCTGTAGATTACCAAGACGAACGCTTGACAACTGTTCAAGCCGAGCGTATGTTGGTTGAACAAGCAGATATCAGCCGTGGTAAACGTAAAAAAGTTATTGATAAATTAGCTGCCCAACTTATTCTACAAAACTACCTCGATCGAATGTTTTAAGAAAGTGTAATAGAGACCTAATAGTCAAGTGACAATCTAGTAAACTGCCAAGCAATATACTAGATTTCCTCACTATTCAGTGCTCTCTACAAAAAGGAGAACAATATGTCACACAATCACGACCACAACCATGATCATGAAGTCATCACTTTAGTAGACGAACAAGGAAATGAAACACTTTTTGAAATCTTGTTGACTATTGATGGACGCGAAGAATTTGGTAAAAACTATGTTCTTTTGGTACCAGCTGGTGCTGAAGAAGATGCTAATGGAGAAATTGAAATCCAAGCATACTCATTCACTGAAAATGAAGACGGTACTGAAGGCGACCTTCAACCAATCCCTGAAGATTCAGATGCTGAATGGGATATGATTGAAGAAGTTTTCAATAGCTTCATCGATGAAAACTAAAAAATAATCAATGCCATAGGCAAAGAAATGACTTGTTAAAAAGAGATTGGGATATTGTATCTCAGTCTCTTTTTTAGATATTTTTTTCTTAAATGTAAGAAATTAGAGGAAAATTGACTAAATGGTATTATCTGATATACTTTAAATAAGACAATTAGGGGATAAGACCCTTTTATTTATAACTATCCAAATGTCAACAAAGGAGTTTAATTGTGAGTCCATACAACGAAGACAATACTTTAGATTCAAGTGGCTACCAAGGTTATCATCGAAGCCACCATCAATCTCATATACAAGATAATCAATCCGAAAAGATTGAAGTGACAATTCAGGGACATACAGAAGAATCAAATTCGTCTCAAATAGAGAAAAAAACTAAGATTTCACTTCCATGGAAGCATAGAGGCCATATCCTGATTCTCAGTTTGATTTTGAGTATTTTTAGTATATCAGTTCCCTGCTTTACAGACTTTGCCAATAATATACAGTCTCAAAACCTTTACATTGCAAAAATGTTTGCCAATGGTAGCTTACCCTACTCTGACTTTTTTGCGACAGGCGGCTTCTTTTATTACTTACTAGTTTCTCTGGCTTTCCGTTTAGGATCAACTCTTTGGCTGATTCCTATTCAATTCCTTACCTACTATCTTTCTGGAAGTTACCTTTACAAGACTGTCATGCACATGACAAACAAGAAGGAAATTGCCACTCTAATTAGTATTATTTTCTATGTCACTAATGGAACACTTGGTTTTGGTGGTCTCTACCCTATCCAATTTGCTATGCCTTTTGTCCTAGGTGCCATCTTCTTCTTAACTCGTTACTTTGCGGGTCACAGTCGTGATGAAGCCTTTATTCTTTACGGCTTCGCTGGCACTGCAGGAGCTCTTTTTGAAGCTCGAACTCTTATTTTCTGGATATTGTCACTTGTGACAATCTTCGTTTACAACCTTGTCAACAAACACTTTGCTCGTGGTTTTTATCAAGTTCTTTGTATTATTTTTGGTAACATTCTAGTATTGTATCTATGTCTTTACTTTATCCTAAATTTACAAATTACATCGGACTATATTAACCAAGTTTTGGTTTACAACTTTACACAACTCGCTGTAGAAAAAAATGACTTTCTACTTACGTTAGCTTACCAAAGTTTTGCTGTTATAGGCTCTGGATTACTTGTTGGTGCACTGACTACAAGCAACCACCTTCTTGGCGATGCTAAAGATAAGAGCATCAAGTGGGTACTACTCCTTAGTTTTATCTTTACAGTAGTTTACAGCTTGTTCTCTCAAAGCTTTGGGCTTTACAGTATTCTCAACATCGTACCTTATGGTCTAGTCTTGACAGCACTTTCTTTAGATGATGCTATTAAAAAGAGAGCAGAGCGAACTTCTCACCGACGTCGTAATGGTAACCAGATTCACACACTTAAAGTTTTTGGTATCTTCCTTAGTCGTAATTACTTCTTACCTATTGCAGTCTTTGCATTTGCTTTCGCGATGCCAATCATTATATTCCTATTTAATTTAGGAAATAATACTGAACGTAGTACTGTTGCAAATTACCTCGCTAAAAATACTAAGAAGGATGAAACTATCTACGTTTACGATTCATCAGCAAAAATTTATTTGGAAAGCGGTCGTAAAGCAGCCTCACAATTTGTTCTTCCAGAACTTAACACAGCTAAATCTAGTCATCAGAAAGCTCTCTCAGATACTATTATCCAAGATTCAGCACAATATATCGTTGTCCAACAAGATACACAACTACCTTCTGATGTTAAATCTACACTTTCAAAAAACTATAAAAAAGCCCCTGTAAAAGGCGTTGAACGATACACTGTTTACGTCCTAAAATAGGTCAAAAAATCAATATATAGTGGTTGAGATAAAAATATACCACAATATATTGATTTTTTTTTGCCTAGTGCTATAATTAGTAGCGAGGTGATTTTTAGATGATTACATTAGAAAAAGAAAAGGTTACAATCAACCCTGATATCAAAGTCATCAAACGTGATGGTCGTATGGTTGTCTTTGATTCAAGTAAAATATATGAGGCTATCCTAAAAGCAAGTGAAGCTATTACACCTATCACACCCTTGATTGAAGCAAAGTTGGAGGGAATTGCCAACCGTATTGTTGCTGAAATCAATGACCGCTTCACTCAAAATATCAAAATATATGAAATCCAAAGCATAGTAGAGCACGAGTTACTCGAAGCTAACGAATATGCTATCGCTCAAGAATATATCAACTATCGTACCAAACGTGATTTTGAGCGTTCTCAGGCTACTGACATCAATTTCACCATTAGTAAACTTGTTAATAAAGACCAGGCTGTTGTTCACGAAAATGCTAATAAAGATAGCGATCTTTACAATACGCAACGTGATTTAACCGCAGGAATTGTCGGAAAATCTGTAGGACTTAAGATGCTTCCTCCACACGTAGCAAATGCTCATCAAAAGGGAGATATCCATTTCCACGATTTAGACTACAGCCCTTACACACCTATGACCAACTGTTGTTTGATTGACTTCAAAGGCATGTTGGCAAATGGTTTTAAAATTGGTAACGCTGAAGTTGAAAGTCCTAAATCCATTCAAACTGCAACAGCACAAATTTCACAAATCATCGCAAATGTTGCCTCTAGTCAATATGGTGGCTGTACTGCAGACCGTATCGATGAGTTTTTAGCTCCTTACGCAGAACTTAACTACAAAAAACACTTAGCTGATGCTAAAGAGTGGGTAGCTGAAGAAAAACGTGAAGACTATGCACGCGCCAAAACGCGTAAAGATATCTACGATGCTATGCAATCTCTTGAATACGAGATTAATACGCTTTTCACTTCGAATGGACAAACTCCCTTTACCTCCCTCGGTTTCGGTTTAGGGACAAACTGGTTTGAGCGTGAAATCCAAAAGGCTATCCTACAAGTTCGTATTTTAGGACTTGGCTCCGAGCACCGTACAGCCATTTTCCCTAAACTCATTTTTACCTTAAAACGTGGACTTAACTTAGAGCCTAGCTCACCTAACTACGATATTAAGCAACTAGCTCTTGAATGTGCAACAAAGCGTATGTATCCAGATGTCTTGTCATATGACAAAATCGTTGAATTGACAGGTTCCTTTAAGGCTCCTATGGGATGTCGTTCCTTCCTCCAGGGGTGGAAGGATGAAAATGGTGTTGAAGTTAATTCTGGACGAATGAATCTGGGTGTTGTAACCCTTAATCTTCCTCGAATTGCCCTAGAATCTAAGGGAGACCAAGATAAATTTTGGGAAATTTTTGAAGAAAGAATGGGAATTGCCAAAGATGCACTCGTCTACCGAGTTGAACGTGTCAAAGAAGCTACACCTGCTAATGCACCTATTCTTTATCAGTACGGGGCCTTTGGCCAACGTCTAGGTAAATTCGATAATGTAGATCAACTCTTCAAACATCGTCGTGCAACTGTATCACTTGGTTATATTGGGCTTTATGAAGTAGCATCCGTTTTTTATGGTAGTGACTGGGAGACTAATCCAGAAGCCAAAGCATTCACGTTAGATATCGTTAAATCTATGAAAAATGCTTGTGAAAGTTGGTCTGACGAATATGATTATCATTTCTCTGTTTATTCAACACCATCAGAGAGTTTGACGGATCGTTTCTGTCGTTTGGATACTGAAAAGTTCGGTGTCGTGACTGATATCACAGATAAAGAGTATTACACCAACTCTTTCCACTACGATGTTCGTAAAAATCCAACACCATTTGAAAAATTAGAATTCGAAAAAGCTTACCCCGAAGCTGGCGCAACTGGTGGATTCATCCATTACTGCGAATATCCAGTTCTCCAGCAAAATCCAAAGGCACTCGAAGCTGTCTGGGACTTTGCTTATGACCGTGTCGGTTACCTCGGAACGAATACTCCAATTGATAAATGCTACAAGTGTGACTTTGAAGGGGACTTCACCCCAACAGAACGTGGATTCATGTGTCCTAACTGTGGCAACACAGATCCTAAAACAGTTGATGTTGTCAAACGTACTTGCGGCTATCTAGGAAATCCACAGGCACGCCCAATGGTTAAAGGACGCCACAAAGAAATCTCTGCTCGAGTCAAACACATGAACGGTTCAACCATAAAATATGAAGGTAAACACCTTTAATAAGACCTAGAATACATTATAATAAACTAGAAGCAGCTGGATGATACCTTCCAACTGCTTTGCTTATTTCATTTTTAGAAAGGAATATAATGGGAAAATATCAGTTAGATTATAAAGGTATGCAACAAGTGGAACGTTACCACGAAAAAAATGCAACTGTAAAAAACGATAAAAAAGCACGTGTCCAAGCCCTTTTGAAAAAAGCTGGAAAGAAGAAATAATATGATCTTACGCCGACCGAGTCAAACAGATAAAGAAGCTATCTTAGAGATGATGGCTGAATTTGAAAGGGAGCAATCTGCTCATGATGGTGGATTTTGGAACCCCGACAATTTTGTTTATGAAGAGTGGCTGGAAGAAAATATTCAAGCGGAAGCGGGACTCAATATTCCTGAAAACTGGGTTCCTGCTATCCAGCTGGTTAGTTTTGACGAAGCGGATCATGCTCTTGGTTTCCTCAACCTTCGTCTCCGATTAAATGACTACTTACTAGAAAAAGGGGGCCATATTGGCTACTCTATCCGTCCATCCGAACGAGGAAAGGGTTATGCGAAAGAATCACTCCGTCAAGGCTTACAAGTAGCTAAAGACAAGAATATTCATCGTGCTCTGGTCACTTGTAGTATCAAGAATCCTGCTAGTCGAGCTGTTATATTAGCCAACGGTGGCCAGTTGGAGAACATTCGCCATGAAACTGAGCGCTATTGGATAGATTTGGAGTAGAATCATGACATGGAATACACCAAAACCACAGGAATGGAAGTCTGAAGAACTTAGCCAAGGACGTATTATTGACTACAAAGCTTTTAATTTCGTTGATGGTGAAGGCGTGCGTAACTCCCTTTACGTCTCTGGTTGCATGTTTCATTGCGAGGGATGCTATAACGCTGCCACCTGGTCCTTTAAGGCAGGAATTCCCTATACTAAAGAACTTGAAGAACAAATCATGAGGGATCTAGCTCAACCTTACGTACAAGGTCTCACGCTACTTGGTGGTGAACCCTTCCTAAACACAGGAATTCTCATTCCCCTAGTCAAACGCATTCGTGAGGAACTCCCGGAAAAAGATATCTGGTCTTGGACTGGTTATACTTGGGAGGAGTTGATGCTTGAAACTCCTGATAAACTAGAACTTCTTCAACTCGTTGACATTCTCGTTGACGGCCGCTTTGACATCACTAAAAAGAACCTTATGCTCCAGTTTCGAGGATCATCTAATCAACGTATTATTGATGTCAAAAAATCTCTTAATCAAGGAGAAGTCGTTATTTGGGACAAGCTAAATGACGGTCAAACGAACTATGAACAAGTCGATCGTAAAGATATGCTATAAAAAAGTCTGAGCTTATAACTCAGACTTTTTATGCAATTTTAACAAAAACTAGCTCATTATTAGAGGATAAATCCTCACGATAATTAAACTCATCAAAAGACAATTTTCGTAAATCATTAATCGTTTGACAATTCTCCTCCATAACAGCTGTCAAAAAAGCCCCTCTTGCCTTTTTGGAAATCGTAGAGTGAGTCTTAAGAACCCCATTGCGGTCTTCCATAAAACTAACCGTGAATAACTGCTTACGAAGAGTTGGACTAAAAACATCCTCGAATTCACTTGAAAGCAAAGAAACAACCGGAACTTGACTCTCCTCTAAAAATTGATCATATTCAGCACGCCAATAGTTTTTTAAGGACTGACCATCAACCTTAATCTTCGTATGAAAGTCATGACGATGTTCTTGAATCGGGTAAAAAGCGGGAATGATTCCATAAAAAGAAGATGTGATAAATACTTGTTGGTCTAAGAATTCTTTTTCACATGTGGATAAGTCACTACGTTTGATGTGACGATACATCAGTCCATTAAAAAGCTCGATAGCCGGATAGGTTTTCGCTTCTCCCGATAAAATCGCAGCCCAGCGCTGCTTTTCTTTCTCAGCCTGCTCAGGCTTTATTTTATAAGCTGTGGATAATTCATCTGTGGACAATTTTGCCATTTCAGTTAGGATAGCCGCACTCTTTTCGGATAATTTTTGAGACGAAACTTCCTTACTGGCCTTCATTTCTTTTGCGGTTGGAATTAAAAATCTAATCATACTGATATTGTAAAGTCAAGCAGGCATTTCGTCAAGAATTCTCTCCAACAAAAAAGAAGCTAACGTTCGTCAACTTCCTTTTTTTGTTAGTCATCTAAATCAACAAAACGACCTAGAATATGTACATTTTCTGCGATGGAGACAAAGGCTTTGGGATCTGTCTTTCTCATATAATGCTTGAAGTCAGTATACTCTTCACGCGTAATAATCGCCAGTAATACTGCTTTCTTTTCGTGATTATAAGTCCCTTCCGCATCATTAATCAGCGTTACTCCACGGTGGAGTTTCTTCTGAATCATCCTTACAACTGGGTCAGGATTACTTGTGACAATCATAGCCTGCATTTTCTTTTGTTTTGTGAAAATCGCATCTGTAACTCGACTAGAAACAAAAATAGTCACCATTGAATAAAGAGCATATTTCCAACCAAAAAGAATGCCCGCAAAAACCATGATAATTCCATTGACAATCAAGGAGATATTACCAACATCACGACCTGTTTTCTTACGAATAGTGAGGCTAACGATATCCGTCCCCCCACTAGAGATACGTGATTTTAAACCGAAACCAATCCCCGTACCCATGACCAAACCACCAAAGATAGCATTGATCAAAGGATCCTCTGTCAAGGTTACATGTGGCATCACCTGAATAAAAAGGGAGCTCATCGTTACTGTAATGAAGGTAAAGATTGTAAATTTATGGCCAATCTTGTACCAAGCCATAATCAAGAGAGGGATATTAATCGCATAGAAAGTCAATGATACTGGTATCTCAAAGCCCAAAGTTCTAACACTCAATGCCGATAAAACCTGTGCCAAACCTGTTGCTCCACTGGAGTAAACATGTCCAGGTTGAAAAAAGAAATTAACGGCGATTGACGATAAGAGACCATAAAGTAAAGAAGCTGAGACTTTTTCAGTATATTTTTCACGGGAAATACTACGTACAGCCTGCAAAACGCCCATTTTCTTCGCAGACTTTTTCGCTACAAATTTAACATGTTTATGAAGAGGTGCTTTATTCATTTTCTAAATCTACATGAAGGGCAAGTTCTTCCAACTGTTTATCAGCCACAAGACTTGGGGCCTGAGTCATAGGATCTGATGCCTTATTATTTTTAGGGAAGGCAATCACTTCACGGATATTATCTTTACCTGCAAGAAGCATAACAAAACGGTCAAGACCGATAGCCAAACCACCATGTGGTGGGAAACCATAGTCCATAGCTTCAAGAAGGAATCCAAATTGCTCATAGGCTGATTCTTCAGAGAAACCAAGGGCTTTCAACATACGTTCCTGTAGGTCTTTATGATTGATACGTAGACTTCCTCCACCAAGCTCATAACCATTCAAGACAATATCATAAGCTACAGCACGTACCTTGGAAAGATCTCCTTCAAGCTCTGCTGCAGAATCTTCTGTTGGCAAAGTAAATGGGTGGTGAGCAGACATATAGCGTCCTTCTTCTTCAGACCACTCAAACATTGGCCAATCGACAACCCAAAGGAAGTTGAACTTAGTGTTGTCAATCATGTCAAGTTCTTTAGCAATTTGATTACGCAAAGCACCAAGTGTGTTATTAGCGATTTCAAGTGTATCTGCTACAAAAAGAACTAGATCATTCTCTTCAAGGTGTAAAGCATCTGTCAACTTATCTTCAATACTTGTCAAGAATTTAGCAACTGGACCTGCTAGAGCTCCGTCAGTCATCTTAACCCAAGCAAGACCTTTAGCGCCAAATTGTTTGGCAAACTCTGTCAACTTGTCAATACTTTTACGTGAGTATTTGTCTGCATTTCCTTTGACAACAATTGCCTTAACAGCTGGCGCTTCAGCAAACACTTTGAAGTCTACACCCTTGACAACCTCTGTCAAGTCTTGTAAAAGCATGTCAAAGCGTGTATCTGGCTTGTCAGAACCATAGTTATTCATGGCATCATCGTAAGACATGCGTGGGAATGGTAGTGTAACTTCAATTCCTTTAGTTTCTTTCATAACCTTAGCAATCAATCCTTCTGTAATATCTTGGATTTCTTGCTCATTAAGGAATGACGTTTCCAAGTCAACTTGTGTAAACTCAGGTTGACGGTCTCCACGCAAATCTTCATCACGGAAACACTTAACAATTTGATAATAACGGTCAAAACCAGCATTCATCAATAATTGTTTAGTGATTTGAGGACTTTGCGGAAGAGCATAAAAGTGACCTTGGCTAACACGGCTTGGAACCAAGTAATCACGAGCACCTTCTGGTGTAGATTTTGTCAACATTGGTGTTTCAACATCGATAAATTCCAAGTCATCAAGATAATTACGGATGGCGTGAGTTACTTTTGCACGGAGCTTAAAGTTTTCCAACATCTCTGGACGACGAAGATCCAAATAGCGGTAACGCATACGTGTATCATCACTAGCCTCAACACCATCTTTGATTTCAAATGGTGTTGTTTTGGCAGTATTAAGGACTTTAAGGTCTTCAACTTTAAGTTCGACAGCACCTGTAGGCAAGTTATCATTAGCTTGTTCACGCGCTTCAACAGTTCCTGTTACTTCAATAACAAATTCGCTACGCAAGCTTTCAGCTGTTTCAACAACATTAGCATCCGCATTTTCAGGGTTAACAACCAACTGCATCAAACCTTCACGGTCACGAAGATCGATGAAAATCAAACCTCCGAGGTTACGACGGCGAGATACCCAACCTTTCAAAGTAATAGTAGTTCCGATGTGTTCACTACGAACACGTCCGGCATACATAGAACGTTCCATAAATACACTTCTTTCGTTAATTTTTTAGTCTTAACTATTATAGCAAAAAGCCCATCAAAACCCCACCCATTTCAGGTTAGAATTTTAATAGACTTTCTTTTTTATAAAACTATTTGCCAAATTGTTTCAACAAATCACTAGTATCCACGTAATCCTCAGCAAACTCTTCAAAATCTTCAAAACGATAATCGGCTGTTTCTAAGTCAAGTAAACTATTCCAACGGAATCCGTAAACATCTTCAATGATAACACTAAGTTCATCAGTTTCCTCGTCTACCTGCCATCCCAAATAACGTTCCTGGGTTTCAAAACTCAAGACCACATCTTGACAATCCTGACGCCAAACTTGACCAAGTAATTGCTGACACATCGCATGATCACTTGCAGGCTCATCATTAAACCAAGTAATATCATGTTTATCAAGAAAGGCAATCAACTGCCAAAACTGTTGTTGGAAACGAATGGGCATACTGCGATCAAAAGCCAAACTGAACTTTTCACTCCGTTTGAGCATATCAACTATACTAACCATACGCCCCCTACTTTTCTAACTGTTCGAGGACTGCAGCAAAGTTTTTAGTTAGCTCTTCGAAACTTACAGTAACTTCCTCACGAGTAGCATTATTTTTGACATTAACCTGACCTGACTCCACTTCACTCTCACCTAATGTGATAACCGTCTTGGCCTTGAAGGTATCTGCTGACTTAAATTGTGCCTTAATCTTACGTCCAAGATAATCACGTTCAGCCTTAAATCCTTGATAGCGGATAGCTTGAACTAACTCAAGAGCTTTGCCATTGGCACCTGAACCAAGTACTGCAATGTAAACATCCAGATTTTCTTCCACCGGAAGCTCAATACCTTGTTTATCAAGAACCAAAAGCAAGCGTTCTAAACCAAGTCCAAAACCAAAACCAGCTGTTTCTGGACCACCGAAGTATTCAACCAAACTATCGTAACGACCGCCTGCACAAATTGTCAATTCAGACTTATCAATAGTGGTAATAAATTCAAAAATCGTGTGGTTGTAGTAATCAAGACCACGTACCATATTAGTATCAATCACGTAAGGAATGTTAAGACTATCAAGCATGGTACGTACTTCGTCAAAGTGCGCTTGACTTTCTTCATCTAAATAATCAAGGATAGATGGAGCATTTTCAACGGCAACCTTATCTTCTTTTTCTTTTGAATCGAGTACTCGCAAAGGATTTTCATCCAAACGACGTTGACTATCTTTTGACAAACTTTCACGCATTGGTGTCAAATAGTCAATCAAGGCCTGACGATAAGCCAGACGACTCTCAGTATTTCCAAGGCTATTCAAATGAAGGGTAACATCCTTAATGCCAAGCGTATTAAAGAGTTGGTAGGCCATAGCAATGGTTTCAACATCTGTTGCAGGATTTTTTGATCCAAAGCACTCTACACCTAGTTGGTGGAACTCGCGCAAGCGTCCTGCTTGAGGACGTTCATAACGGAACATTGATCCAATATAATAAACTTTAACAGGTTTTTGGACCTCTGGCGCAAAGAGTTTGTTTTCTACATAAGAGCGTACAACCGGTGCTGTTCCTTCTGGACGAAGTGTAATATGACGGTCTCCCTTATCATGAAAATCATACATTTCCTTAGTAACGATGTCAGTTGTATCACCTACTGAACGTGAAATGACCTCGTAATGTTCAAACATAGGTGTACGAATTTCACCATAATTGTATTTCTTAAATGTTTCACGTGCAACATTTTCTACGTACTGCCATTTGGCACTATCCGCAGGTAAAATATCCTGCGTTCCCTTAGGTTTTTGAAGTTTCATAATGATGATACAGGCCTCAGATAGACCTGCCCTCCTTTTCCGTTATTACAGATATAATCACTCTATTCTATCATAATTTATATAGCTTTTGGGAAATGGTGGAGGATTTTTCAACGTCAGAAAGAAACAGACCTCTCGGCCTGCCACAATCATTAATCTTCCTTATAAAGAATGAAGGTCACAATGAAAGATACCACAACAGAAATTACAAGACCTGCAATAGCTGTGTAAAAATATTTAAGTGTATCTTCACCAATATACGCAGCAATCGTCAAGAGACCTGGGGAACCACCCGCAAAATTTCTCGCACCTAAAATACCAAGGAAGAAGCCACCTACTCCCCCGGCAACAATAGATCCTATAAGGGCTGCTTTATTTTGTAAAGTTACCCCATAAAGAGCCGGTTCCGTAATTCCACAAATCGCAGTAATCCCAGCAGATGAAGCCAGAGCTTTTTTATTGGTATCCTTAGTTTTTAAAGCAATAGCAAGGGCTGCTCCACCCTGAGCCACATTTGAAGCCAAAGCACCTGGCTGTGCAATCGTATCATAACCAATAGTCATACGGTTATTGATTCCAATGGATACTAAGCCATAGTGAGTTCCTGTTGTAACCATTAACGGGAAGGTTGCTCCTACAATTGTCGGAACAACCCATGGGCCAAAGTTTTCCAACCACTTAAAGAAGTCACCCAACCAGTTACCAATGACAGCACCAATTGGACCTAAAATCTAAAGTGTTACGATTGCAGTAATTAAGGTCGTAATCATAGGAACCAAGAAAAACTTCACAGCTTTTGGTGAAATTTTAATCGCAAAGCGCTCCACGTAACTCATAAACCAAACTGCCAAAATAACAGGGATAACCGTTGATGAGTAAGAAGTTAATGTAAGAGGAATACTAAAGAAAGAGACGCCATGACCTGATTCCTTGGCAGTTGTCACAATCTGAGTAAAAGTTGGGTGTAATAAAATAGCACCAATCAACATCCCCAATTGAGCATTCGTCTTAAACTGTCGAGCTGCTGAGGCACCTAAAAATACAGGTAAGAAATAAAATCTAGCATCGCCAATAAAATTAAGAACTTGATAGTTAACATCATCTACAGCTACTACCTTAAAGACAACCCAAAAGGACAAAACAGCCTTGATCATCCCTGCTGCTGTAATTACTGGTAAGATTGGGGTGAAAATCCCAGAAATAAGGGCTAAAAAGCTTTGAAGAGGAGTTCTATCTTGTTTTTCCGATGATTCCTTAGATACTTCATCTAGATCCAATAACCCTTCCAAAGCGCGGTATATATTTGGTACATCACTCCCAACAACAACTTGATACTGGCCACCACCTCTTTATAATTCATGACACTTCCTTTCTATATTCATAAAAAGAGAGAACAAGCTGAGCCTGTCCTCTGCATTTTTTCTATTATGACCAAACTTTATCAGTAATTGTTTTAATCAATTGCAATTTATTCCACTCATCTTGCTCAGTCAAGATATTACCTTCTTCAGTTGAGGCAAAACCACATTGAGTTGAGATACCAAGGTTCTTAAGTGGTACAAGCTCAGCCGCTTCATGAATACGAGCGATGACAGCATCTACATCTTCCAAAGCTGGATCCTTAGAAGTAATCACACCAAGCACCAATTCAACATGATCACGGTTATTCCAAATCGTTGGAAGTGGTGCAAAGCTACCTGAACGCGCATCATCGTATTCCAAGAAGAAGATATCATAGTTCAATTGACCAAGATATTTAGCTACTGAATCATAGCCACCTTCAAAAAGATAAGTTGACTTAAAGTTCCCACGACAAATATGAGTAGCCAAAGTCAAATCTTCTGGAAGACCTTCCAAGGCTTTATTGATAGTGTACACATCATCCTCAGCAATTTTTGCCAACTCAGCTGTTTTCTCAGGATTATTTTTTTCATTCTCAAACTGTTGAATCAAATAACCCCAAGTCGTATCATCCAACTGTACATAACGTGCACCCAAATCGTAGAAATGTTGGATGGTATCATGGTAAGCTTTAGCCAAATCATCAAGGAAATCTGTCCATGAATCATAGTAATCTGCATAAAGATCACTACGGTGGTCACGGTTAATGATGAGTGATGGACTTGGAATAGTTACTTTTGGAGTAATTCCTTCAGGAGTCACTGATTTAAGATATTCAAAGTCACGATAGAAAGGATGATTAGGATTTTCAGCAATTTTACCATTGATACGAACGTTAGTTGTACGTGTCTTAGCTCCATGGAATTTATATGAATCCTCTTGTTGGTAAGCTTCAAAACCAGTTAGGTTCCATAGGAAGTCAAGGTGCCACCAAGAACGACCAAATTCACCATCAGAAACGACTTGAAGACCATTTTCTACTTCATGATGAACCAATTCCTTAACCAATTCATCTTGTACTTTCAACAATTCATCTTGCGAAATCTCACCATTGGCAAATTTTTCACGTGCTTCTTTTAAAGCTTGTGGACGAAGGTAAGAACCAACATGATCAAAATGATAATGAACTTTACTCATAGTTATTTACTCCTTTTATGCTTTCACTTAATGTAATAATAAGCCTATTCTAGCACTTGCTGTTATAGCTGTGAAATATATATTTGTTATCATACGATATAGTTTTTAACTATATATTTTATTGACAAGTTTTTTTGTCAAGCAACTTTACTTTACAAAAAAGATATGTTATTCTGTTATAGTTGATTTAAAATCAAGAACATAAATATTAATTCGGAGGAAATAAAGAAATGGCAGTACCTGCACGTCACACTTCAAAAGCGAAGAAAAACAAACGTCGTACACACTACAAATTGACTGCTCCATCAGTACAATTTGACGAAACAACTGGAGATTACTCACGTTCACACCGTGTATCACTTAAAGGATACTACAAAGGACGTAAAATCGCTAAAGCTAACGCAACTAAATAATAGAAGGGAGATACCATGCGCGTAAATATTACACTTGAACACAAAGAATCTGGTGAACGCTTGTACCTTACTTCAAAAAACAAACGTAACACTCCAGACCGTCTTCAATTGAAAAAATACTCACCAAAATTGCGTAAACACGTAATCTTTACTGAAGTAAAATAATTAAGATAAGAAAAGCCTATGAAACTCATGTTTCTAGGCTTTTTTCGTGCTTAAATTGCGGTTTTGTCTGACTTTTGTCTGATTGAATTATTTCTAACTTTTATTTACCAAACTATTTATTCCCTTACAACAGCATATTAAAAATGATACAATAGAAAAAAGTCAACTTATAGGAGAATGACTATGAAAACACAGGCAATCGAAGTAACAAACCTTGCTAAGTCGTTTGAATTAAGCAAGGGTAAGACTATTCAGATTTTAAACGGTCTCAGTTTATCAGCTAACTATGGTGAATTTATATCTATATTAGGTGTCAGTGGTTCTGGAAAATCAACACTATTAAAATGTATGTCAGGTCTATTGCAACCAAGTCAAGGAAAGGTTGAGATTCAAGGCTTAGATCCCTATCAAACTAGTCCTAATAAACTTGCTAAACTAAGACGTGAGTCCTTAGCATTTATCTTCCAATCCTATAATTTGGTACCTGCACTACCTATTATTGAAAATATCGCCTTACCTTTAAGATTATCAGGCAAAAAGGTCAACAACCAAGAGATACTTGATTTACTGGAAAAATTGCAATTTAAGGCAGATAGCAAAGCCTTCCCTTCAACCTTATCTGGTGGTGAACAACAAAAAATAGCTATTGCACGAGCTATTTTAGCAGATAGTCAGATTATTTTTGCAGATGAGCCTACTGGTGCGCTTGATAGTACCTCTCGTCAAATTGTTTTTGATATTTTAAGAACACTAGCTAATCAGGGGAAATGTATCCTCATGGTTACTCACGATATTGAGCTAGCTTCAAAAACTGACCGAGCACTCATCCTTAAGGATGGTTTGATTTCCCAAGAAATTATAAAACCTAAGTCTGAAGAATTAACTAAGGCTTTAGGTATAGAGACTGATGTAAGGGAGAGATAAATCATGTTAAAACTCATTTATTACCAATGGAGATATAGTTGGAAAGAATGGACCGCAACTGTACCTGTCTTTTTTATGGCAAGTCTCATTTCAGGGATATCCCTTTCAGGCGACTTTAATATTATAGCAAACAAGGACGTACTACTCAGTGTTCAAACAGACCCAAGCCCAGTATTCCTTATGCCCATTTTCTTTGGCGGGCTAACTCTTTTTCTTATTATTTCCAGTCTCATTGCTAGTCTTTTAAATTATTTCAAATCGGATTATCAACTTTGGGAAATTTTAGGTGCTAACCGCTGGCAGTTGTCAATTTTAGTTGCTGGACAAATTAGTTTAATGGCATTTATTTCCAGTATACCTGGTGCTCTCATTGCAACACCGATAAGCCGTTACTACTATTATTATTTACAGAAGTATTTTGGCAAAGGTATGATGCCAGATTTAAACTTTGGTTCTCAACCGTTGGCACTGCTTGCTACCGTAGCTTTAATTTCAAGTCTCGCTTTTGTTAGTGGGTACTTCTATACCAGTAAACTCCTTAAACAGAAAGTCGAACGAAAAACTTTTAAATTTTGGATAATTGTTAAGAAAGCAGTCCCATGGGCTATTTTAGTTGCCCTATATGCTTCCCTTTTATTTATGTTTTATCATTCAGAACCACTATTGGGTACTGGTTCCTTGCTTTATCTCATGCTAGTCAATGTTTTTGCTATCTATGCTCTATCTCCCTATCTTCAAATTGGTATTATCAAACTTTTATCACCCGTACTACTTAGCCACAGGTATGCCCCAATCCTTGCAAAATGGCAAATTCTAAGTCAAAAATCTTATCTTAAAGCCATTAATGCTTCGGTTGTTGCTGGAATTACATTGGTTGGGAGTTTTCAACTACTCTCGCAAAATATCTTTTCTTTCTTTCAAGAAGACGGTGAATTAGAATTATTAGTTTCCTTTATTGCCTTTTTCCTAGCTCCTGTACTATTAATATTAGCAAACGTAGTCTCCATGACATTATTGTCTGTCCGCCAGGAGGCCAAAGAGCAGGAACAGTTAGCCACATTGGGAGTTTCTCCTGCTCAACTGTTGCATACAAAACTTTGGGAAAGTCTTATTATAACGGGACTGGCGTTCTTTATCTCCCTAGTGATTAACCTTGCAATGATTGGTCTGATGAACCATTCACTCAGATTGTTGAAAATGGGAATGACTAATTGGACAGGTCTTTTCCTTCCAGCTATCATCCTATCTACACTACTCTTTCTTTTGACTTTCATCACTAAAGTAAGCCATATTAAGAAACAAACATTTTAAGAAAGAAGCCTATGAAACGCATGTTTCTAGGCTTTTTTCTAATGTTCAAAATTCTATTTCATCTAGTTTTTATCTGATTAAAGTTTAACTTTTGTTACTCAATCAACTTCTCTAGCTTTTCAACCGCTCCTCTCATGGTGTCTTTTTGTTTCTTAATCACGTGGAGATAGACACGTTCAATCTCCTTAGAATCCTCCGAGTGTCCGACAAATTCTCGAATGGTTGGGAGATCAATGCCTTCACTTGCCATAATGGAAATAAAACTATGGCGAAACATATGAGGAATGACATGAATCGGTCTCCCAAAGTCTAGGAAATTATCAATATCCTTATAGGACTTACCTGCCTTCTTATTATACTTTACTGACTGACTAGAACCACCTCTCAGGAATTGTGATAGCTCGTTGTGATAAAACGGAGAACCTTGCCGATTACCTGCCCTGATATAAGTTCTAGTAAAGAGATATCCCAAGTCTTGGTAAGTCGGATTGAATTGAGCTTGAAACTTATTTCTGTCAATGTAGTGTCGCAAGATTTTCTCTACCTCAGGGCTCATTGGAATCGTACGAACACTTTCCTTAGTCTTAAGGTCTGCTCGGTAACGTTCCTTTTCATCAAGATTAAGAGATTCCATAACCTCATCTGATTTATTTTTACTTGACCTCTGCCAATGAACCTTTATCCACTTTCCCTCAAAATCAAGCATATCTTCATTCAAGCCCAAAACTTCACTTGGTCTCATGCCTGTTAGGAAAATCATTCTCAACACATCTGCGATAAGTTGATTATCAGGCCTATTTGTCCAGCTTTCTATCAGGCGGAGAACATAGTTAACTTCGCTTGCTTCTAGGTATTTTTCCGCAATATCTTCACGTTTCCTGTTTTGCTCCTCACTCTTTGTCAGAACTCGCCTTTTAACCTTGTTATTAGCAATCGGGTCTTGTGTAAGAGTAATTTGTCCATTTTCCACTGACCAGTCAAAAATCATCTTAAGATAGATGTGCAGGTTTCTTGCCATGTGCATAGAAGAAACATTGATAAGATTTTGAATTTCATCTGTCATAGAGGCAAATTTTGTGATAGACATTCTTGTATCAAAGTTAGGCTCAATATAACGGTTGTAGATAGTAACCCTTGTTTTAAGGGTATTATTGGCTGGCTTAACCCTCTCATGCCATGCTCTAAAGGCTTTACCATAAAGATTTCCATCTTCATCAAAGGGCTTGGCGATTTCTTCTAGGGTTAAAATCCTCTTTGCTTTCTTGGGTGTTACGCCTATTACCTCAGCAATATAGTCATCAACTAATTTATTTAGTTCTTGCGTGACCTGTGTAATCAGTTGCGAGTTTTTAATATCACTGACCAAGAGACGCTCTTTCCCTGATGATGTTTTCTTACTTGGTCTTGCCTTAGTAGTAAACCATCCTTTACTAGCACCTGTAGAAAGGTATTTCTTGTGAGATTTTTTAGTAATAGGGTGGGTAAATCGCATAGCGAATTTCACCAAGACGTTACCCGCCTTATTAGGGTCTGGTCGCCAAGAACTGATGATGAGTACTCTTGAACCATTATCTCTCATAGGTACCCCCTACACCATCTTTGCAACATACTGGTTAGCAATTTTGTAGTCAAACCATACTACAAAGACTTCCGAGTGGATAAAGACGTTGCCATGCGTTCCTTTGATACCGAAGGCGTATGGACTGTCTTTCATCTGACGAATGTAGCTATTAAGTGTTGCAACTGTCATGCCATGCCAGAGTTCATCTAAAAAGACAGATTTTCGGTACCAGTTACGGGTCAAGTCAAAATCATGTTCTGTTTTTAATATTGCCATTGAATTCTCCTTCTATTCTAGTTATAGTCAAGATAGGTATTTTTAGAAAGGCGGATTGTAGCGTTTTACAAGTCGTCTTTTCTTATGCCCCAATAAGCTGAGCTTAATTGCTCTTGTTTGTACTGCTGAATGTCTGTTTCGTCTACTTTCGTTAGCTTAGATATACCAAGCTCAAGTAGGTGCTGAATATAATTATCTGCCTTTTCTTGTCCATGTGATTCTGCTTTTGCCACATAGAGTTTCCCGAGTGTTCGTGAGACTTGTTTTTCTGTCCATAGCTCCGACTGTTTTAGAGTTGGCTTCGTTCGCTTAACACTCAAGACAGTCTTTGCTTTTGTCTCTAGGTAGTCATTCCACCACTTTACATTTTTTCTTCGCCAACGGTTAGAATCCTTGTCTCTCGGACTGACAAAACGATAATGTCCGTTAATTGCCTCAAAGTAAATCTCTTTGAGAGGTCGCCCATCTTTCATCTGTTTAGCTAATAAATTTGCCTTTTCTTGCCAACATCTAAGCTCTGCCCTTGTCCATGATGATGGCGTTTCTGGTAAATCTTTGTCTAGTTTTTTCTCTAACAGCTTGTTATAGATACACCATTGCTGAGTACCTCTAACACCAATCGTTACCATCTCACCAACCTTTTCACCATTTTCAAGAACACTCTTTTCATGGTAATCAAAGGTTTTAGCAGTTGATATGCAGAGTTGCCTTTTACAGTAACTGTAAATAAGTGGGACGGATAGGCTGTCGTCAAAGATATCATTGGCAATATCTAGCCTTGTGACGTTACTATGATATTCAGAAATACGCTTCATTAATGTTACCCAATTATTGACATTGCTTTCCATGTATTCTTCATATTGACGGCACCCCTGCCCTCTCAGTTCGATAAATACCCCCATTTTCGATTCCCAATCCTTATTGAAATAAACCTTTATCTCTGAGAAGGCATAATGCCGTTGGTACTTGTTTATACCCCATTCATTGAGGACAAACTTGTCTTTAGGAAGAATGAGGATTTTCTCAATGACATCATCTGGGGCTAAGCCTTTAATCGTTACAGCTAAGTAGTCTAACATCACTGAGTTATCCATGTTTAGGCTCCAATAAATTTAATATCGGTTGCCACTAGCTTTAAGCCACCCCAATTTCCACCACCATTATTGTTAGCTCGCCAACCAAGGTGGACTTCTGGATTTACAAGTTCTACTACGAGAGAGTTCAGCTCATCCTTTTCAACGGATTTAGCTAACTTGTCAAGATTATCTACAATCTCCAAACGAATGCTCTTAAGGTCATCAGAGGAATAACCTAAGTCTTTCAAGGCCTGAATTTTGTCTGTATCTTGTACAGAACAAGTAATTTTAGCCACTTCATCTGTCGCAATGCTTTCGCCATTGATATTTTTATAGACTGGAGCAACCCGTGAAGAAAGGATAGTCACTTTCTTTGGAATGTCAAATTGTGATTTATCCAATTTCAAATCGCCTACTTTCACAGTTTCGTCTGTTAAGTTAAATTTTGTCATGTATTTTTCTCCTGTTCATAAAAGCTACGCATACATGAAATCTGTCGTAAACCATTGATAGCATGGGCTTTATAAAGGTTCTTTCATAAATTTTGCTTCAAATCACCAAATCCTTTGCGTATCAAGGGATTTGACCACAATTCATGTATGTGTGCACCCCCTAATAGGGACTGGGGTGCAAATGTCAAATCGAGTTCAGCCGTTTACCACCTTCCCCACCTGCTCTGGGCTACCGTGTTGACCACTCGCCCAGCGGTGGGGTGGCGAACCGTCTTCATCGATGAAAGAAGCCAAGTCTCTTAGATGATTTCTCTTTAATCTCTTTCTCCAAGGTCTGGATTCTAGCCAGAAGCACTTCTAACTCCTGTTTCAACTTTGCTAGGTTCCTTCGATAATCCTCTTGGATTTCCTTAAAGGAGACCTCTAGCTCATCAACAAGTTCTCTAATAGGCTTTTGAGAATCATTTTCTTTAGAAAACCCATAAGCGCTTAGAATTGCACTTTCTAGCCCCAACGAAGACTTCTTATCAGCAATCGTTTGAAAATGGTTTAGGTCATCTTCTGTAAAAAGATAAACTTTAGAATATGAGTTTCGACCCGTTCTCACCCTACTTTCTTTAAATTGAGTATCGGTCAGGCTTTCAATTTTTAAGCGCCACTTTTTCAGTGTTGAAACTGAGTTAAGACCGTCAACCCTGTCCACAACTTCTTGATAATCGTATTCACTCATTAGCTTACCTGTGTTTTCTGATTGAGAAAGTCAATCACAATCTGCAAAGCTCTAGATTCAATTAATCGCTCAGATCCCGTACCCTTGATAAGGTTATTGAGCTCTCTGTCATCCAAATAATTACAATACTCTGGTTTGATTAAGACTATCTCTTTTGTCTCTTGTAAGTAGACTACCCACTCTATTATTTGTAGTTCTATACCTGTTAAATTCATAATTACCCTCTTTTCTGATTTTGGATAACTACCATGTATCCGAAATATCTGGTATAATTACAGCAATTAGATTTACTGTCCTTGAACGATGTACTAGGTTGTTCAAGGATTTTTTGTACCTTCCTTTCTTTTTTTGATTATTAGATTAGCTCCTTTCTATCGAACATATACGTTTTTATGTACGAATGATGTAAATTTTTTTGAGCAATCCTAATGCTCACCAATAATTATATACGATATCATACACGGCGTCAAGTGTTATCTCCAAAAAATGTACGATTTTATAAACTCCTGTGTTATAATTGTCTAAGAGGTAACTTATGTTTGAAATACTTAAACCTGATAAAAAGTCTGTGGGGCGAAGACTTAGACAAGTCAAGGATGAATTAAATTTATCCTTTACAGATTTTGGAAATCGTCTAGGACTCAAAAAATCAACCATTAATGCATATGTTAGAGGAGATAACTTAGCTCCTCTTGAAGTTTTAGAGAAAGTGTCAAAAATCTATGGGAAACCTGTAGGTTGGTTTTACTATGGAGAATTAGAAGAATACATTGAACTTTATCTTAGAAAACTCGGTTATGGTAAATTTCTAGACGAATATCCTGAAACCCCATTAAAGATAAAAGATGAGCTTTTTAGGATTAAAACAGATCCAATACAATCAGTCACAACTAACGGAGGGGTAAGCATTGGAACATTTGAAAATCCTGACTGGGAAAATGATTTTGGTTACCCAAGTGAAGGCTACTTAGACGACATCTTCTTTGAAATGCTCTATGACACGCTAAAAAATTCAATTAGACAGGAAGCTCAGAACTATCTAAGTCAGCAAAGGGGTCTTGATGATACTAAAGTCAAAGAACTTTCTGATTACTTTGCCAATCAAATCTATACTTCATATGATTTTATCGGAAATCTAGAAAATCTTACCAAAGATAAAATCAAACAAGAAGTTAAAGAAGGCTATGAACGCCTACTTAAAGATTCACCTCAAGTAGGCGTAGAAGTTAGCTATGATTCCAATTACTTACTTGGTTTTCTGATAAATACACTTGCGGATAGCCAAACAACAAGACAACTACTTTCTGATATATCCCAAGCAACAGTCGGTATGCCTTTTTCACAATTTTATGAAGGTCATGAATTAGTTGAGGTCATTCAATCCGTTAGACCACGCCTGATAGAACTTTATAACAATACAACCTTTGACGATTGGACTGACTGGGCGGAAAAATAATCATTTGTTTTCGCGTGATTTTCGCGTGATTTTCGATACCCTTTTAAAACTAACTACTCAAAAATGCCTTAAAATCAATCAAATTTGAGTGTTTTCGAAACAAAATTACGCGCGGTTTTCGCGTGATTTCCTATAAATTGATTTTTAAAAGTTAGGAGGAAGAGATGTGAAATTAAAAATTGAAGGAAACGATTTAGAATACAAAAAAGCTAAAAATGCACTCCCCGATTCTTTCTGGGAAACATATTCTGCTTTCGCTAACACCAACGGTGGAAAAATTATTTTAGGAATTGATGAAAAGAATGAAGATCCTTATCAAGGGGTAAACGACCCTCAGAAAATTCGAGATAATCTATTTGCTTTAGTTGCAAACAAACAAAAAGTTAGCTGTAACTTGCTAACAGATAATGATATTGAGTACGTAAGTATTCCTGATAAAGAACGTCAGCTTATGGTAATAACAATACGGGAAGCCAGTAGTGACCAAAAGCCTGTCCATCTAAAAAATGATTTCAGAGAATCTTACAAAAGGTTAGGGGAGGGGGATGTTAAACTCGACAAGGAAGAGTTGAAATATCTTATGGCAAGTTCTCATGATGATATTGATAGCGAACTCCTAACTAACTATGACGAAAATGATCTCAATATTGAAACAATTAAGGAATATAAAAATCTATTAGTTGAGCTAAGTGGAAATACTAAGTATATCAATATGCCACTCAGAGCCTTCTTAACTGAAATTGGTGTGTTCAAGAAGGATAGGACAGATGGCATCTATAAGTTGACCGCAGGAGGATTACTGTTTTTTGGAAAATATAATTCTATAATTTCTAGGTACCCTAAATTTCAATTAGACTACTTTGAAAAGGATAACTCACTTTCTACTAGGTGGAATGACAGAGTTTCGACAGGGGATATGATGTACCCCGATTTGAACATGTATGACTTCTTCAATTTGGCATATAAGAAATTAACTGCAACAACAAACGATAGGTTCGAACTCAATGATGAATCTGCCCATCGTTTACCATTTAAAAAAGACTTATCTGAATCCATACGTGAAGCACTAGTGAATTGCTTAATGCATGCTTACTATGATTTTGATTCACCTATCGTTATTACCGCATATAATGATTTTTATGAATTTAAGAATCCTGGAAAAATGAAAATTTCCATCCCTGAATTTATACATGGTGGTACATCCAAAACACGAAATAGTACTATTTCATCACTATTTAGAAGAATCGGGATGTCGGAAAAGGCTGGCTCAGGTGGTCCTAAAATTTTTGATGTGTCAGAAAAGTACAAGTTGAAAATTCCTGAGGTCACAACTACTTTCGATAGCACAATCGTAACCATTTGGAAAGTAGACTTATTGTCTTCATACCGAAACATATCAAAAGACGAAAAGACTATTCTCAAGTATATAATCGAAAATGGAAACATCAGCAAAAATGATGTCATTGAGAATAATCTGATGACAGAATATAAGTTTAGAGAAAATTTGAAAACTCTGCAAAATAAGAGATATATAGAAATCGTCGGAAAAGGGCGTTCAACCAAATATGTACTCCCTAGAACCTCATCTGAACAATATCACATCATCAAACAACAAATTAAAAACCTTGGTGATTTTATGACCAAACACTAAAATTTGTCTGATTTTTGTCTGATTGAAACCAAACCAAGGTCAAAATCACTCTATCTTATCAATAATTGAAGAATTGAAAAACCCATTAAATCAACGTTCCTGCTCATCATGAATATTGCTAAATCACACATTACACTCACTGAGGTTAAGTAGACATTCAGTACACGTCAGCTGGTGTGAAAAACCTTGATTTTAAGCGATTATTGAAATTTTAAATTTCAATAGATTGCGATAAAAATCAGCCGAATGACTACATTTTTGACTACATTTTTTGTGAAATAAATACAAAATTTCGGATATATAATAAAAGCTCTCTAATAAATTGATTAGAGGGCTTTTATTGTCTTGTTTTCTAGCATCTGTTCCCTGTCGACATTACTATTAATAATTCTATAATCAAAAACACCAAAAATCTCCTCTAAACTGTTCTTTATCTCTTTATGGACATAATCACTTAATGGAGTATTTTTACTAATATTTCTTGAGAATAAAAGATTTGAGAAAGCACTCTCATGAGTAGAAATATCTTTAGGAACTCTATTTAACAAATTGTAACTTCGTATTATTTCATCATATACTCCTTCATAATTCTTAAACGAATCACTATGAGATACTTCAACTAAATTTTTATCTCCTGAATATGCTACGTGATAATATCCTATCCACGGATTACTTTCATCATCTTTGTAAGTGATAAGTAATTTGTACGGCATATCTTGAAACTTTGAAAAACATCTATAAATTTTAGGAAAGTTATATTTCACCATTTCCAGATAACTCACTTCAGCGAAATTAAAAAATGTTTCAACTATTTCTATTTTTCTTTTCGTAGAATATAAGTTCATTGTTAAGCCATTTGATTCTGAATATTCTCTATCACGACCAGGTATGATAGAACTCCTATAATCCACACCAGAGTGTAGTAGAATAGATAGCAATTTATTTAAACTAAACAACTCTACTCCTTCCGATGTTGTATAGCTTAAAACTTCCGGACAATCTTCAAGGGCTTCATCTATCCTTTTTCTAACCTCTTTACTCATCAAAGAAATTTCATCAATATCTTTAAGCCAAGATAACCTATCTATGGTTTCTTTTAAAAGTTCACATAAAATATAGTTACTTGCTGGTAATGATTGTTTTTCTAATATATCTTGCAAATTAGTTTTAATAAGCTCTACTGCAATTTTTCGCCCACTATCCCCTATAAATCCTGATAACTCCAAGTTTATATAATGCGTAACCATCCCAGTGGTTTTTAAAAATATTGTAGCTTGATATTCTTGACTCAGTAGATTAGAGCTAACAACTTTTACATCTGGGACACTTTTATCCACGATATCAAACCAATAATAAAGACTATTTTCTACTATACTTCCAGTAATCCCGATTTTAGAATCCACTTGATTTTCTGTTATAAATGGTTCAAACTGCTCAGATATAGGATGAAAATAATTCTCTACTATAAATGAATAAGTTTTATGAATTTCTGATAAAATTCGTTCCACATGATTCTCTATGGAAAAATCAGTTATTCCATTATTTCTCAACAAATCATTTTTAGAATTAACACATTCAATATAGAGAGGTAGGTTATGCTGTAGAACAAAATCTAAAAAATTGTCCTGTTCATTAATAGTAGAAAATAATCCTGAGATAAAAACGACTACCTCTTGCCATTCTTCATTATAGATAAGCTTCTCAAGAAGTTCAGTATCGGATGAAATCATCAGGTTATTTGTAATATAGTATGCCGCAGTAAACTCCCTAAATAGTTTATGAGAAAAAGTAATTCTATCTGAAGTATCAAAAATTCCAAAATTTATGAAATAATCAATTAGATTTCTTTTATTAGGTGTAGAAACTGGATAAGCACTTATTATTTTATCTACTTCGCTATATGTAAAACTAGATTGATTAAAATTCTCATAAGAAAATTTGCCAAAAAGATTTAATGTTTCATGTAGGGACAATTCTGAATAACTATTTTTGTATCGATAATTCTTTTCAAAATACTCTGTAAAAATTTGAGTTCTATTGAGCAACTCCTTATTTTGTCTATCAACCAAAATAGTTTTACCAATTTTATACAGTAAGGGATTTCTAAATAACTCAAGATATGATGGAGGAAGATTACTATACCATCCAAGTCTAATTAAATCTCTTTGAATTATACTATCAACTAGGTTCGTTAGTCGGAAGCTCTTATCTTCTCCGAGTTCATGCTTATATCGATTATTTCGTGTTGTGAAAAAGAAAAAATTTTGATTATATTGTGTCATTAATTGATTTGCTTCAGAAAAAAATTTCAATCTCTTTTTCTCATCAATAATATCATCAATGCCGTCGAAGAACATTGCCAATTTATTATTAACAAATAGTTGATTAATAGCTTCTTTAGAATTTCCTTCACAGAAAGGGGCCATTTTCGACTGAATAATATCGAATAATGTTACTAAACCATCCTCATACTCTATTAATGGAACATAAACAGGAATTAGTTGATAATCAGAATATTTTGCACATAATTGATTTATAAGCTTAAAGGTTTCAAAAGTTTTTCCAAATCCTGCTTCTCCAATTAATACAACTTTATGATGTTGTAAAAGGATATCTAATGAATCTCTCTCTTTACCCCCTTCTGTATCTTGAAATAGATAACGTTCAAAATAGTCGGACTGAACAAAAGAATCACCTGATGTTGTTAATAGGGTTTCAATATAGGAGCGTGTTCTAAAATTTCCACTTACAATCTGTTTTAATAATGAATTATTATCATCCACTATTTCTGTTAAGTACTGCAACTGCCTTTCTATACCATCAACAATTTCCTTAATAGTCCGACATAGTACCTGTGATTCCGAGGTGCTTATTTTATTAAGTTGTTTAAATATGATTTCAAAATATTTTTGAATAATCTGCTTTAACTCAATATTATATAATATATACTTAGGGTGTTTTTCAACAAACAAATTCATGTAAAAATCTACTGATTGATTTATTGTTTTCGATTGTAAAACATCTTGGTTAAGAAAATTTTTTATTATTTTTTCAAGAACATTCTGTTCAATTAAAAATCTATCAAAATCTAGATAATATTCCCTGTCTCCATATTGTTTTAATATTAACACTTCAACTTCGTTCTTTAGCCCTTTTATAACGAATCTTAATTTTATTTTACCTATAAGTCCATTAAAGTAATTTCCTAGTTGCTCTACTAATAGATTTTCCATTAATGATAAAATAACTACCATATACGAAATCCTTTCATATTTGAATTATAACATAAGGATAGAATTCTCTTCTCGTTTAATTCATATTTAAAATGTCATCTAGATTACATTCAAGTACATCACATAATTTTTCTCATTGTTCCATTCAGTACAAGATATTTTCTTGATTTGTGGTTAAAAGAAGGTTGAGAGTTCGACTAGCTACATTAGGAGATTTCTAAACTGAGAAATTTGGACATACAAAAGACTCTAGCTTAAATGCTAGAATCTTTTTTTATAGTCAATGGTGGTAAATTGTTTTCAAGTAATATTTGATTACAATCCTCCACAGTATAGTCGGAAGAACTCAAAATCATAAGATTATAGAGCATATCTTCATCCGTAGATAATGAGCGCAAACTTCTACCAGCCCGCTTTAATAATTCATCACTCAGTTGAAAATGAAGTGACATGGCTATACATAACGCTACAACAGTTTGAACAGATGGTTCTTTGATGTGATTGTTTTGAAGTTTAGAAATATATTCTACAGATAATAGGGATAAGTTCGATAGAGACTGATTGGTCAATTTTCGATACTTCCTTAGATAATTTAACGCACTACCAAAATCATACGGTAATTCCCTTAAGGCTTGACTCAACTCCGAACTTAATTCACTTAGTAACCGTGCTCTAGACTCTATGTCTAAATTCCTATCATTAGCTGGATACTTGAAAGATGGAGTGATACTCAGTTCAGCTGAATTATTCAAAACATTGATAAATGTTACTCTTGAATAGCTTTGATTATGATTTATTTTTTCAAAAACAAGACAACACTCATCCATATGTGTTCGAGCATAGTAGGTCATCTTAGGAATATCATCTTCAGATAAAACTACATATTTTGGTTCGTTTAAACAAATATGAGAGTCAATATAGATTAGCCCACCTTCTGTTAATCTATTTTTAACGGATTGATGTTCTAAAAGTAATTTTGACAAATCCTTTAGCCCTATTGAAAATGTTTGGTCAACTCCTAGAAAACCTTTTTGCCAAGAATGAGCTGGAACATAGCGACCATCAACATAATTAAATGCTCCTCTAGCCTCTTCTATCCCGAATTCTGCCAAGCGTTTTTGAGCTGCTATAATAGTCACCCCAAAATAATTCGCTGTGGCTTTAATTAAATCTTCAATGATATCAATCATTGAGTTCACAGGTTTATTTTCTTTTAATTCAGCATACTTAGCTTTGACAAACTGCTGGGTCATCACTTTAGGCATCATGAGTTTAGGGGCAAGGCTATGTACTTGCCATTCCATCCAATCTTTCTCATCAGCTTCCTCAGTTGTTGAAATTTGGGTTACGCTGTCAGCAGAGCCCTTCTCTAGTTCTACTGAATATCTGTGTAAAATCCAATGTAAGCACTCATGAATAATAGTATTATTAACTGTCCCTGATGGTCTTATTTTTTCCAAATTACCATCGATAACAATTGTCCCCTCGGATATTCCTCTCTCTGTGTCGTCCTCAAAATAAATCCTTCCAAAAATGGAGGTGTCAGGGTTAATTTCTACAAATTCAACTCTGAGCCCCAACGTTTGAGCTAATGCATAAGGATTGATTTGCATGGGTGATTGAAGAGATTCTGGGTAATATAATGCTAGAATTGCTTCTGCGGTTTTGTCTAACTCATTTTTCCATAAAAAAGGTACTAGTTTATCTGTAAAAGGATGTTCAAAAAGGCTTAGTTCACCTTTCTTATATGGGGTGACTTTATGAATTTGAAAACCATGAAGCCCATCTTCTACACGTGCCGTACAAGAAACACGTAACCATCGATTTTTCTTTTGACTAGATGATGTTTTATAAAGCTCAAACCACACAACATCCGCATATATGTTTAAGATTACGTCAATATCAATTAAATCATCATCTCTATTTCCCGCATAAACATATTTAATCTCACTGAACTCAACATAAATTGACCCTGATACTCCATTCCTTAAAAGCCCCAAACTAAGTGCGTTTTGTACAAAGTAATCAGTCCCTGCTATAGACACCTCATCAAAGTAATGCTCTTTTACATAATTTGTAATTGAAGCCATATATCCTCCTAGGTATCAATTTGTAGACTTTTTAAAGTTCTCAGCTTGTCCAAGTACTTGCTCAAAGACTTCATCATTCCATTGCGGTGGGTACCCGTTTTCGTAGAGTAATATCGTTAAATCCATGTTCAGCTGACTCTTAATGTCCTCACGACTTGACCAGTCTGCATACTGAGCTTTGTCATCAACCAATTCTTTAATAGCTTTAGCTAGGTCAATACATTTTTCATCAGCATATTCAAATTCATGTTCATCACGAACCTTGATAAGAATGTCATAAAAGGCTTTTTCTTCATAAGAAATTCCTAAATCTTTGAACGAATCCATATCAATTTGAAGGTCTTTCAAAATCTTCATGATTTCATCCGAAAGGCTATTGATGAAATCTGCTGTCACCTCAGAAATAAAGATTTGACTATCTCTGTTATTATAGGCTTCAACAACTCTATCTAGTCTCTCTGAAAATTCAATGGCTTTAACCTGATTAGTTCCGCCGTACTGGTCAATGGCACGTTTTAACAACCTAAGCAGGGCATTAAATTTGGTGATTGGCATTTCTAAAGCATCCAGTTCATCTAGGAAACTTTCATCAAACAGCTCTTGCTTATCATTATTAACAATATCCTCTACACCCGTTGAAGCTATCGCATTCTCAATCATTTGTTGAACATGCTTGTTCATCATTTCAGCATCGGGTGCATTGCCTTTGGTCTGTTTATAAATAATTGAGCGGATTGCCATGTAAAATTGAGCTTTCTCTGTTTCCTCATCTGTGAGCTCTCCAGAAGGAAATACAATCTCATAAGCAGACTTCATTCGACGTGACAGGTACATAAAACGTACTTCCATGTCGTGAAGTCTTTGAACGTACTCTGCCCCTCTGTTAAGACAAAGCAATCTCTCTGCAGGCGTACCATGATAGAAGTCTGAAGCATCAAAATTAACCAGCAATTCATCAATTAAACTCAACTGATTTCTAAAGATTTTCAAGGTAATCTCCAGTTCATCAATCGGACTTTCTTGCTCACCACCATAGGTTTTGATGGCTTCTAACATGGCTCTCTTGATTCCGATATAGTCAACTACCAAACCATGGTCTTTCCCTTCAAAGACGCGATTTACACGGGAAATCGTCTGAATGAGGGTATGTTTTTGAAGGGGTTTATCAATGTACATAACGGCAAGGGATGGTACGTCAAACCCAGTAATCCACATATCCACTACAATAACAATTTGAAAGTTTGAATCATTGTTTTTAAATTGAGCGTCTAACATCTTACGGTGTTTAGCATCTCCCAATAAATCATACATCTCCTTGACATCATCTTGGCTACGAGTTGCAACTATATTGACTTTAGGAAGAGATTCTAACTTCTCTAGTTCCTGCGGTGATAAGTCCTCACGCTCTGTTTTCTTCGCAATGAACCATTCTGGACGAACTGATTTTATAGCTTGGTAAACGTTAAAAGCATGTTCACGGTTCGAACAAACAACCATGGCTTTTTGAACAATCTCAGGTTTCTCACTAACTACCTTTTCATAGTGTTCAACAATATCATCAGCTACTTTTCGGATTCGGTCTGGGTGATTTAAAATTTGTGTCACCTTAGACATGGTACGTTTACTTGCCTCTATCTGCTCAATATTGGCACCTTGTTCCTCAACTTCTTTGTAATAGTTGTCAATCTCAGCAACCTGTTCTTCATTCGTGATAACACGCGCTAGACGTGGTTCATAGGAAATACGAACCGTAATGCCGTCATCTGTTGATTCCTTCATTGTGTAAGATTCAACCACTTCACCAAAAACATGGATAGTCTCATCAATTGGTGTTCCTGTAAAACCAGCATAAGTCGCATTTGGAAATGAGTCCCTCAGATACTTTGCAAAGCCGTAAGAAGTTTCAACGCCAGCCTCTGTGTACTTCAGCTTAGAACCTACATTGGTCTGTGTACGGTGTGCCTCATCTGAAATACAGATGATATTTGTCCGTTCCGAAAGCAGTCCTGTCGCCTCTTCAAATTTTTGAATCGTGGTAATGTAAACACCACCACTTTCATTGATAGATAACTCTTGCTTAAGTTCTGCTCGACTTCCAATCGTTTTAACTTTTTCTGTTTTCAGGTAACGTTTTGACCCTTCAAAAAGTTTACTAGTCTGGTCGCTTAAATCCTCACGGTCAACCAAAATAATCACCGTTGGAGATTTGAAGGTTTCTCGGTCATGTGTAGCTAGCAAGCGTGACAAGAAAAGCATGGTATTGGTCTTACCTGAACCAGTCGCACCAAAGTAAGTACCTCCTTTGCCGTCTCCATAAGGTTTTAAATGCAATTTGATATTTTCCAACATCTTTTTGGCTGCAAAAAACTGAGGATAGCGTGTCACGATAGCTGTATCCTTCTTATCAGAATCAGGATAGTAGATGAAATCTCGTAAAATAGCCACCACTCTATCTTTGGCAAAAGCTCCATGAATCATGGTCAAAAGAGCAGAGATACCGTTAGATACCTTCTCATCATCATTTGCCTTATTCCATGAATAGTAGTATTCATAAGGAGTGAAGATAGAACCCAACTTGGTATTAGCTCCATCAGAAATAACTGACAAGAAAGCATACTTCATCAGAGATGGAATATCCCTATTGTAGCGAATGGTAATCTGCTTCCAAGCGTCATAGACAGTTGTTGTCTCCTGAATGGCTGTTTTAAACTCAAAAATAGCAACAGGAATCCCATTGATAAAGAGAATCAGGTCAGGTCGTCGCTCACGGACATCTTGAACAGTATATTGATTAACAACTTTAAAAATGTTATTTTCTGGATTCTCAAAATCAATATACTCAATATGAATCGGTGCTAGCGCTGAGTCATCACGAACTAAGTTAAAACCCTCATTTACTAGATAAAACGCTTCACGGTTCCCCATATAAAGTGGAGTGTTAGGGACATATTTAATTTTATTGATGACCTTTTCAAGTTCTGTAGCGGTTAGATTTGAATAGCACTGGCTCAGAAACTCCCTCATATCTTCTTCCAGTAGAATCTCATCATACTTGCGATGAAGTTTATCGCCATTGATATAGTCATAGCCTTGTTCTTGAAAAAGCTCAATAATGGCTTCTTCAAGCTGAGCTTCGGTAAATTTAGGCATTGGCATTCGCCTCCTTTATCGCCCCAGCAATCAAAATAGGGCAAATATCCTTGATTTGCTTCTTAAGCCTCTCATTGATTTGCTTGCGTGTGATATAGGCATTGTAAATATCTACAATAGATTGTTGAATATGGATGTCAGGAATAGGGATTTTAATTTCATAAAATCTTTTCAAATCTAAATTTGCTCGAATACTACTGTCACTCAAAAACCACCCGAGTCTATCCACTTCTTTTCTACTAAACCACATCATAATATACTCTGGTAATACATTTTCTTTAGTTACTAAAATAGAATAGGCTGGTGAAACCAACGCAGGTTCATCTTCTGAATATAAGGCGATACGAATAACTTCATCTCTACCTGTCTGCATTGAGCTGTATGCAAGTTGGTCTTTCTCTATAATCTTATACCGCTCAAGTTTTTCAGAAGTTGATTTTGATGCCATAAATTCTTTATTGATATTTATTCCTAAGACATTTGATAACTGATTCCCAGTGTTTCTTTTATCAACCTCGCTAAAGAGATTTCCAACGTATTCAAATTGACAGGTTCTCTTGAAAATATCTAACTCTGCATCACAAACAAGCTTCAAATCTTCCAAGCCATTCTCATAAGCTTTTTGATTGGCTAACATGGCTTTATAAATCGCTACATACTTTTCTTGAACATGGAGAGGTGGGAGATCGAGTTGGATGTCCAAAAACCTCTCCCAATCCAAATTACCTCGAATAGAAGCATCCGTACAAAACCAAGCATATCGGTCAAACTCAGACGAAGTGAATATCATATTTAGATAATCAATATTGACAATGGAAGTATCGATAACCCTAAAGACTGTATATGCAGGAGATACGACAATTTCTTGATTATCAAAGTTTAAAGCTATAGGAATTTTTTCATCTCTGCCTACGTGCATTAAATTACATGCAAACTGATTGTGACCAACGATTTTATAGTTTGATGTATTAGAACCTGAATTTTTAGAAGGCATAAAGCGTTTTTGAATGTTTATTCCAGAAATATTGTTATGATTCTCTGTACCACACTTTACAGATACTTGTTCAATTAATTCTATTAGCTTATAATTCATACCCAATACCCTTAAATGCTTTTTCCATACTAGCTTGAGATTTTTTCTCTAGTTTTAAAAGCTCCTTCATTTCTGCTTGAATACGTGCCATTTCAGTGTCATAGTCAATTTCTAAGTCGTGGTCGATGAATTCTACATATTTTGATGGTGCAAGAGAATAGTTAGCTTTGCGAATCTCCTCAAGACTTGCTGATTTGCATAATTCAGCTACATCTTCATAGCCCTCACCTGTTTGCCAGGAGTGATAAATTGCTTTTACATCAGCAATTTGCTTATCAGTCAAGACTGTTTTTTTCTTTTTCTTTCCTTTTTCGACAACATATTGCTCTACATGGTCATCCCATCGCCTTAAGTCACAGAAAAGAATTTCATGTTCACGATTACGGTATTGATGACCGTTTTTCAGGCCACCTTTTTTATTGTTGTTCAAAATCCAAAGCGTTACTGAAATATCTGTCGTATAGAACATATCACGAGGTAAGACAATAATCGCTTCGACCTTATCATTTTCAATGAGCTGTTTACGGATTTCATACTCTACACCATCGGCATTCAAAGCACCATTAGCCAGAAGAAAGCCTGCGACACCATCCGTCACATCTAATTTCGATAACATGTGCAGAATCCAAGCATAGTTGGCATTTGAAGCAGGTGGGACTTTATATCCTTCCCAGCGAGCGTCATTTAGCAACTCTTTTTTCCCACGCCAATCTTTTAAGTTGAATGGCGGATTAGCCATGATGTAGTCACAACCTTCATATCCTTATGTTGGTCATCTGTAAAGCTCGAACTTTCGCCATAAGGCTTATTCCCGAGGTTATATGAAATTCCTCGAATCGCAAGATTCATTTTTGCCAAGCGACGGGTATCAGGGTTCTTTTCTTGACCAATGATAGAAATGCTTTTTTTGTTGCCATGGTGTTGCTCAACGAATTTCATAGACTGAACAAACATTCCTCCAGAACCACAAGCAGGGTCATAAACTCGCCCAGAATATGGCTCAATAAGTTCAGCAATCAACTTAACTGCTGAAGGCGGAGTATAGAACTCCCCCTCTTCTTTGGTACTCATCACTGCATAAGATTGCATGAAATATTCATAAACACGCCCAATCAAATCCTCTTCATGGAATTTATTTTGGTCAATCTTATTGATTTCGTCAATCAAGTTCTTTAAGGTTCTAATCTCGGCACCTAAGCCAGCATAGAAGTTTGACAAAAGAGCACCTTCCAGAGAAGGATTATCCTTTTCAATCGTTGCCATGGCTGTGTCAATTTTAATAGCTATATCATTGGAGCTTGATTCTTGAACAAGATAAGACCAGCGACTCTCTGGTTCAAGATAGAATACATTCTGTGAAGTGTATGAGTCTTTCTTCTCTGCTAAAATCTTTACCAATTCAGGTTTGTCAGCATATTCACGACTAATCTCCTGACGGCGATTTTCAAACTTATCACTAGCAAATTTAATAAAGACTAGACCAATAACGGCATCGCGGTTCTTTTCTGTTCCACCTGCTCCACGTAAAGCATTACGGCAATTAAAAAGAATTTGCTCTAGAGTTGCCTCTTTAGAAACTGTTTTTTTAGCCATTAAAAAGCACCTCCATTCTTAGTGAGTGAAGGTGTTTTTTTGCGTGCTGAAAAAAGGTAGAAACTACCTGCTGTGCTGTGTTGTGTTGTGTTGTTAGATTGTTTCACAACTGTTCTCCTAATCAAATTTTACTTACTACTATTATATCACGTGAGAAAAGTTTTTGAAAAAAGTTACGTGTTTTATGAACTAGGAGTTCATGTTTTATCACAGAATTAGCCCATAATTTGAACTTTATACTATAAAAATCCCTTAACAGTCACCCTAAAACACATGAACTAACAGGTCATGGGAAAAGTGATTACCATCAACTACAATGTAAACATAAGATGAAAATCTTAACAAAATCATTTTTATAGTCCTATATTGATGCGCATCAAACGGACGGATTGAAACTCAGAACATAGCTACATCATCAGGTGTAGACTGTGCCAACTGTTTCGCCGTTTCTTTGGTGTGCATTTTTTCATACTCAATTCGGCAAACTACTGTGTTTCTCTTCCGTCCTAGGACGGAAAGGAAACTTTATGACTAACAAAGTCGAAGATAAACGTGAACGTAAAATTGCAAATGCTGTTAAGAGTGGCGATTGGAGCGGAGTTGATAAACTGCTCAGTCAAGCAATGGATAACCTTGAACGCAAGGAACGCTATTATGGCAAGACTAGTCTAAATGCTACTGTTACGAACGAAGGACGAGCAACGGAGCTTATGGATTTATATCCTGATAATACTTATAACCCCATTGAACAGTTACTTATCAAGGAGCGTAATGAACACCTCTACAATATCCTCTCTAAGCTTCCAGAAGTTGACCTTCATATTTTCTTAGAAATTGCACTCTATGGCACTTCTGCACTACAACTGACGAAAGAGACACCATTCAAGAGCCATAAAACCGTTAAAAAGCACTATGAGGACACCCTTAATATCCTAAAAGAAGAACTCGGAAAATATTTCTAAAAAACTTATAGCAGGAACTACCAATTTCCTGCTTTTTTCTCCTTATAGATAAGGAGGTAAGAAATTATGACCTAACAAGAGTCCAGCTCAAGACTAAAAAGGAGCACATCGACCTAACTCTACAAACACAATGAAAGATAAATGGTGAAAACTATGAAAACTCGTAATCGCAAAGGTGGCTACTCAGCCAATACAGCAACTGAATATATTGACATCAAACAAGCAATTCATTGCTTGAGCACTGAACTTGAACCTCAAATGAGATTTGAAGACGGTCAGCCAACAGGGGAAATTATTGCTCATAAAGCTTGGTTCTCTCAAAAAGGACTTCCACTCTTCCAAGTGAAATTTGAATCTGAGGTAACACTGCCTGCCTATATGACTATGGTTGAATTTGAGAACCTAGAAGCCTGTGAAGTTGGCTATAATGTCTATTTCCGTGCTACTAATATTAAGGAGGTTAAATGATGACGAATAAAGAACTAGCTCAATACCTGCTCCAAAGTCTCAATATGGGACTTGGAGCCCTCATGCAGGGGGAAACTAGCTATACCAACAGCTTTGATACTAAGATTATGTCTGACGGCTTTCTGTTTATTCCTCGCTTACCTGCAGGTTATATCATTGATGATGAACTCTATCAGAAAATTTTCTTGATTGCCAATGCTTCCCTTTACCCACGTTATACCCTCTTAAAGCAAAATTCAGCCTATTTCATGGCATTAGATACTGATGACATACATGTTCAGCGAGGGCTTTTCTTTCCTTGGAAAAAAGGTGTTTCTGAGCGTTTAGTCATCTCAGATTTAGAGGAATTTTCAAAAATGCAGGAAAAAGATATTCTTCCAATTATGAAAAATCTTACTCTAAACTTTAATAAGGTCACTTCGCTAGCAATTGCTGGTAATAGTGGCTCTGGGAAGTCATATGCTCTTACCTACTTTCTAAGTTTATTAAAAAATTATTCTGAACTTATTATTGTAGACCCAAAGTTTGATACGCCGTCTCGCTGGGCTCGTGAAAATGGTATTGCCGTCATTCATCCTCAAAAGAACCGTTCAAAATCAGATTTTGTTTCGGAAATCAATGAAAATCTCAGCAATTGTCTAAATCTCATTCAGCAACGCCAAGAAATACTTTACGACAATCCTGAACATCAATTTGACCATTTGACAGTTGTCATTGATGAGGTACTTGCCTTGAGTGAAGGAGTAAACAAGACTATTAAGGATTCATTCTTTTCACTCTTGTCTCAAATTGCTTTACTTGGACGTGCCACTAAAGTCCACCTATTTTTAGTCAGCCAGAGGTTTGACCACAATACAATACCTGTATCAGTTCGTGAACAATTGAATGTACTGGTTCAAATAGGGAATATCAATAAGAAAACGACACAATTTCTCTTTCCTGACTTAGACCCTGAAGGAATTGTTATCCCAATAGGTAAGGGAACAGGACTCATCCAAATCATCGACAATGAACATCCCTATCAAGTTCTTCCTCTTCTTTGTCCTACCTACTACGCTAAGAAAGGTATACTCTAAACATGAAAAAGACTTTCTTTCAAAAATCATACAATCTTATTTCCTCCCTTCTTTTCGTTGGGCTAATTAGCTTCATACTCAGTTTCGCTTTCAATCTGCTTGTAAAATTGTTTGGAGATTTTGATATCCCATCTTTGAATAGTTTTATCATCATTATCCAAAATAAACTTATTCTTCTAGGAAGCTACACAAGCCAAATAGCCACCATACTTGTACTAGTTGCTGTTTCTCTGATTATCGTTGAGTTAACCCAACGAATGATTAACGATAGTATTTTGAACTACTTCAAGTCTGTCTACCAGACGATACGCCTGCGACAATTTCTCAGACAAGATGATAAATCAGAGTCTGCTATCACGATTGATAATCAGACAACCATAACAAAATTCAATCCAATTCTTAAAAATTTCAACCAAACAGTAGGAAAAGCAACTGTTGATGTCAGAAAAAGCACTGTTGTCGTCTTTCTCAAATATCCAAGGACACAACAAGCTCAGAAACTTCTGAGAGATATGGAGGCTCATATCAAGGAAGAAATTTCTAGCCGTAATCCAAATTATTATTTTTCTTCACCTAATCGGGAAGGAAATAAGCTCTGGTTTAAAGCTACAAGAAGATAAGGAAAGGGCGGTGCTTGGCTCACAAAGTGAAAGCCAAAGGCACTGCCCTTTCAAACTCTCTAACTTAGCTATGTAATGGGGCTACTACGACCCCCATTACACCAATAATCAATAATCACAGTTTTGAAACAAGACTACCAAAATCACCCTAAAATTCTCCTAACAGATAAGAACTAGAAACGAGGTACCTGCCTATGGCAAAAGAAAAACGTTCTAACAAATGGGCTTTCCTTCTCTATCAAGAGAGTGCTCCTGAAAACTATTTGGAAATCCTTGAAGAAATGCACGTCCCCTTTGTGCTCAGTCCATGGCATGATAAAGATGTCAATAGACAAACAGGTGAGTTTAAGAAGTCGCATAAACATGGCGCTTTGTTCTTTGATTCACTTAAAAGCTACTCGCAAGTCTCAGAACTTTTGACAGAGAAACTAAACACACCTAGTCACGTTGAAATCGTCATGTCCCCTAAAGGTATGTATGATTACTTTATCCATGCTGAAAATCCTGAAAAGACACCTTACGATATCGAGGATATTGAATCAGGGTGTGGCTTTGAACTTGATAAATTTCTTATAAGCAATAACAACGATGAATTTCTTTCGACTGTGATTGATACTATTGAGGAGCATAATTTCACAGAGTTTAATAATCTTGTCATATATGCTCGTGAGGAAAACCCATTACTACTGAGTGTTATAGTTGATAAAACCTACTTCTTTGCGAAATATCTTGACTCTCGTCGTCACTCAGGCTATGGAAAGGACAACGATAATGACCAATAATGAATATGCCAAATTAACCCAAATTGAACAATTGTTAAATACCTTATTAACCATCATTCAACATCAACAAGAACAACAGAAAAGCTCTAACATCGTCACTCAAAAGGAATTGTTGTCAATTCTTCAGATTTCTCCTAACACCTTAAAATCGTGGGAGAAAACTGGTCTAAAGAGGCTTGAACCTCCTATAGAAGGAACACGTACAGTCTATTACAAAATGGAAGATGTTATAAAATACTTAACTCCTTAATCCAAAATGTGCTAAAATAAAACTATCACAATAAATAAATGTGAGGTTGTTATTTTAGCCTTTTATATATCCGAAATAAGAAGGCTACTATGCAAAAAGAAACTATCATTCACAACAATCGAAAGATAACAAAAACTACAAAAAACAACGGTACAATCAGCTACACTCAAAGAGGTGTTTATATTGGGATTGATGTTAAGACTGGTAAAAAAGTCACCTCATCCATCACTGCCAAAACTTTACGAAGTCTTGACCGAAAAATCATGCAGGCTAGACTAGACTTTGAAGAAAAAGGGGCTACCTTAAAAGAGACTCTTGTCATCAATAATTTTGAAGAACTCGCAGAAGCGTGGTTCACTAGCTTTGTAACATGGGTGACCTCACAAAATACTATCAACCGTGTTAGAGGATACTTAGATACTTATATCATTCCAAAATTTGGTACTTATAAGCCTGAGGAAATAAAATCTGTTGATATTCAAGTATGGGTAAACAAACTTGCTCAACAATCAAAGAAATCTGTGGAATCAGGCGCTAAAAAGTCTAAAAAAGGACATGCCAAAGAGTTTGGGGCTGTTATCTATAAATTAAGTGATATTTTCGACTACGGTATTACCAACTTTGAACTCTCTTATAACCCAGCTAAAACAATAAAAATCCCACCTAAACCAAAACCATCTAAAGAGCGTATTATGGTGTTACATGAAGATGATTTAGCAACTTGGCTGAACTATCTAAGTAGCTTACCAAATACACGGGCTAATAGACGTTTTAAGGTCATATGTGATACCTTGCTAGCTTCTGCTTTGCGTATCAATGAACTGCTTGCAATGACCGTTCATGACCTTGATTTTGATAACAATGAGCTTATTGTTACCAAAACACTTATGTGGAGAGCTGCCAATAAAAAGCTTGGCATCAAGGGGGAGGTTGTCTGCAAAAATAGCGCTAAAACAGACTCAGGAAATCGCAGGGTCGCCGTTCCTAGAAAAACATTGGAAGACCTTAGAGATTTTCATAATGAGATGAACACTTACTTTGAAAAGTACGATTTACCCCCTACAGACCTTATTTTCCCGACTATCTATGGGAATTATATGTGCGATAGAAACGAGCGTACAACGCTTAAAAAGCGCCTCTCAGAGCTTGGCTTACCTGATTATGGTTTCCATCTGTTTCGTCACACACATGCTTCTATGATGCTTAATGCAGGTGCAAACTGGAAAGAGCTCCAAATCAGAATGGGGCATAAGTCAATCAAGACAACCATGGACACCTATGCTGAACTAGCACCTAAGAAAAAGTCTGAGGCTGTTGATATTTACCTCAAAGAAATTGCCAAACTTACATCTTAATAAAATGACTACATTTTTGACTACATTTTATTAGACAGGAACTCAAAAACGTTGATATAACAGCGTTTATAGCATGCTGAAATAACACTAATAAACCTTTACAGAAGTAAAATAAGGATTCAATACGAATCAATACAAAAGAAAAACGCTGATTTCAAGCGTTTTTTCTTTTTGTCAATTGCAGTTTATTGCACTGTATTTCAATTCAAACTCTACCTTTTTCTCTACCTTTTTATCGTAAAATCTGATTGGACACGGTTTGTGTCCAAGTGATTTATAAATAGCTTTATATCAACCTTTAGCAAGGTTGTACAACTTATTCATAAAAAATAAATAGATCTGATTGAATGAGATCTTTCATTTTTCTGTCAATTAAGCAAATTAAATTGACCAAATAAATTGTTGATATATAAAAAATTAAGTAAGTGTATTACAAAGATAGTCTTCTTTATTTATAGTGCTATAATGAATCTATTAGCTTATTTATGATAGAGGTATCGTTATTGATCAATCCAGAATTTTACAAAACACTTGCAAAAATATTCTGTGGGGATGAAACAGAATTATTTACCTATAAAACTGGCCCACAGTTAGTAGACTTTTTTAATAGCTATTTCGGTTTTAGTGATGTTTACCGTCAAGGGTTCCCAACAAGATGGGTTTATGTAAATGATAAATTACTAAGTTTCTCTGAAACTGGTAAACTTGATCTTTTTTTCAGCATTATATTGAGCAAACAATATCTTTTAACAGAACGTTAAAAAGGTGAAGTTGATTCTTTAGAATACCAACAAAAGGTTTTAACGGAATTAAATAAAGTCTGCTCAATTTATTCATTGTATTTGTCAAAAAAAGGCAATGAATTCTTCTTAGTAGAAACCAATCAAGATTTAGTAGAAATCGGAAAAGGTGGATTTGCAGATATTTTTCTACAAAAATCTACAGGATTAGTATTAAAAAAATTAAATGAAGACTCGGTTAGACATGAATCGCTAAGAAGTCGATTTCGTAGAGAGTTTGAAATTACAAAATCATGTTCAGATATTGAAAGTATTATAAATGTATATGACTTTAATATCGATAATTATTCCTACACAATGGAAAAAGCGGATTTTACTTTTGCTAATTATATTAAAGAAAGCGAATTACCAGATGAATCAAAATTTAATATTTTACGGCAAATACTTCACACTATATCTCTAGTGCATAAACGAGGAATTTTGCACAGGGATCTAAGCCCTACTAATATTTTCTTCATAAACGGAATAGTTAAAACCACCCGTGAGAACGGGTGGCTTGCTCTTC